>JADDPA010000092.1 GCA_016782125.1 Thermobaculum sp.
AGCCGCCGCTTCGCTCTACCACCTATATTGAGCGAGAAAGGAACAGGGCCGTCTCCCCTACCGAGTTCACAGCCGGGTCGTAGAGCGACGTGTCCATACCGCACAACTCGAAGCCCAGGTGCCGGCAGAACTGGATTGGTGGGTAGGCAGCGCTCGTCGTCTCGAGCCAGACGCAACGCGTCCGTGCGGAGTGGGCGTCTTCGATAACCGTCTTGACAAGTGCGCTCTCGACTCCCTGCCTGCGGTGGGATGGGGAGACATACAAGTGCCACACTGCCGTCCGACGATTCCAGCGCTCATGGGTGAAGGCGGTGAAGCCAACGATGCTGCCGCCATCCTCAGCAACCCGGGCGTGTTCGGCTTCATGCCTCTCGCCAAAGTCCGCATCGAACGGGAACTCCTTAGTCACCGCAGGATGTACGCGGACCTGTTCGAGGGTAAAGGAGAGCGGCGTCTGTATGACGCGGTATATGCTGTCTGTCGTGAACGACCGATCGAGCGCACGCACTCCCTCATCGTCATCCGGCTGCCGCATGGGACGGATAATCACGGTACTATCCCCTCAGCACCGCACCCAGGTCGGATGCCGGGCCGCCACGGCATTGTCGATGTCACCTTACCTGACCCCTCTGGCCGGGTGCTCGGGCAATCAGGAGCAGCGCGATAACCACCGCCTCCAGGTCCGGCCATTACCAGCGTTGCCGTGTCCCGCCTGTGTCGTTGTTAGCGCGCGCCAGTGGTCTGGAGTTCCTCGGTCCGGGCATACTCGTCGGGCCGGACGAGTGGGAGCTCATGCTGCTCACCCTCTAGGACGACGTCCTTCGCCGCACCGATGAAGCCAACGAACAGTGGGTGCGGGCGCGTTGGCCGGCTTTTGAACTCCGGGTGGAACTGAGAGCCGACGAACCACGGGTGGCCGCGCAACTCCAGGATCTCCACGAGCCGACCATCCGGTGAGATGCCGCTGATCTCAAGACCGTGCTCGCGGAAGATCTCCCGGTAGTCGTTGTTGAACTCGAATCGGTGCCGGTGCCGCTCGCTGATCCGGGACTCACCGTAGACATCCGCCGTGCGCGTGCCGGGGAGGAGGTCGCATGGATACGCGCCGAGACGCATCGTGCCACCCATGTCCGCCAACTCGCGCTGGCTTGCCATCAGGTCAATCACCGGGTGCGGATTCTCGGCGTCGATCTCCGTCGTGTTTGCCCCGTCGAGCCCACACACGTTGCGCGCGAACTCAATTGCCATCATGTGCATCCCGTAGCACAGGCCCAGGTACGGTATCTGGTACTCGCGCGCGTACCGCGCCGCGGCGATCTTTCCCTCAACACCGCGCGCGCCAAAGCCACCAGGCACCACTATGCCGGAGAGGTGCCGCAAGCGCGCCGCGACATCAGTGTTCTCCAGGGCTTCGGCGTCGATCCAGTCGATCTCCACCGCGACGCGGTGTTCGAGCCCCGCGTGGCGCAGGCTTTCTGCAACACTGAGATACGCATCACGCAACTCGGTGTACTTCCCAACAAGGGCGACCGTCACGCTTTCCTTCGGCGCTTTGATGTGCTCAACGAGCGTGTCCCACTCCGCTTGGCGCGGGAATGTGGAGCGCAGTCCCAGTTTGTCAGTGATGTACGAGCCGAGCCCGGCCTGCTCCAACAGGCGAGGCACCTCATATATGGTCTCGGCGGTTTCCAGCGGGATCACGGCCTCAACGTCTATGTCGCCGAAGAGCGCGACCTTCTGGCGGATCTCCTCGGTGACCGCGTGATCGGAGCGGCAAAGCAGTGCGTCCGCATTGATGCCGATGCGGCGTAGCTCGTTAACACTGTGCTGCGTTGGTTTGGTCTTCAACTCGCCCGTCGCGCCGATATGCGGCAGGAGCGTCAGGTGCACGTAGAACACGTTCTCCCTGCCTGCCTCGCGACGCATCTGCCGGATCGCCTCCAGGAACGGCAGCCCCTCGATGTCGCCCACTGTACCGCCCACCTCAACGATGACGACATCTGCGTTGCTCTGGTCTGCGACGCTCCAGATACGGCTCTTGATCTCGTTTGTGATGTGGGGAATCACCTGGATCGTGCCGCCAAGGAAATCGCCACGGCGCTCGGCGGCGAGCACATCGCGGTAGATCTGGCCCGTGGTTACGTTGCTGGCACGCGTGAGGCTGACGTCGATGAAACGCTCGTAGTGGCCCAGATCCAGGTCGGTTTCCGCGCCGTCGTCAGTAACAAACACCTCGCCGTGTTGGAACGGTGACATCGTGCCCGCATCGACATTGATATATGGGTCAAGTTTCTGCGCCGATACCGAGAGTCCGCGGCTCTTGAGGATTTGCCCCAGCGCGGCGACGGCGATGCCCTTGCCCACTGAGCTCGCAACTCCGCCTGTCACAAAGATGAACTTGGCCACTACGTTCCCCTTTACCCTTGCCTCGGTGTCACTGTGCTTAGATAGTGTCCGCGATACCGCTCATAGAAACAATCAACTCGTCCGTCTGCGTCCCGCTCCTTGCTCGGCGCCATTGCCATCTGGCCGTTCCTAACTCACTGGCTATGTGCCGTCTATATCCCGCTTCTGGGCCCGACCAAGCACCCTATGCGGCTGGCCGTGGCGCTAGCACCTTCACCTGCGCCGTCTCACCCACATCCGACTTGCGAACCGTTAGCCGATCGAGCGTCTCGTACGTCGACAGCCCGACCTCCTTGCAGAAATGGTCCACGCCCTCGAGTGCGTTCTGCCCCTGTGCGGTCTTGTAATGCATGGGAACGACGATCGAAGGCTCCAGGTTGGCGACGATCTCCGCCGCCCGCTGCGGTCCTAGAGAGTTCCCGCCGCCCACCGGCACGAGCAGGATATCCACACTGCTCATCACATCGACTTGCTCAGAAGAGAGTGTGTGGCCGAGGTCGCCGAGATGGGCAAGGACGAGTCCCTCACTCTCCAGAATGTATACCGTGTTCCGGCCGAGCTTCGCGCCCCGATCGTCATCATGATAGGTGCGCACACCCGTGATGAACATGCCGCTGATCTCGTACTCCCCGGGTCCGTTCACGAGCTGTGGCGCGGGTTCACCCTTCACCGCCGCGGCGTTGTTATGACCGGGGTGATCGTGGCTGATGGTGACGATGTCGGCCTTTGGCCGCCCGAGATCGAGTCCCTGTATCTTGTTGTAGGGATCCATCACCACGAGCGCGTCCTTGGTACGCACCCGAAAGCATGAGTGTCCCATCCAGGTTATGTCCAAAATTGCTCCATTTCCGCCCCAGCATCGCCAGCAGCGATACCCGGTACGTTAGCAAAGATTGGTCCCTTTATCATCCGATGCTGGTCAGAACCGAGGCTGATATGAGGTGCGAGACTCAGCAACGAACTACGCAGGTCGCCAGTGTCGCCGATACCACATTTGGCCGCAGGGGTATCCGCGTACCTTCCGTGGTCTCATTCATCCCCTTGCTCGCCGTCTTCTTGCTCGGCCCAGAGCAGGCGTAGCACGCGGCCAGAAGTGTCGAACCCAAATCCCTGCCGGGCGAGGTAGCCCCCCATGCGCCGGTGGAAGGTCGCATAATCCGTCCCAGCGTAGGTGCGCAACTTGGAGCGCGCGGCCCGCAGTGCGGTTTCATACTCATCGTCGGGCAGCTGCTCCTCCATCACCTCGTCGGCGGTCTCGCGGGATACGCCTTTTTGCAGGAGCTCCGACCTGATGCGCCGCGCACCCATCGGCTTGAAGCGCTCTCGGTTCGAGACCCAGAAGCGCGCGAAGTCGGCGTCATCAACGTAGCCGAGATGGCGTAACCGGTCGATCGCCTCGCCCGCGATCTCCTGCTCGAAGCCCTTCTGCGCGAGTCGCCGCAAGAGCTCGACCTCGGTCCGGGGCCGGAAGCTGAGCAGCCGCACGCACGCCTCCACCGCTTTGCCGACCTCGTCACGGCGGAACACGTCCTTGAGGGTCGCGGGATCGAGCACACTGCCACGGCCAAGGTGCAACTCCAGTGCAAGAAGCGCGTTGAGCGAGAACGCATAGGAGCCCTCGACATACACGTTCGCACGGTCTGGATTGCGCGCTTGAACCTCGACCGCTGATACGTGCAGCTCGCTCTGACCATCCCAGCTAAAAGAGGGGCGGGACCCCGACCGAGAGCGTTTCTCGGAATCTTCGGGGCCCCGCTCGTGGGTACCGTGTGTCTTAGAGTTCGCCGTTTCCGGTCGCACCAATCTCTACCTTGTTACCGTTCCCCACTGCCTTGATGCGGTTTTCGATCTCCTGCGCGACATCGGGGTTGCCCCGCAGGTACTCCTTGGCGTTCTCCCGGCCCTGGCCGAGGCGCTCATCTTCCAGGTAGATAAACGCACCGCTCTTGCGAAGAATGCCCATGGTGAGGCCCACGTCGACAAGGTTGCCTTCCTTGGAAATGCCCTCATTGAACATAATGTCGAACTCCGCGACCTTGAACGGCGACGCCACCTTGTTCTTTACAACCTTGACCTTCACGCGGTTCCCCAGGCTGTCTGTGCCCTGCTTGATGGTCTCGACCCTGCGGATCTCCATGCGCACCGAGGCGGCGAACTTGAGCGCCATACCACCGCTCGTGGTCTCTGGGCTCCCGAACATCACGCCGATCTTCATCCGTATCTGGTTGATGAAGATGAGCGCGGTGTTGCTCTTCGCCACCGCACCCGTGAGCTTGCGCATCGCCTGGCTCATCAGTCGAGCCTGGAGACCGACATGGCTATCTCCCATCTCCCCCTCGATCTCCGCACGGGGGACGAGCGCCGCGACCGAGTCGATCACGACCACATCAAGCCCTCCGCTACGTACGAGGGTCTCGGCGATCTCGAGCGCCTGCTCGCCGGTATCCGGCTGGCTGACCAGCAGATCGTCGAGGATGACGCCGCACCGCTCCGCGTACTGCAGGTCCAGCGCATGCTCCGCGTCAACGTAGGCCGCGGTGCCGCCCATCTTCTGTGCCTCGGCGATGATATGCTGCGCCAAGGTCGTCTTGCCCGAGGACTCTGGACCGTAGATCTCGATCACACGACCGCGGGGGATGCCGCCGACGCCGAGGGCCAGATCGAGCGCGATTGCGCCCGTGGGGATGCTTTCAATCCCCGCCTTCGGGTTCGTGTCGCCGTAACGCATGATCGAGCCGGAGCCAAAGGACCGCTCGATCTGGGCGATGGCGCTCTCCAAAGCCTTGTTTCGGTCGCTGCTTACAGCCATCCTCAGCACCTCATTCAGTCACAAAACAATAGAACAAATGTTCAGAAGCGATGCCCAATTATAGCCCGTTACCGGGTTCGGAGTCAATTGAAACCAGCCCCTCGGACGTGCTCGCGGCACTCGTCCCAAGAGTCTCATGTTCCCACACAGGAGCGCTCCATGCAAGCACTTCGCGTGCCCGTTGTACCCCCGGCAGCCGGTCGTATACCATTGCCGCAGGAGGTGGTTCGTGGACGACCTTGCCGCGCTGCTCGGCCTGCTCCTGATGATTCTCGGCTTTGCCGGCGTGTATGTACCGTTGCTGCCAGGGGTACCGATTATGCTCGCCGGGGCATGGACCTACTCCGCGCTCACGGGATGGGACGTGCTCACCTGGCCGTGGCTGCTGTTCATGACCGTGCTCACCGCGGCGTCTTTCGCGTTCGACTTCCTCGCCGCCGCGTGGGTAACGCGCACGCTCGGCGCTTCTCGCCGGGCTGGCTGCACCACGGTGCTCGGCACTCTCGTCGGGGTGCTCTTCCTCGGGGCGTGGGGCGTGCTGGTAGGCGGGATGGGCGGCGCGGTGCTGGGGGAGTATTCCGTAACTCGCAAGCTCGTGCCAGCGCTCAAGTCCGGTTCCGGTGCCTTCCTGGGCTTCCTGCTCGTCATGCTAGTCGACACGGCGGTGGCCATCGTGATGCTCACAATCTACCTGGTGAACGTCGGGTAGCGATCGTTCGAACCGGGCTTTCTTCCGATCCTGAGCAGCGTCATACTTGGACGTGAGGCGACCCATGAGCGCACGGAAATCCTCTAATGACTGGACACGTAGGAGCTTGAAGCTCACCACTGGACCGTGCCCGGATCTCGTCGTCCCGCGCACACCACAGCCCAGCGGTTCGCCCGTGGAGGTTCGCGATGCGTAACCTGATGGCCTTGCTGATGGCGTGCTCGCCAGAAGACCTCGCGCGCATCGCGGGCCGATGGGACGTGGATCTGCCGCGAGCGAGCAAGGCGGAGCGTGCCGCGGTGCTCGGCCGCGAGATGCTCCGCGACGCCTCGGCGCATCGGCTCTGGGAAAACCTGTCGGACGCCGCGCGCATGACCTTCTTCGCGTTCACCGAACGGCCGGAACAGCGGCTCTCCGAGATGGGCCATGCGCGCGACGGCGCGGCGCTACTGGAGTGCCTGGAGTCGGGTGTGCTCTGGGCGTTCGAGGAGAGCGAGCGGGCGGGCGGCATCCCTTCGCTGACCCTACCGCCCGTGCCCGATCCCACGCTCGTCATACCACCGGAATTGTGCAGGCTCGCGGATCGTCTCCTAGCGGACCTCGAGCGCGGGGATACGAGCGGGCTCCCACTCGATGAGTCGTTGAGCCGGCTCGGCACCGGAGAACTGGAGAACCTCGCCGCGTACTGGGGGCTGGCCGCAGAACCCGGCAGCTACACCCGCGATGAGCTTGTTGACTCGCTGCTGAATCATATGAGCGGCGCTTCCACAGAGCGGGTCGCACGGGAAGCTCCGGAGACCGCTCGGAAGGTGTACGAGGCGCTGCTCGCCGCGGACGGGCGGGCGTTGACGAGGGATCTCGGGGAAACGCTCGGCGTCGAGGGTTCGGAGCTGCGCGACGCGGTGGCGGATCTGGAGGAGCGGCTGCTCGCCCTCGAAACGTACGCCGGTGGATGGCTCCTGTATGCCCCGCTCGGGCCGGCGCATGCCGTGCCGGGTCGCAGCGCGGGCGTCGCACCCACGCCCACGGATCCGCCTCCACGCCATTTTCCATCACCAGTCTGGGCACCCGCGTGGGACCTCATCAACGTGCTGCGCGCACTGGACCTGCACGACGTGCCCGCCGAACCGGATGGTGGTCTTCCCACCGCATTCACGACACGGTTCGACGCCGCGCTCGTCACGCGCCCCACCGATCCCGCCGCGAACCTGCGTTTCCTCCACGGGGCGGCGCGGACGATTGGACTCGCCGAGACGCGCGATGGCGCGGCAAAGCCAACGCAGCGGGTGCACGCGTGGACCGAGTCGCCCATCGAGAAGCAGACACGCCGCCTGTTGGAGCATTGGGTGGACAACGGCGCGCCGGGGGAGACAGATAACCTCGCTGGCGCACCGGGCTTTCGACCGGACGCCGAGACCCTGCGTAGCGGGCGGCTTGGCGTGCTGGAGCATCTGTCGCACTGTGAGCCTGAGATGTGGTACGACGTCAGCGATTTCCTCCAACTGATTCAGGAACGGAACCCCTTCATCCTTCGTCCCCAGAACCGGCTCGTCCGCGATCTCGGGTCGGCCGGCGCCCGTAAGGCAATCGAGGGCTGGAAGGGTGTCGAAGGTGTGTGGCTCGGAGGTCTACTCTCGGGCGTCCTTCCCTGGCTCCATGTCACTGAGCGCACCGCCGAGCCGGAGGAGGTGTTCCGCACCACTGCGGACGGCGCATGGCTCGCCGGCAGGACGCCGCGTCCGCCAGTTGCCCCGGCCGCACCGCGAATCGCGATCAGCGCTGAGGGCCGGCTGCGCGTGACCGCGCCCGACGGCAGGCTACTATGGGCGGTTGCCGGCTTCGCGCGGCCCGCACGCGCCGGCGGACGCCCGGTGTATCTCGTGGACCGCCGGAGCGTCGCACGGGCACGGAGTGCCGGCATAACTGCCGAAACGATGGTCGCTTTGTTCCGCAAGCACGCCGAGAATGGCGTACCACCGAAGCTCGTGGAACAGATCCGGGAGTGGGGCCGGGAGCCGCACCGGATCACCATGCACCCAGCGCTGCTCGTTGAATGCGAGACGGAGGCGGGTGCGGATGAGTTGATGGTATCGCCGATCGTACGGGGGCATCACCCACGACGGCTGGACACCACGTCAGTCCTGCTGACTCTCCCTCACGAAAACATGGATGAGGAGCTGAAGACGTTGATCCGCCGCCTGACCCGCTCGGGGTTGTTCGCGTAGCGTCCGACCTCGACAACCAGTGCAACGCTTCTGACTGGAGATGCAAGCGTCTATCCGGCGGACCGCGTCCGGCACAAGATCCCCCGGCAGCAAGGCAGCATGGCCAATTCACAACCAGTGCAATGGCCCTCCCGTCATACGCAGTCCGCTTGAACCATGCTGCATGTCATCCCGAACGCAGTGAGGGATCCGTAGCCCGCACCACGGATTCCTCGCACGCTCGGAATGACCGATGCTCTACCGTCCAGCCGGACTCCGGATCAGTCCTCCTGGTGTCAATCGGGACCGTCCACAGACTCAATTTCGATTGACGTTTATTGCAGGCAGTGGTGGTATGGCATCATAAGACGGCACATCGCGCGTCCAGCCACAGGGGAGTCGCCCCATGTCAGCCGCCATACCAGAAGCATCCTCCACCGCGGACATCGAGCAGCCCGCGACGCGGCGGCGGGTCCTGGGGCTCGCTTGGCCGGTGATTGGCGAGAACCTGCTGGAGACGCTCCTGGGCATCGTTGACACATTACTTGTAGCCGGCCTCGGCGCTGTGGCGATTGCGGGGTAGGGGCGGGCCTGCAGGTGATGTTTTTCGCGCTGGCGGCGCTCGCGTCCCTCTCCATTGGGAGCTCCGTGCTCGTCGCACAGGGTGTTGGCGCACATGACTTCTCGCGGGCTAGCGATCTTGCTCGCCAGTCTATCTTGTGGAGCGTGATGTTCTCGGTGCCGCTCGCGATCGCCGGGCTGTTCCTGTCGGGGCCGATCATTGCAGTGATCGGGATGGACGCGCCCGTGGCGCGGATCGGCGCGGACTACCTGCGGGTCTCGATGGGCACGGTGGTCGTGCTCGTCGTGCTGTTCATCGGCGGTGGTGTTTTGCGTGGCGCGGGTGCCTCGCGCACGCCGATGGTGGTCACGGGCATGGCGAACATCTTGAATGCCGGACTCGCCTACGGCCTGATCTACGGACGGCTGGGGATGCCGCGACTGGGCGCCGTGGGCAGCGCGTGGGGCACCTTCCTTGCCCGTGCCGTGGCGATGCTCCTGCTCCTGGCCGCGTTGTGGCGGGGACGGGGCGGCGTGCGCATTGGCGGACGCGGCGGCTGGCGGCCAAGCCTGGGCGTGGCCGGTGGCATGCTGCGTCTGGGCGTGCCTGCGGCGATCAAGCAGATGTTGATCTCGGCTGCGTTCTTCGCGCTTACGATTATCGTGGCTTGGCTGGGCACGGACGCTCTCGCCGCCCATCGGATCTCGTTCACCGCACTATCGTTTTCGTTCTTGCCGGGGTTCGGCTTTTCCATCGCCACAACCACGCTGGTGGGGCAGGCTGTTGGCGCGCGGCGGATTATGGATGGCACCGAGGCGGCGCGCATGGCCACCTGGTGGGCGGTCGTGTGGATGGGCACCATCGCGCTGGTGCTGATCGTATTCGCGGACTCAATTATGGGCCTGTTCACAGACGACCCGGGCGTTCGACGCGCAGGGGTAGCCGCGCTGCGGGTGGTCGCGCTCGCGCAGCCGTTCTGGGCGGTGCTATTTGTGCAGTCGGGCGCGACCCGAGGAGCGGGCGACACCCGGTTCCCGCTGCTGGTCACGGGCGCAGGCATCTGGCTTTCCGTCGGGCTGGCGATGCTGCTGCTCAGGTTTATGGGTGGTGGGCTCGTCTCGGTATGGCTCGCGTTCTTAATCACCTCGCCACCGATGGCATGGCTCCACCGCCGTCATTTTCTAGGCATGGTGCGCGTCATCCGAGCAGGAGAGCACGATCCGCGACACTCGACCGAATAGACCTGAATGGTTCACCGGTGGATCCGTCTCGTCAAGTTCGGATGGGCCGCAAGGCAAGATTCACCCTGTGGTGCTGTCGCCAACCAGGCAGCCGGGTCGAGTATCACCGCCGGGTCCGATTGCCTCAACGGCTGACACCGGCTCACACTGGAGCAGACCGTTCTCCGTCTTGGTCCTGTGGTCGAGGACACACGTGGATGATGCGACCGGCATCGTGATGCCCCACTCCTTCCGCACGGACCATCTACCGGTCGTGTCTCGAAGTTTCAGCCGACCGTAGCCTGCTTCTAGTCCCGGACCGCTGGGAGCGTCGGCGACACGTTGCTGTCGCTATACCACGAAGCGACCGATGCCCACACGCGTTTTGCGGAGCTGTGCAGCACTCCAAGTACGGATCGAGCGGTCGCGAAGAGCTTCTGTTTTCTGCGGATCCCACGTGCATACGGATTGCCAATAACACGGATTGTTTGCGGCCGAGGAAGGCGGATCACCCCGCTTTTCGCCAAACACACGTGCCTTTTCCACGCGTCCGGTGGCGACGGACAAAGCAACCTCGTGCCACGGGCACTTGCGTTATGTTCACAAAATGCGACTTGTTACCGTGCCACGCTTCAACGAAAGTGCCCTCAGAAACAGTTCAGGGGGTTTGCCTATGTGATGCCTGTATCGAATGAGCAGTGGCGAGAGAACTATGAACAATTGACTTACAGCGGGCAGCGGTGGTATTGGACCGGGCAGGGTATGCTGCGGGTA
>JADDPA010000154.1 GCA_016782125.1 Thermobaculum sp.
GATCAGCGCTGGCCCTATGTTCGTTGGCTACCTATGGTGGTTGTCGCCGTCGAACATTGGTCCAGAGTCGCCGGATTGACCACCTGCCCCGCCGACCCTATACTGGACTTGTACAATGGTGAGTTTGGCCTAGGGAGGAGGTTGCTCATGGCACGTCCGGAGAGGGACACTACCTCGCGCGTGCGCAACCTCGCACGCCCGCTGCAGGTCATTGGTCGACGCCAGACTGGTCGTGCTGTGGTACCCGAAGACGCACAGGACCGTCGCCGGGAGATCGTCCACAACGGCCTCCGCTGGATCGACATACAGAATGCCACTCAGGCCGATATCGACGAGTTGGGCGCGGAGTTCGACTTCCATCCGTTGGTACTCGATGACGTGCTCTCTCGCGTGCAGCGTCCGAAGCTCGACAATTACGAGCGTTACCTGTTCATCGTTATGCACTTCCCGCGCTTCAACACGAGGGAGCGCATCGCGATTACCAAGGAAGTCGATTTCTTCCTCGGCCCCGACTACGTCATCACGGTTCACAACGGCGAGCTTCCGCCGCTCCAGAATTTATGGACGAGTGTCGCCGAGAACCTCGACCTGCGCGCAGAGTATATGGGCGGCAGCGCCGAGCTGTTGCTGTACCACATACTGGATCGTCTGACGAATTATCTCTTCCCGATGATGACGCGCATCGACAAGAACCTCGACCAGCTCGACGAACGTATCTTCCACGGCAACGCCGGTCGTGCTGTCCGCGACGTCGGAGATTACCGTCGCGACCTGATCAGTTTGCGGCGTATCATCCGTCCCGACATGCTGGTTGTCAGTCAACTCGAGAATGGGCGGGGGGCGCTCCTCTCCGAGGAGATGCAGCCCTACTGGAGCGACATCGCCGACCACTTCACCCGCGTCTGGGACATGCTCGCCGAGTTCAAGGAGGAGGTCGAGAGCCTCGACGACACATTCAACACTCTCTACAGCTACCGGATAAACAACACGTTGCGCGCGCTCACACTAATGAGTGTGATACTCCTGCCGCTTACCCTCATATCCGGGATCTACGGGATGAATGTGAAGCTCCCGTTTGACGGTCAGGAGGGTTCGCTGGCGACGTTCACCGCGATCGTGACCTTCATGGTCATCATCGCGAGTACGATGCTGTTCTTCTTCCGCCGCAAGGGGTGGTGGTAGACCAAAGTTCAGGATGTACCATACCCGTTGCCGGTGCAAGAACGCGATGCGTCGTACCGACGTGCCGGAACCTCATGAGGCGTAAGACTCTAGGCTCGCCCAGCCGACCGGCAGCAACGCCATGAGTGCAGGTCCGCATTCCGGCACCTTCGGAGAGCCGCAACGGTCACATAGAACTGGTATCCGTCACCGAACCGTGAGTACGGGCAGAATCCGCCTGAGTTGATAGGAGAGAGGGCTGCGGAGGCGGATCAGCAGGAATCCGCCAAAGAGCAGAATCTTGCGGCCCATCGGCATGGCGTCCCAGAAATATTCCCGTTCGATGCGCCACGACTCCCGCCAGTCCCATCGCTCGGGTACCTGGAACTCGCTCCCGTCGCCCTTGTTCGTGAGTAGCGCTATGGACTGGTTCTCCATGGCATTGGGTGCCTTCTTTGGATACCAGACCCAGATGTGGTCGAACGACGCCTCCAGGCGGTAGGGGATACCCTTGCGTTCCAGGATGCTCGCGAGTACGAGCGCTCGCGCCTGACAATCCCCAGAGCCACGGGCGACCACTTCGCGCGTGGACGGGAAATACCACGGTACTCCATAGCTCTGCCACGGGACGGAGTACTGAACGTAGCGGTCGAGCACCTGCCGCTCGATATATACCGGGTCGTTGGGCAGCTTGGCGGCCCACGCGGCCACTGCAATTGGATCTACCTTCGGATCCCAACCCTGCGGCACCGAGCGAGCAAGCAGCGCCGGGTTCGGATACAGCGCGAAGAGAGCCCACAAGAAATACAGGGGGAGAAAACGGACCCGGCGCATCATAGGCTGCCCCTTTATGGTGGTGACGGATTATAGATGAGTTTGAAGTGCCCCGCAAGTCGCGTAGCGGTGACCCTTGCCCGCAGACGGCAGCCACCACGGACATGCGGGGGCCGCTTGCGCGCCGCTATACTGCACGGAGGACACCGGCAGCAGGAGAACAGGAGACGCAGATGGCACAAGCAGCGAAGGCACTCCCGCACTGGGACATGACGGTCGTGTATCCGGGCCTCGAGTCGCCGGAGTTCGAGCAGGGCTTCGATGCCGTCACGCAGAACATCGGCCGGCTCGCCGACCTGTTTGATACGCACGGCATCACCAAGCGCGAGCCCGCTCTGCTCGATCAGGAGACCGTCCAATCGTTCGAGACCGTCATCACCCGCTACAACGCGGTGCTCGAAGAGACGCACGTACTGATCGCGTACCTGTATTGCCTCGTCAGCACGGACTCGCGCGATGATGCGGCCCAGGCACGTATGAGTGCGCTGCAGAATCAGACCATGCGCCTCTCCCAGCTTGGCACGCGGTTCACCGCCTGGCTCGGCACGCTCGACATCGACGCCCTCATCGAGCAGTCTGAGATCGCCCGCGAGCATGGTTACGCGCTGGGGCGAGCCAAGATCGAGGCCGAGCACCTAATGTCCCCCCAAGAAGAAGCCCTTGCTTCCGAACTGAACTTGTCTGGGGGCACCGCTTGGTCGAAGCTGCACGGCAACCTCACATCCCAGCTCTCGGTGCGCATACAGCTCAATGGCGAGGAGCAGGAACTGCCGATGAGCATGGTTCGCAATCTTGCGCTCGATCCCGATCGCGATGTTCGCCGCCGCGCGTACGAAGCGGAGATCGCCGGTTGGGACAGCGTGGCACTCCCCCTCGCTGCCGCGCTGAACAGTATCAAGGGCGAGGTGAACACCCTCACACAGCGGCGAGGCTGGGATACCCCGCTTGACGAGGCGGTGTTCGAGAACGCCATCGATCGGCGGACACTGGACGCGATGATGGAGGCTGCGCGCGAATCGTTCCCCGATTTCCGCCGGTACCTGCGCGCGAAGGCGCGTGCCCTCGGTCTGCCCGCTCTGGCTTGGTACGATCTGCTCGCGCCCATCGGCGAACACACACGAACGTGGGAGTTCGAGGAGGGTGCGACGTTTATCGAACGGCAGTTTGGCACATACTCCGCGAAGATGAGCGAGTATGCGGCGCGGGCGTTCCGGGAGCGATGGGTTGACGCGGAGCCTCGTTCCGGCAAACGCGACGGGGCGTACTGCATCATGCTGCGCGGCGAGGAGTCGCGGATTTTCGCCAACTTCAAGCCCGCCTTTACCGGTGTCAGCACCCTTGCCCACGAGCTCGGCCACGGGTACCACAACCTCAACAAGGCGCATCGCACTCCGATCCAGCGCTCCACGCCGATGACGCTGGCCGAGACAGCAAGCATCTTTTGCGAGACGATCATCCAGAACGCGGCACTCAAGGAAGCCAGCGAGGCGGAGCAGCTCGCGCTCCTGGAAACGTCGCTCGAGGGATCTTGCCAGGTCGTCGTCGACATAACTAGCCGATTTCTCTTCGAGACGAGTGTCTTCGAGGCACGGCGCGAACGCGAGTTATCGGTGGACGAGCTCAAGAACCTCATGCTGAGCGCACAGCGGGAAACGTATGGGGATGGTCTGGATCAGGACGTGCTGCATCCGTACATGTGGGCGGTCAAGGGGCACTACTACAGCACGGGCCGCTCCTACTATAACTATCCGTACATGTTCGGCTTGCTGTTCGGCCTCGGCCTCTACGCGCGGTATACGCAGGAGCCAGAGGAGTTCAAGGAGGGATACGACGATCTGCTCTCCTCAACCGGGCTCGCAGACGCGGCAGGGCTCGCGCGCCGATTCGGGATCGACATCACCACACCGGCGTTCTGGCGCTCGTCGCTCGACGTGATCCGGGATCAGGTAGATCGATTCGAGGAACTGGTACGCAGCAGGTCGGGGTAGGCCGCGTCTGTTCGGGTCGTGTCTGACCTTGCGGCTGGTGCCAGCTTGCCCGGAGTTCTGTATTGGGTACGTCTGGAGGCGTCGGCAAGCGGGTTCTACTCTGAGCGTACTTGCCTGCTCAACGCTAATATAGTCGCCGGTCAGGTGCTGGTACTCCGTCGGAGGTGCATTGGCGGCCTGACCGAAGCAACTCAGCCCCGGCCGCCAAGCGATCGGGAATCACCGACCACTGGACGGTCCAGCTCAAACTGTTCAGCCGTCGAGCAATACCACGTCCCCGCCAGCCGCCCAACTGCCTCGAGTGCTGCTAGGTCGATGTTCCCTCGCTCCCCCACGAGGTCGTCGCGTACGTGGAAGCGAAGGACCTCCGCGATCACGAGGTGCGCTCCATAGGGCGGTCCGCCGACGGGCAGTATCTGGCGCACAACGCACTCCATGCTCGCCGGTGCCTCGGCTACGCGCGCGGGGCGCACGATATCGCTCGGCACGGCGGTCAGGCCGCTAACTGCGAATTCGCTGGTTTGAGGGGGCCAGTCCCCGCTTGTCTGATTCATCTGTTCGACAATCTGGGTGCTCACGGTGTTAATGACGAGCTCGCCCGTGTGCCGAATGTTGGCGAGGGTGTCCTTCGGCTCTCCCGCGCGCGCTCCCACAGAGATCGCGATGTGTGGCGGGCTCGGCGTGATGGCGATGAAGAAGCTGAACGGTGCGAGGTTCAACACGCCCTCTGCGCTGAGGGTGGACGCAAACCCGATGGGCCGCGGAACGATCAGGCCGCTCAGGAGCTTGTACACGCCTTGCATATCCATCTGGCTCGGGTCAAACTTCATCACTAATACCGCTGGATAAGTACGACGCCAATGAGCAGGAAGAGCGCGCCTACGACACGCGCCAGATTGACCGGGTGCTGCGGATAACCAACCAGCCCGAAATGATCGAGCCCCAGCGCGACGATGAGCTGACCGGCGATGATGAGCGCGATAAGCACCGCGGCCCCGAGACGTGGCGCGACCACGACGGCGCTCAGGACGTAGTACGCCCCGAGCAACCCTCCAAGCCACGCCCACCACGGTGCGCGCCCCAGGGACGCGGTCTCCGGCCAGGGCAGCCGCGCCACTAGGAAGTATGCGAGCAGGGTCAGCGTGCCGATGGTGAAGGAGGCGAGCGCCGTCCACACCGCATGTCCCGAGAACTGCCGCAACTGGGCATTCACCCCTGCTTGTACCGGCGCGACCGCTCCGGCCAGCAACCCCATCAGCAAAAAGATCCACGTCCTGTCCATGCCCTGCCTCTCGATAAAAGCAAATCGGGTCCGAGTCGCCCAACTCGATAGTAGCATAGCGCTATCAGTTCTCTGCTTCGAATCATTTGGCGATTGCGGGTTGTGAGGAGCGGCGTTGGGAAGGGGATTCGATCTACGGACTGGCACTCCTTCCCGGCTCTGGCCGGTGATGGCGGGCTTGGGTCTCGATGTTGTCGCGGTCATATCCCATGAGATCATAAACACCACGTTGCCACGCGAAGCGGTCGTGGCGCGCGATCGCAGGGTCGGTAGGGCAGGGTTGCTTGCACGGCACGAAACTGGCATTGTAGGGGCGGAGTCCGGAGCGGAAGTGGAGACAGATGACCGGTAACCATCGAACTGGAAGTGGTGACGCAGAGCCGGTCGGGCGACCAATGGGAACGCTCCACACGTGGTGGCGCGGGGACCCGCTCCCTGCGGTGGTTCCTCCCGATAACTTCACGGTGCACGAGTTGGAGCAGCCAGCACTGCTTGCGGACGTTGCTCGGCTGCCCGTGCGGGAAATACTACAGCGGATCCAGCGCAACAACCGTCCGTACATAGGCACGGTCGATGGCGAACCGGCCGCCTATGGTTGGTCCGCCGCGGGACCCGCGGAGATCGACACCGTTCTCCGGTTCGATGTGCCGGACGGCGAGCGCTACCTCTGGGATTTCGTCACCCTCCCCCAGTGGCGTCGGATGGGCATATATCCCGCGCTCCTCCAGGAGATCGTCAGGCGGGAGTCACCTACGGTCGGCCGTTTCTGGGTGGGACACGACGCGGGGAATATGCCATCCCAACGCGGTATTCTCAAGGCGGGATTCCGCCCGGCGGGCGAGATGCGGATGCTGCCAGACTCCCGGCTCGTGTTTGTGGCAGGCGGCGACGCTGGCCGTTCGTCCGCAGGCGCGGCGATACTTGGCATTCCGCTCCTGCACCAGGAGCCGCCCGTCGGCGCGTGCTGCCGCTAAGCACCCGCTTTACACTCGTTTAGCCGGTTTTACTTCTCCTGCACCAACTCCAGCAAGTTGCCATCGGGATCAGAGAAAAAGGCAATGCGGATGTCCTGGAAGTCGGCGGGCTGTTTGAGTATCGACACGCCCTGTGCCTGGAGTTCCTGAACGGTAGTATCAACGTTTGCGACCTTCAGGGCAAGGTGGTTCAACCCTGCTCCGGTGCCCAACGCGGGTGGCTCTCCCTCGATCTCCGGTCTGCCTATAAGCTCGATCGTGGTCGAGCCGATGTCGATGAAGATGATGTTCGCATCGTCCCAACGCTTGGTCACTGCAAAGCCGAGCGTCCTGGTGTAGAACTCTTCCATACGTTGCTGCTCGTGCGTGTAGATTGCGACGTGGTGCGTAGCCAGTACCTCCAACGATTCCCTCCTGTACAGGCGATATGCGGCCGGGTGCTAACTGAGCTTCCCTGTGTAGAGTCTTTGCAAGACCGCGGCCTCGCGTTGAGCCCTGTACTACGCTGCTACTTAGGGAGCTTCTCTGCCCAGCGTATGCGCTCGCCAATGCTGGGATGGCTGTGCAGGAGCACACGCACCCAGGCGGGAGGATCGGGATCGGCGAGGTTGGTCTGCTGCAGACGGCGCATCGCTCCGATGAACGATTGTGGATCGCGGGTAAGCCGCACGGCGTACCGGTCCGCGCTGCGCTCCATTCGCCGGATGTAACCATTTACGAGTGGCATGGCAAGCAGACCGAATACACCCGTCACCAGACTCACCAGGGGCAGGCTCGCGGGGTCGCCGAGCGTACTCGCGCCGGTGAGTGGACGCGTACGCCGAACGATCGCGGGGAATACCTTGTGCAGCAGCCAGGCACCTGAGACCGTCGCGACCCCTGAAAGCCGGATGAGCTTCCACGTGTCGCGGTGCACCTGATGAGCGAGCTCATGCGCGACGACAGTCTCCACCTCCTCAGGCGTGAACTGATCGATCAACGTATCGGCGAGCACGATGCGCTTGCTGCGGCCCACACCGGCGAAGAAAGCGTTTGCCTTCTTGGTCTGGCGGCTCATGTCCATGCGCATTACACGCGACACGTGCACGCCCTCGGCTTCCGACATCTCGCGTACGCGCCTCGCCAGTGCGTCGTCCTCCAGCGGTTCGTACTTGTTGAAGATGGGGGCGATCAGCACTGGATACAGCCCTGCGAAGAGCACCGTTATGGGGAGCGCGATCGCCGAAACGATGATCCACCAGCGCTGCGGGTAACGACGTGCGATGGATAGAAAGCCTGTCGTGAGCGGGGTATTGATCGCGGCACCCACACCGAATCCCTTGAGGCTGTCTACAAGCCACCCTCGGCGGGTCTGGTTGGTGAGTCCGAATCGCCTCTCGACCACGTAGCCGCCGTAATACGCTAACGGTAGACGGAGTAGCCAATCCTGCATCGACCACGCGAGTACGAAAACCGGGGTCTGGAACTTCGGCTGCACAACGGCCCGGATCGTGTCCGCGAGCGTCCGTGGCGTGCGGGAGGCCAGAGAGAATCCATCGAGCGCGAAGCCCCAAGCGGTGGAGATCAGCCACAGGCGCTCCCGCAGCCGGCTGTATCTGACCGCCTTCTCGATTGCGTCGGGCTCCGATGGATCGAAACGCGCAGCAGGCTCATCGCGCACGAGCTTCGGTACGGTCGCGGGTAACCAGCGCATCGCGCGCGTGCCGCCACCCACTACAGCCAGACTAGACAGGAACGAACGACGCATCTCGCTTCTCCCCTCTCCCTCGTCATAGTTGTCCTGCCCCGAGTCGGTGTAACAGCGCTCGAAAGGACTCACGTGGTTAGGATTCTGCGGGTAGTTTAGCCCATCTTGCTATCATTGGCCTTCGTAGACCACGCAACGATCATACAGGAGAACGCCCCATGGCACGATCTGAGACAACTGCCGCATTGCCCTTTGAGTCGTTCGGACGTATCGCCACGGGACAGCGGGGCGCGGTCGCCACCTCGCAGCCGCTGGCGTCTGGCGCGGGGCTGGCGGTTCTTCGAGCCGGGGGGAATGCCGTGGACGCCGCGATCGCGGCGGCGGCCGTGCTCGCGGTCGTGGAGCCCGCGGCTTCGCACCTTGGGGGCGACCTCTTCGTCGTGATGTACTCCGGCGCCGAGAAGAAGTCATGGGCATTGAACGGTTCCGGAAACGCCCCACGTGGTGCCACGCCCGACTTATTTTCGGATGGCATACCGGAGCGTGGACCGATGACGGTTGCCGTGCCGGGCGCGGTGCATGGGTGGTGCGAGGCGTCGCGCCGTTGGGGCAGGCTCCCGCTCGCTGACTGTTTGCGCGATGCGATAGAGCTCGCACGGGACGGCTTTGGGATCGGTCCTGGCATTTCGCGCGAGCTCGAGACACAGCGCGCGTTGCTCTCCTCCTATCAGTATTCGCGTGAGCAGTTCCTCGCAGGGCCAACGCACACGGGCGCGGTGCTTCGCCAGCCTGGTCTCGCGCGCACGCTGGAGGCGATTTCGGCCGACGGTGTCGCCGGGTTCTACGGGGGCGAGGTAGCGCGGGAGATCGCCCGCTCTGTGCGAGAGCAGGGCGGCGTGTTGGATGAACAGGACCTGAACGAGCACGTCTCTATCGTGCGCGAGCCGATCCAGAGCACCTACCGGGGCATTACCGTGCTGGAGCAGCCGCCGGTATCGCAGGGGCATATCCTGCTGCAGGAACTGAACATCGCCGAGCAGTTCGACCTTGCGACGATGGGGCCGCTCGCCGCGGACGCGCTCCACGTGCTTATCGAGGCGAAGAAACTCGCGTTCGCGGACCGTCATCGCTACCTCGGTGACCCCGACCACGCGGAGGTGCCGATGGGGTGGCTGCTCTCCAAGGGGTACGCGTCACAACGCGCGGGGCTGATCGATATGGCGCACGCCAATGCGCAGCCCGAAGCAGGAGAGCACAATCCCTACGGCTCGGACACGACGTATCTGGCCACCGCGGACGCCGAGGGCAACGCCGTGAGCTGGATTCAGAGCGTGTTCTCCCGATTCGGGAGCGGGGTGGTGGCGGGGGACACGGGCGTACTGCTCAACAATCGGATGCGTGGCTTCACCCTTGAGCCGGGTCACCCGAACGTCCTCGCACCCGGCAAGAAGCCGGCGCACACCCTGAACGCCTTTCTTCTGCTGCGCGACGGCACGCCGTACATCATCGGCGGTACGCCGGGGGCCGACTACCAGGTACAGACAAATCTCCAGCTAATAACCCACCTGATCGACCATGGGATGACTATCGCGGAGGCGAACGACGCGCCGTGGTGGGCGAGCGAGCAGGGGAATAGCGTCGTGATGGAGAACAGGATGCCCGAACTCTCCCTCGCGGACCTGCGCACGCGCGGCCACGAGATCGCTCTCACCGGCGGCTGGCAGGGGGGCCGGACGGTGCAGCTCATCGAGCGCCTCCCGGACGGGACCCTGTTAGCCTCATCGGACCTGCGGGCCCAGGGTCACGCCGCCGTGTGGTAGACGCGCCGCGAGGAGAGGGCTCGCTTGTGGGCGTGCAGTTGCCCGCGGGTGTGTAGCCGCCTTCGCGAAGTAGCACTCTGTGGCTCGTTTGAGATCGCTAGTACTAACCCGGCACTGATCCGGCCCGGGCGTAGAGTGTACTCGACCTGGCGGCTCACCGGCTCACCGAAGTCTGATACGATGTCGGTCTAGGACCGCAAACGGCTGCTCTCACTTAGCCAAAAGGAGTATCGTGATGACTGCTCGCGCTCCCGGTTACACCCTCCAGTACCGCCTGCGGAATCACGATCTGTCGGATCCCACCCGTGCCGTGGAGGTGCACGCCTCTCCCGATAAGATCGCGCGGTTCGCCCATGACGGCTACCTTGTCCGCGAACGACTTTTCGATGGCGGGCAACTCAATCGTCTTCGCGCCGCGCTCGACGTGGTCGTTGCTGCGGAGTCGGGTGCGGTGGGTGCGGAGCATGGTCGAGACCGCCGCTTCGGCGGGCACTTCCTCCGCCACCTCATGGATAAGCACCCAAACTTCTTGGAGTTGCTTGCGTATCAGCCATTGCTCTCCGTCGCGCGGGCCATGCTCGGACCGCAGGTGCAGGTTCGCGGCCTCTCCGCTCGTGTCACCAACCCCGGCCAGCCCGGGCAGGAGACGCACTGGCACTTCCACCAGCGGCTGATCCCGGACCCCGTCCCGCCCTTCTTCAGCCACCCGCAGACCATAGACGCGCTGATCTACCTCGATGACGCCGATGACCGTAACGGCCCCCTGCTCGTCGTGCCCGGCTCGCACCGCCGCACGGATGAGGATCTGCCCGCGGGGGAGTACGAGGACTTGCCCGGCCAGGTGACGCTCCGGCTGCCGGCGGGCTCCG
>JADDPA010000100.1 GCA_016782125.1 Thermobaculum sp.
CATCGCACTGGCCGGTTGGAGATCGGCGAGGCGAGCGTCGCTATCGCCGCGAGCGCGCCACACCGGGGCGAGGCGTTCGAGGCCGCCCGCCACGTGATCGACACCCTGAAGGCCGAGACTCCCATCTGGAAGAAGGAGGTCTTCGAGGGCGGCGAGGTCTGGATCGGCGAGGGGGCGTAACCGAGTAATGAGTGACGAGTGATGAGCCAGGTTCACGGTCTGGGACCGTAGCGGCATTCAACTGAACGCCCGGTACCCCCCACGGAAAAGAGCAAAGAGCAAAGAGAAACCGCAGCGATTCAGGGGTAGAGACGTTATATATAACGTCTCTACGGCGTCTCGCACCACCACGACGCTGCAAGCTGGAGCAGCACGGAAGTTTTCCATATGGTGTGCTGTATAGCGATGTGCCGGGAGATCAATCTACCACGCCACTCGCATACCGGCGGGCAGGAGGTTTGAGCCTCCACGGCGGCCGGGCGACGGGCTGTGGTCCGCGGGCAGGCACGGAGACCTGGCCCTACCTGGCTCGACCTCTGCGCCCACGGCTGTAGGGGCGACCCACCGGGTCGCCTGGCCTCGGGCAACCCGTCACAACGCCCGAGGCAGTAGGGTGTTCAGTTGACGCCCCTACGAGAGACACCGTACTCACTGCCCACCCCACGACGGTTTCTCTTTGCTCTTTGCCCTTTTGCGTACCCCCCGCCCACCAGGGTTTCTCTTTTCCCTTTGCTCTTTTCCGTGCCCCCACTCGTCACTCATTGCTCATTGCTTCTACAGGCTGATCAGGCCCCGGCGCAGGCCGATGGTGACCGCCTCGGTGCGGTCCTCCGCGTTCAGCTTGCGGAGGATGGAGCTGACGTGGGCCTTCACCGTCTTCTCGGAGAGGAAGAGGTCCGCCGCAATCTCCCGGTTGCGCTTGCCCGTCGCCATCAACTTCAGCACCTCCACCTCGCGCGGGCTGAGGTCGGTGCCCGCCACCCGCGACTGGAGGCGGGAGAGCAGCCTGCCCGCGACGGCCGGTGGGAGCAACGTCTCGCCCCGTGCAACCGCGCGGATCGCGCCGAGCAGCTCCTGACGCGACGTTCCCTTGAGGAGATACCCCTCCGCTCCCGCCTGCAGGCCCTCCATGATGGCTTCGTCGTTATCGTACGTGGTGAGGATCAGGACGTGGGTGCGCGGGAGCTGCGACCGGATGCGGCCGATCGCCTCAACACCCGTGACGCCGGGCAGGCGCAGATCCATCAGCACCACATCCGGCTTCAGGCTTTGTGCGAGTCGCACCGCCTCCTCCCCGTCGCCGGCCTCGCCGACGACCTCCAGGTCCGCCTGCGTCTCCACGATCGCCGCGAGGCCGTCGCGCACCACCGGATGGTCGTCCACAATCAGGAGTCGGAGCGCCTGCATCAGCGTGGTTTCTCCATGGAGATCGGCACCCGCGCGACGACAACCGTCCCGCGGTTCCGGTTGGAGCGCACCTCCAGCTCACCGCCGATCAGGCGGGCGCGCTCGCGCATGCTCGTGAGCCCGAACGTGCGGCGCAGCGGATCAGCTTCCTCGGGTCGGAAGCCAACGCCGTTATCGCGTACCCGGAGGCGCACCCAGTCGTCCCCGTCGGGTTCCAGTGAGAGGCGCACCTGCGAGGCGTTTGCGTGGCGGCGCACGTTGTTCAGCGATTCCTGGGCTATGCGGAAGAGCGCGTCCTCGACGTGCGCGGGCAATCGCGGTAAACCGTCGGCGACCTCGAGCTCCGTGTGCGCGCCGGTGTCCGATTCCACGCGCGCCAGCTCATCCGCAAGCGCATTGCGGAGGGTACGCGTCTCCAATGGGGCGGGGCGCAGGTTGCGGACCGAGCGGCGCACGTCGTCGAGCCCTTCCTTGGTGAGGGCAAGCCCCTTCTCCACCCGCTCCCAGGCGCGCTCCGGCTTCGTCTCGCGGAGCTGCACGGCGGCCTCGAGCTGGAGTGTGATGCCCGTCAGGTTCTGGGCGAGCGTGTCGTGGATCTCCCGCGCGATGCGGTTGCGCTCTTCGATGATCGCGAGCTGCCGGTTCTGTTCCCAGAGCCGCGCGTTCTCGATGGCGATGGCCACCTGATCCGCGACCGTTACCAGCATGTCCGCGTCCGCGGGGTCGAACGCACCCGTCTCGGTATGCTCGATGTCCAGCACGCCAATCGTTTCCCCGTTGAGCTTGATCGGCACGGCAAGCTCCGCGCGCGTTGCCTCCGAGCCCGGCGCCTCGAGGTACCGCGGCTCGGCGCTGACATCGTTCGCACGCACCGGCTCCCCGTGTGCCGCTACCCAGACGACGATCGAGCGCTCACCATATCCGATGCGCATCGGGTAGTCCTCCGAGTCCGCACCCCCGCCGATGGAGGCGGCGAGCACGAGCTCCCGCGTTGTCTCCTGCTTGAGCCAGACGCTCACGCTGTAACAGTTGAACGTTTCGTACAGCGTGCGCGCGACGAAGGGGAGCAGCTCCTCCAGGTGGCGCACGGAGAGGATGCGCTTGCCGACCTCCGTGATGATGCGCAAGGCCTCAGCACGGCGGCCGATCTCCCGGGCGCTCGACTCGTACTTCTCCTCCAGCCCGACATACGCCATCAGCAGCTTGCTCACGCCAGCCTCACCTTTGTTGTGGATGCGACAAACCGGGCAACGGTCCCGGCTTGGACGGCAGGAGTATACCGCCTACCAGTCGAACGCACGGGAGGCGGGAAACGACAGGTGGGTCAGCACCGTCGAGCCCACAGGCTCATCATACCCCGCCCGGAGGTGGACGGTGTAGCCACCGTCGCGCAGCACGAGAACCTCGATCAGCCTCGCTTCCGGGCTGACGATCCAGTACTCCGGTACCCCCGCCTGTGCATAGAGTCGAGCCTTCGTCTGCCGGTCACGTTCCGAGCTGCCGGGGGAGAGTATCTCCACGACAAGGTCGGGCGCACCCTCGATGCCACGATGCGTCATGCGCGCCGCGCGCTCTTGCAGGACCACCAGCAGGTCCGGCTGAACGACGGTCTCCGAGGAGAGATACACATCGGTCGGCGCGGCGAACACCTTTGCGCCGATCCCATGAGCCGCGGACCTGAGGAGCATGTGCAACTCGCCGGAGACCCCCTGATGAGCGAGGTCCGGCGCGGGCGGCACAATCAGATCTCCTTCGATCAGCTCATACCGCTGCCCATCGTCGGACATCGCATAGTAGTCCTCGGACGTCAGTTTCGCGCCTATCCTGGCCGTTGCCATACGCACCCTACCCTGTGATCCTGACCCGAGCCAACATCCCGTGCGTCCCGGATGCGCAACTATACCAACCGCATCGAGCGTACAGGAAGCGTGTGGCCAGGGCTACGCTCGGTCGTGAATCGGTATCCGCCGCGCTGCCGCTCCCGCTTATCGGGCCGAGTCGGCACCCGCGAGTAGCGCCGCGATCTCGTGATGCCCCCGGTGCCGGGCGCGGGCTAGAGGGAGCTGCCCGTCGGGCATCGGGGCGTCCGCGTCCGCGCCGCGTAGCAGGAAGAGTTGCACCAGGCCCTCATCTCCGTTCTCGACCGCGAGGTGCAAGGGCGACCAGTCGCGAGACCGGACACTCACCTCAGTACCATGGTCCAGCAGCAGCGCCACCAACCGGGCCTGACCATTCGCGGCAGCGGCGTGGATCGGCATATTCTCCATTCGGTTCATGGAGACGGCGTGCACGTCCGCACCCCGCTCCAGCAGCAGGCGCGCCACGTCTTCGTGCCCGAAGAAGGCAGCCAGATGGAGCGGTGTCCAGCCATCGGGGCTCAGGCTGCTGATCAGGTCGGGGTCCACATCGAGCGCCTCCCGCACCCGTGTCGCATCTCCCGCGGCCGCCGCCTCGTACACGGTGAGCCGTGCCCCCTGGGCGACGAGCAGGCCCGCGGCGTCGTGCGCGCCGTGGTAGATCGCGGTCAGGACGGCGGAGTTCCCGTCCTCGTCGCGGTAGTTCACGAGGCTCGGATCCTCTGCCACGACACGCCGCAACACGTCGATATCATTGCTCCGAACCGCATCCATCAGCACCTGACTCATCACCCAACCTCCTCAGCGCGCTTTGCCGCAGCATGTAGACCGAGCTTAGCTTTCGGCCAGTGCGGAAGCAACGGGAGCAGGCACCCGGTCAAGCGAAGATGATACGGAACCTTGCGCGATTATCGTCCTGCATACAGCGGCACGCCCGGACCGAGCTGGGGCAGACTAAGTAGCAGGCCACGCTCCGCCTCAGTGACGACCATACCAAGCGCGCCGGCGGGATCGAACGCCACGTTCGTCGGGTTGCGGCCGGGCAGGTCGTACGCTTCCATGACGCGACCGCGGCCATCCACGGCGCGTACTTGCCCGCCACCGAAGATCGCGACGTACAAGAGTCCGTCCGCGCCGAGCGCCATCCCGTCGGGGCCGCCGGGGGTACCGAGCTCCGCCCACGGCTGGGGGTCGTGCCACCGGCGGGCATCGGCATCCCACGCCCCTTTCCACAGGCGCTGTGTGCGCGTCTCCGCGACGACGAGCGCCTCACCACCATCAACGAGCGCGAGCCCATTCGGGAACAGGAACCCCTCGCCGATCTTCGTGAGCGCACCGTCCGGCGCGATGCAGCAGACGTACCCGACGGGTGCCTCATCGGAGCCACCGGGGCAGGTGAAGAGCAAGTTGCCCAGCGCGTCGAAGGTCAGATCGTTGGGCTGACGCAGCGGCTCGCCATCAAGCGTGTCGACGACGATCTCGAACGTGCCTGTCGATGAGTCCAGCCGCTGAATCGCGCAGAGCTCCGCGTTCGCGACCAACGCCCGGCCGGCCGCGTCGAACGCGAGGCCGTTCGGCCTGCCGCCCGCCTCGTGGCGCAGGACGCCATCGTCGCCCCAGCGGCTGAGCTGTCCGCCCTGAAGCTCCACGCACCACAGGTTTCCCTGCGGGTCAAACGCCGGCCCTTCAGGGAATGCGAGGTCCCTTGCCAGGGTTGCCACCGTATCTGCCATGTCTCCACCCTTTCCGTTGCGCTTACCCGCCACCGATATGATACTCGCTGGCCGCAACGGATCGTGTATTCCTCATCCAGAACTGCGGCGCATGCGAGGCAGGAGCACGGATGCGGCGCATGCTCGGTATGACGCTACGTGCGAAGCAGGCGAAGGAAACCGATGCCGCGAACACGCCGTCTCGTCATCGGCGTATACTCGAATATGCGCAGACCAACAACCCACCGAGCCGGTCAAGAGGCACTGCTACCCGCCCCGGGCAGCGGGGATGTCCCCACACCGGAACAGCACACACAGGCTCGGGACTGGAGCCGCCGGGTGCTCGCGGCCGGTTTCATCGGCGCGGGGGCGCTGCACTTCATCGTCCCCGGCGTGTATGAGGCGGTGATGCCTCCGTACCTGCCGCTGCACCGGGAGCTGGTGCTCGTGAGCGGACTGCTGGAAATCCTCGGTGGGCTCGGCCTCGTAGCCCCGTCGCCAGGTGTCCGGCGTGCTGCCAGCTGGGGACTAGCCGTGCTCCTCGTGCTCATCTTCCCGGCGAACATCCACATGGCGGTGAACGAGGTACAGGTCGCGGGTGTGCGTACCGGCTCGCTCGGCTGGTGGTTCCGTCTCCCTTTCCAGCCGCTCCTCATCTTGTGGGTGCTCTGGTCCGCGCGGCCCGGGCGCTGAAGCCAACGGGATCAAAATGTCATTCTGGCCGCAACACGACGAAGGGGCACGGCGTTGCTGCCGTGCCCCTTGCTCTGTCCAGGAGAGTGTTACTCGCTGGTCGCGACCACGAGTTCCTTCTCCGTCTCCTCCGGGGAGGCGGTGGGGAGGCGGGTCTCATCCGTGCCGGCGATGAACTCATCGACCATCTGGCGAGCCACATCGTCGTGGTACTGCACGGGCGGGCTCTTCATGAAGTACGCGCTCGGACCGGCGATCGTGCCGGCGATGCCCCGGTCGAGGGCGAGCTTCGCGCAGCGCACCGCGTCCATCACGACGCCCGCGCTGTTCGGGCTGTCCCACACCTCGAGCTTGAGCTCCACGTTGAGCGGCACGTTGCCGAAGGTCGTACCCTCCATGCGGATGTGCGCCCACTTGCGATCCTCGAGCCAGGGCACGTAGTCCGACGGGCCGACGTGGACGTTCTTGTCCTCGATGTCCTGGAGATCGAGCTGGGAGGTGACGGCGTTCGTCTTCGAGATCTTCTTGCTCTCCAAGCGGTCACGCTCGAGCATGTTGTAGAAGTCGGTGTTGCCGCCGAAGTTGAGCTGGTAGGTGCGCTCCACCTTCACGCCGCGCTCCTCGAACAGGCGCACGAGGTTGCGGTGGGTGATCGTCGCGCCGACCTGGCTCTTGATGTCATCCCCAATCATCGGGAGGCCCTTCTCCAGGAAGCGGCGCTGCCAGTACTCCTCGCGAGCGATGAATACGGGGATGCAGTTCACGAACGCGCAGCCCGCGTCGAGGATCTGCTCGACGTACCACTTCGTCGCCATCTCGCTGCCCACCGGCAGGTAGCTGACGACCACGTCCGTATTCGTGTCCTTGAGCACCTGCGTGATGTTCGCCGTCTGGCCGGGGGCCTTCTGGATCATCTCCTTGAGGTACTTGCCCAGGCCGTCATGCGTCATGCCGCGATGCACCGGAACCCCAAGGTGCGGCACGTCCGCGAACTTGATCGTGTTGTTCGGCTCCGCCCAGATCGCCTCGCTGAGGTCCTTGCCGACCTTCGTGGCGTTGATGTCGAACGCGGCGGAGAACTCAACGTCGCGGATGTGGTACCCGCCGAGGTCGACGTGCATCAGGCCGGGGACCGACTCATCCGGGCTTGCGTGCTTGTAGAACTCGACTCCCTGCACCAGGGAGGAGGCGCAGTTGCCGACGCCGATAATCGCTACTCGTACCTTCTTGTCAGCCAAAGTCAAAACTCCTTCATTGCCGAATGACCCCTCGGCCATCGCCTGCAGAGTACCGGTACCCTGGGCACGCATAAAACGCACCACAGATCATCATCAGTATCGCATTCACGCTCCTTTTTTGTCAACTATGTATGTCCTGATGAGAGACCCGAGCGCAAACCCTAGGATGGCACCACTGACGCCGACCAGCACGCTCAATACCGCCACGCCCTGCCAACCGTCGCACCACCGACGCCGACCAGCACGCTCAATACCGCCACGCCCTGCCAACCGTCGCCGGGGAACGCGTATTGACCGGTGAGCAGCCCGAGGCCTACGCCCAGAGGCCACGGCACGGCCATGAGCAGGAGCCCCCACGGACGCGCCAGCAGGGCACCGATTCCCGCGGCCAGCAGGAACCAGATCAGCATCCCAGTGGCGAATGAGCCGCCGAGATAGTGGACCGCTACACCAGCGCCAAGTAGCCCGAGCACAGCCGCTCGGCGCCATCCAGTCTTGCCCCGTAACCCTGGAGCCATCGTGCTACCCCTTCCGGAGCGTCTGTTCCTCGCCGTCCCTGCTCGCAGTATCGCACAGCACCACTACGGAG
Source organism: Thermobaculum sp. (assembly GCA_016782125.1). Lineage (GTDB taxonomy): Bacteria > Chloroflexota > Chloroflexia > Thermobaculales > Thermobaculaceae > JACDAU01. The sequence continues at coordinate 7,496 of JADDPA010000100.1, forward strand.
GAACTACGGCGCGGCCTCCCGGCACGGCTTATGCATTCCTTTGGGTGCAGAACGACACAGAGATACATAAAGGGAGTAGAACACATGGATCAGACCACACCACAGAACCCATTGGAGCAGAACCCACAACCGGAGTTCCCGGATCAGCCGCAGCAGGCACCTGGGCTCGAAAGCCAGATGGACCCGAAGCCGGACTACGGTGAGGATACGTACAAGGGCTTTGGCAGACTCGAGGGCAAGAGCGCGATCATCACAGGTGGAGACAGCGGTATCGGACGTGCCGTAGCGCTTGCGTTCGCCCGCGAAGGGGCAGATGTACTGATCTCCTACCTGCCGGAGGAGGAGCCGGATGCGGACGAAGCAGTGCAGGCGGTCCAGAACTCGGGCAAGAAGGCCATCAAGTTCCCCGGAGACATCACCGACGAGAGCACCTGCGAGAAGATGGTGCAGCAGGCCGTGCAGGAGTTCGGCAAGATCGACATCCTGGTGAACAACGCCGCGTACCAGATGTCCCGCGAGGGCATTCAGGGTATCTCATCGGAGGAGTTTGAGCACACGTTCCGGACGAACGTTTTCGCGATGTTCTACCTCTGCAAGGCGGCGCTGCCCCACATGCAGCCGGGCAGTACCATTATCAACACGTCCTCCATTCAGGCGTACAATCCCTCGTCGTCGTTGCTTGCGTACGCCGCCACGAAGGGCGCGATCGTGAACTTCACGAAGGGCCTCGCGCAGGACGCGATTCAGCAGGGCATTAGGGTGAACACCGTCGCGCCGGGACCCGTCTGGACGCCACTCATCCCGAGCACGATGCCGACGGAGAAGGCGTCACAGTTCGGCCAACAGTCGCCTATGCAGCGCCCCGCGCAACCGGCGGAGCTTGCTCCCGCATACGTCTTCCTCGCCTCCCAGGAGTCGAGTTACGTGAACGGGGAGACGCTCGGCGTCACCGGCGGCTCACCGATCCCGTAGGGAGCAGTTAACAGGGGCGAGGCGTTCCCTGGAACGCTTCGCCCCTACTTCTCGCTCTCGGTCCCGCGCTCGTGCGCGACGACCTTCTTTGCCCACTCGGGCAGGCGCTCGCGGATCTTCGCGGCACGCTTCTCATCCAGGTATCCTGCTTTGACGGCGTCGTCCACGTGCTTCCCGGCCTGCTGCACCAGGAGCTTCTCGAGTTCTGGCGTGCGCTTCGGACCGGCGATCTCCGCGAGGCTCTTACCCGACCGGAGTTGCGCACGGAGCTGGTCGGTGGTGAGCCCCAAGAACGTTGCCACCTGTGCCTGCCCGTCGTGGAACGCGCGCCGTATCCCCTGCATTGGCGGCACGATGTGTACCATCCGGGCAATCACGGTACCCCTGCGGTCCGCCTTGCCCTTAACGCGCACATAGCTGCCGACCGTCACATCCGCGCCCTTCGGACCGCGCACCTTGGCGTCCTTGCCGAGCAGCACGGTCTTCGTCCCGCGCGGGGTCTCGATCGTGAGCGTCTCGCCGCTCACCTTGGTCACGCAACCGATCAGGTGGCCACGCGCCTTGTGCAAGCCGAGGCCCAGCCCTCGCCCCTCGTGCGCGCGCTCCTTGATGCGCTCGCCGCGTTCTTTCGGCATCCTGCCCGCCGCGACTTCCTCATCGACGATCTCGCCCTGGGCCGCCACCATAGCCGAGCGCACCTCATCGGGCTGCTTGCCGAGTCGCGCTGCAACCTTCGCAACGAACCGCTCGTACACCCCGACGCGCGCATCCCCGGCCCCGCGCGCCACACTCACACCGACGACCAGCGCCATCAGCATCGCAGTGAGCGCGATCCCCAGCGACAACGTTCTTCTGTTGCGCATCCCCATACCCTCCACGGTCAATGCCTCCAGGCACATAGTAGCATTCTAAGGGTGCAAGCTCAGAATACGCTCAGAGCGATCAGGGATCGATGAAGGTCTCGGCGCCGGTGCCGGGATGTCGAGCGAGCGGGAGACGCACGGAAAATACGCTCCCCACGCCGAGGCTGCTGAACACCTTGATCTCTCCCCCGTGCTCGCACACGATCCACCGGGCAATGGCAAGACCGAGCCCCACGCCGGTACCCGATCGCGCGCGATCCGCCCGATAGAAACGCTCGAAGCTGTGCGGCAGGTCCCCAGGCGCTCTCCCCTCCCCCGTGTCACGGACGGAGACCAGCGCCTCACCCGATTGCTCCTCCAGCCGCAGCTCGACGCTGCCCCCTTCGGGAGTGTGCCGCAGCGCGTTGTCCAGCAGGATGAGCAGGAGTTGCCGGAGCGTGTCCGCGTCGCCGAGCACGGTCGCGTCCGACGCCACCACCACGGATACCTGCTGTCCCTGGGCGAGGACCCGTGCCTGGGCCGCAACCTCGCCGAGCAGCGGCCCGAGCGGCACCGGCTCACGGGCCAGCGGCTGTCCGGCATCCGCCCGTGCAAGGGTGAGCAGGTCGTTCACGAGCCTGCTCATGCGCTCCGACTCCTGTTGTATCTGTGTGAGCGCCGCGGCACGGTCGCTCGGCGTGACATCCCCGTAGTCGCGCAGCAAATCGGCGTTGCCGCGAATGGTTGTCAGCGGGGTGCGGAGCTCGTGCGAGGCATCCGCGACGAAGCGGCGCTGCGCGTCGAGCGCCTCCTCCGCGCGAATCCGCGCCGCACGCAAATCGGCATCCGTACGCTCCAGCCGCTGCAGCATGATGTTGAACGTGGTGGCGAGATGGGCGACCTCGTCCTCGGAGCCCGATACATCCACCCGTCGGCTGAGATCGCCGGAGGTTCCGACCGTCTCAGCGGTCTGAGCGAGCCGGCCGAGGGGCGCCACCGCCCTGCCCGCCGCGAGCCACACCACGAGGCCGGAGGGCCAAGCGCCCCGATCAGCCCCGCGGCGAGCAACCGTCGGAGTTGTCCCAGGATGCGCTCGGTGGACGCCGTTGAGCGCGCGACCTGCACGATGGATGGCTGGCCCCCGCGAGTGAGTTGCAGCACGGTGTACAACCGCACCGCTTCGCCCTGCAGCTCGTGATCCGAGTACACGCCCTCGCCCGGCGTCAGCGCGCCGGCCATGTCCCGATTGAGCGGCAGGGCCGTGTCGCCCAGGTTCTGGGAGCGGCACAGCACATCGCCGTTGACGCCACCCACCTGTACATACGTGTCCTCGGACGCGAACGGGTTGGCCAGCGGTGTGCG
>JADDPA010000196.1:0-280 GCA_016782125.1 Thermobaculum sp.
TGCGACGATGGCGACGAAGGCACAACCGAACCGGACGTATGGCGCGAGCCAGCAGCAAGCGGTACTTCCCCGTGCACGGCGGCGCGTCGCCCACTCCTTCCCGCGCTGGGTCTGGCCGCCGGTCTCCCTCGCGCTGGCCCTTCTCCTGTGGGCCGCTGTCGTCCGGCTCGGCCAGTACCCCGAGTATCTGCTCCCGTCGCCCGCGCGCGTCGCGGAGCGCTTTGTGACGGCGATAAGTGACGGGACGTGGTGGCGGCACACGAGGGTGACGCTGCTGGAA
>JADDPA010000196.1:302-10356 GCA_016782125.1 Thermobaculum sp.
GCTTCGGCGTCGCCGTGCCTCTCGGGTGGGCGCTCGCGCGTTCCCGGCCACTGGAGCGGGCGCTCTCCCCGTACCTGGCGGCGAGCCAGTCGATGCCCGTTATAGCGATCGCGCCGCTCGTCGTGCTCTGGTTCGGCTACGGGCTCTTCCCGAAGGTGCTCATCTGCGTGCTCGTGGTCTTCTTCCCCATCCTGGTCAACACGCTGGTCGGCATCCGGAACGTGCCGCGCGACCTGATGGAGGTCGCGCAGGTCTTCGGCGCGAATCGCTGGCAGATGCTTCGCCTGGTGGAGCTGCCACTCGCGCTACCAGTGCTGCTGGGAGGCGTCCGGCTGGGCCTCACCCTCTCCATCACGGGCGCGGTCGTCGCGGAGTTCATCGGCGCCGATGTCGGCCTTGGCGCGCTCCTCAACATCTCCCGCGGCATGTTCGACACGCCGCTAACGTTCGTCGCGCTGGTGACGCTGATGGCGATAGCATCGCTGCTGTATGCGGCGGCCACCGCTCTGGACAACCGGATTGAAAGGTAGACTCTTGAAGCTTTCTCGCGTATCGTACTCCGCCCTGCTCATCCTCGCCGTGCTGCTCGTCGCCTGCGGCTCGCCCGCCACGCAAGGGCCGGGTCAGAATCCTGCCGTGGCAACCACGCCCACCGCATTCGGCACCGGTGCGATGCCCGAGGCGACGGGCGTAACGAAGCTGACGCTCGCGCTCGGCTACATTCCCTCCGTGCAGTTCGCGCCGTTCTACGTCGCGGCGGAGCGCGGCTACTACGCGGACGAGGGCCTCGATGTCGAGTTCAAGCACGGCATCGAGCCGGACCTGCTCAAGATCGTGGGATCCGGGGACCTGCAGTACGCCGTCGCGAGCGGTGACGAGATGCTCGTCGCCCGCTCTCAGGGAGTGCCGCTGGTGTACACGGGCGCGTACTTCCAGAAGTACCCCGTCACGCTGATCGCCTCCGAGAAGTCCGGCATCAAGTCGGTGGGCGACCTGAAAGGGAAGACGGTCGGCGTGCCCGGTCTCTTTGGCGCGACCTACACAGGGCTCAAGGCACTGCTGGACTCCGCCGGCCTCAAGGAGGCAGATGTGACCGCGCGATCGATCGGCTTCACGCAGGTCCAGGCGCTGCAGCGCGGACAGGTGGACGCCGTGATGGGCTACGCCAACAATGAGCCCTTGCAACTCAAGCGGCTCGGGGTGCCCGTGCGCACGTTCCCGGTGTGGGAGACGACAAACCTGGTCTCGAACGGTATCATCACGAATGAGTCGAATCTGCAGGCTCGTCCGGACGAGGTCGGCGCGGTGGTCCGCGCGACGATGCGCGGGCTGCGGGAGACGATCCGCGACCCCGATGCCGCGTTCGAGACGAGCCTGAAGTACGCGCCCGAGGCGGGCTCGGCAGAGAACCGTGAGTCGCAGCTGGAGGTCCTGAACACCTCCATACCGCTGTGGCAGAGCGATGTGTCGGACGCGAATGGAGCAGGGTACACCGATCCCAAGGCCTGGGAGGAGACGCTCACGTTCCTGCGGCGCTCGGACGCGGTCAAGAGCGACGTGGACCTGAAGGCGGCGTACACCAACCGTTTCGTCGAGAAGGACGCCGCCACGCGCTGAAACCGCCGCGGTCTGCCGTCGGCTACTCCAACGACTCGAGTGCCTCGCGCATCTGTGGGGCGGTCATCTGGGCGGATTCGACGCGTCGCACGGTGCCGTCCGAGCCGATAAAGACGTGATATGGCATGTAGTACGCGGTGTAAGCCTCGGCGGTCACGTACTGCTCGTCGAGCGCGACGGGCAGCGCACCGTAGCCCGCGTGGCGCAGGTAGGTCGACACCTCGGCCGGCTTGTCCCCCACGTTGATGGCGAGTGCCGCGACGCCTTGTGCCCGCGCGGCCTCGCTGAGCGCGATGCGGGCCGGGATCTCCGCCGTACACGGCGCACAGCTGAGCGACCAAAAGCTCAGCCACACCGGTTTCCCCCGCAGTTCCGCGGAGCCAACCGCACGGCCGTCCAAGGTCTTCAATTGTAGGGGTGGCGCGGTATCGCCCGCCTCGAGCTGCTTCGGCGGGTCAAGCCGCTGACCCGCGCCGCCGTCCGTCGGGTCGTACAGATAGGTGAGGACTGCCAGCACGACCATTATCAGCAGCAACACCGCGGTGAGGTACAGCAGGACGTTTCGCGGACCGAGCAGGCGCCGCCGTCCTGAACCATGTGCATACAAGGGGACGCTCCAGGAATTAGCCGTTACCCCTTCAGCATAGCCACCCTGTCCAGCCCCGGCAAGCGGGTTGCGCCCGGAGGCAGCGAGGTCCCCGGTGCAGTTCGTCAGTTGTCAGACGTGTCCCGCTCGATGGCGCTTAGCTCGCGGGAGGCATTTCGGGCTGATCGGTGTACTTGCGCAGCGTGTCGTCGAGCGCTTCGCGCAGCAGGCTCGCCTCGTTGCGCCGGAGCGTTTTCGCGAGGTCGGCCAGCCGCTCCAGCTGCGTCGTCGTGTAGTAGCTCGTTTTCGTCACCATCCGGCTGTCACCCAGGGGAAGGGAGACCTTGTTGCGTCCGGTCGTCTTCGCGAGATACAGCGCCTGGTCCGCCTCGCGCATCAGCTCGATGTCCGTCTTGCCGTGAGCGGGGAACGCCGCCAGCCCTGCGGAGCAGGTGAACTGGAGCGGCGGGTCCCCCTCGATCGCCAGCGCTGCCACCTTCCGGCGGAACTCCTCCATGAGGGTGAAGGCGTCGTCGAGGCGCACGTCCGGCAGCGCGCCGCCGAACTCGTCGCCGCCGCAGCGCACGAGCATCGCGGTCTCGGGCACAGTGTCCTTGAGTGCGGCCGTAACAACGGTGAGAACCCGATCGCCGGCCTCGCGGCCATGGTCGCGGTTCACCGCCAGAAAGTTGTCCAGGTCGAACAGGAAGACGGCGAGCGGGTCGCCCGACTCTTGCGCGCGCGGAAGCAGCTCGGTCCGCAGCAAGTGCCGGAAGTACGCCGCGGTCAGCAGCCCGGTCAGATCATCCGTCGTCGGTAGCTCGAATGTGGTTGGGTACCTCATACATCTCTCCTCACGACACTATATGTACGAATATATATGTATGTAACACAAATTACATCGGTCTTATCACTATGTCAATAAGGTGGCGCTTACTTGGATCACCAAGAGTACTGGGTGAAATACGGCGCGTTGCAGGGTGCTCGGGCTTAAACGAGACGGAAAGGGGCTCCGCTGACACAGGTACCAGCACGCACGCTTGACAGCGCAAGCGTTGACTTATCAATCATTGACCGGTACACTGTCTTGTGTCTTCGGACACACTTCCAATGGGGGTAAGTACTTATGAAGCTGCACGATGAAGTAACCGCGGACACCGCGCCCGCTACGCAAGAGCAGCCGCCGCTCATGCAGCAGCTTGGCCGCACCCTGACCGCCTTCAAGCAGGCGTACACCACGGAGTTGGGTTTCTCGCCGCTCGCCGCGTGGATCCTGTCGCTCCTCGCCCACCGCGACGGCCGGAGCCAGCACGAGCTGACCAAGGCCATGCGCGTGGACCCGAGTATGATCACCCGCACCGTCCAGGAGATGGAGGGCGAGCAGGGCTGGATCCGCAGGGAGCGCGATCCGCGTGACAATCGCCTCGTGCGTGTGTACCTTACCGCGTCCGGGCGCGAACGCTCTGCAGGGCTGAGCGAGTGCGTCGCCGAGATCGAGCAACGCCTCACCCGCGACCTCACGCCGCAGCAGGTGCAGGACCTCGGGCGCACCCTCCGCGTCCTCGAGAGCGCCGCGCGCCCGGCTCAGGAGGCTCTGGTGCGATGAGCCTCTCCCCGAAAGCCGCGACTATCATGGAGGGATACGACCGTTGAGAATCCCGTACAAGTACGCCGTCGCACTCACCGCCGCGCTCGGCCTCTTCATGGCGGTGCTAGATAACACCATCGTGAACGTCTCGCTCACGGCGATGCAGCGCTCCCTGGACGCGGATATCAGCACGATCCAGTGGGTTATCACGGCGTACTTCCTCGCGCAGGCCGCCGTGATCCCCGCCGCGGGATACTTCAGCAACAGGCTCGGCCTGAAGCGGATGTTCATCCGCCGAGCGCGCCGCCAGCTCTGCCTTCGTTAGCATCCCGGTGCTGCTCGCCCCGACGCTCGGCCCCACCTTTGGCGGCCTCTTGGTCGACAGCAGCCTCGGCTGGCCGTGGATCTTCTACATCAATCTCCCCGTCGGCATCGTGACGATCGCGCTGATCTCCCGCATCATGCGGCCCGAGGAACCGCGGGAGGCCGCCGCCGTGCGTGACCGGTTCGACTGGACCGGGCTCGTGCTCTCGATGCTCGGCGTCGTGCTGGTTGTGTACGCCTTCGCGCTCGTCGGCGAGACCCGTCCCGGCACGATTACCGCGCTCAGCCCGCGCGGCGAGATCTGGGGATGGGGATACTGGCTGGTGTGGGCGCTGCTGGGCGCCGGACTCGCGTTGCTGCTCGCGTTCGGCCTGTATGAGAGCCGCGTGTCGTGCGACTCGGTGCTCGACCTCGGCCTGTTCCGGGACCACAGCTTCTCGATGGCCACCGTCCTGACATGGATCGTCCGTGCAACGGTGTTCTGCAGCTTCTTCCTGCTTCCGCTGTTCCTGACGCAGTTCCGCGGGTTGAGCGCCGTCTCGACCGGGCTCGCGCTGATGCCACAGGGGCTGGGCGCCGCGTTCGGGATTATCAGCGGCAGCCGCCTCTACGACCGTATCGGACCGCGCTACCTCGTGGTCATTGGCCTCATAGCGCTCTCGATCAGTTCCTGGCTGCTTGTCGGCATCGAACCGAACATCACGGCGTGGGCCCTGACGCCGATCCTCTTTCTGCGCGGCGTGGGCTTCGGCTGGGGTGGCCTTCCCCTGCAGACGCTTGCCCTCTCGGGGGTAACTGGCCGCGCCCTGCCAAAGGCGAGTTCGCTCTACAACGCCACGGCGCAGATCTTCAGCTCCATCGGCGTCGCGGTCATCTCGACCCTGTTCATCCAGGGCACAGCCTCGGAGGCCGCCGAGATCGCGGGCCGCGCGCAGTCCACGGGAACACCGCCGCGTGACCTCCCACTGCTGGCAGCGGCGGCCTCGATGAGTAATGTGTTCTGGTTGCTGACACTCGCGACCGGCCTCATTATCATCGTCGCGCTGTTCCTGCCCCGCCGGAGCCTGAAACAGGAGGAGACCGCGCGTACCGCTGCAAGGCCGCAGCCGGGCGCCGAGCCGATTCGTCTCGCACCGGGCGAGTAAAACCAACAACGCCTGGCGGTAGCGCCCTATCCGCAGGGTGGAGCTCCCTATACCTTCGCTTGCCGACCCGGAGCGTAGCGCGCCCACCGAAGCCGCACCCCATGCAGTCTGGCATTCGCGCCCCTTTTGATCGCTGACGACCACACCGTTTTTCTACAGCATCGGGCGGAAACGCGTATCTGGGTAAGGGTGGGTCTCGGTACCCGCCCGCGGACCGCAGTACCCCCCATCGAATGTAACGGCTCGCTCTTCCTCCGCACCGCAGTAGATGCACTGTACACGGTTTCCATGAATACTAAGATATGCTTCTAGCTTGCCGAAGGTTACTATTGCAACGTGAATAATCGCTATCAACCCATTGACTTTTAGAAACTCAGTGATAATATAGATCCAGTTCTGCAAGAGGGGTGAGCGCAAACGGCTGAGGGGGAGTCGATGAGTACCAGTCGTATGGGTGTGTTGGAGCGGTTAGCGGCGGGCGCAATCACCCCGGATGAGGCGGCGCGACTGTTGCGGACGCAGGACGGTAGGGACGCCGGTGCCCAGACGGATCCACCGGCACCGGGCGGTGAGACCGACGGGGCATCGCTATCGGGCCTGACTGTTGATCAGGTCATTCAGTTCAAGATCCACGGCGTCCACGCCGGGTACGTCCGCAGCTTGCGGGAAGCCGGACTGAGCGGTCTCATGCCGGACCAACTGATAGCCGCGCGCATCCACGGTGTGAGCGCCGAGTACACCCGAGCGCTGCAGGCAGCGGGGATCGCGCGGGTCCCGGTCGACGACCTCATCGCTATGCGCATCCACGGTGTGGAGCCCGCGTTTGTCCGCCACTTTATCGGCGCGGCACAGGACCTCGGCTACGGTCCCGTCAATCCGCGCCAGCTCGTTGCGGCGCGTATTCACGAGGTCTCGTCGGAGCAGCTGGCCCCGCTGACCACGGAGATCGCGCAACTAGGGCTGCCCCGGCCCACCCTCGATCAGCTCATCGAGTTCCGGGCTCTGCGCATCGACAAATCGTTCGTCGATGAGATGCGGAATCTGGGCTTCGAGAACCTTACGGTCGGCAAGGTGATCAAGCTCAAGCGCGCGGGGATGGATGCCGATCTCATGGAGCTTATCGATTCGATACTGAAGCGGTAACAAGGAGGAACAGATCATGGAAGAGGAGCGGAGGAAGGTGCTGGAAATGCTCGCCGAGGGTACCATCACGCCCGAGCAGGCGAACCAGTTTCTGGAGTTGCTCGGCACCGCGCGAGATCAGCCCCGCCACGCGGAGCACGGCCCCCGCGAGGCGCCGCCGGACTGGCAGGCGCACACACCGCACCGAGAGCACCGGGCGGGCGAGCGATTTCGCGGGCCAGACATAGAGCGCATGATCCAGATGCGCAGCCATGGCGTGGACGCTGGGCTCAGACAGGAGCTGGCCGATGTCGGCTATCCTGGCCTGGCCGTCAACCAGTTGATCGAGGCCGGGATGCACGGGGTGCATGCCGGCTTTATCCGGGAGATGCAGTCGATTGGCCTGCAGGGACTACCGTTCGAGAAGCTGGTGGAGATGCGCATGCACGGCGTGAGCCCAGCGTTCATGAGCGAGATGCACGCGGCGGGCTACGCCGATCTCTCGCTGGATGACCTGATCGAGGCGCGTATGCACGGGGTCACCGCGCACTACATCCGTGAGATGGCCGAGGCGGGCTTCCCCGACCGCACCATACGCGAGCTTGTCGAGGCGCGCATCCACGGGGTAACCGCCGAGTACGTGCTTGAGATGCGCGCCGAAGGACTCGATGGTCTGTCCCTGGGCCAACTGACGGAGATGCGTATGCACGGCGTAAACTCCGAGTATGTGCGTGAGATGCGCGACTTCGGTTTTGAACCCGCAGGCGCGGGAGGCGAAGCATGATGTATCCCCTACTTACTCGCGACCCTGCGAGCGGTGGTGAGCTTATCGTGACGAGGCTGGAGTGTCCCCAGAGCGGCGTCGTCATCGAGGGGAGCTTCAGTCTCGGTTGGGTCGGCCGCCTCACGCCGGAGCAATTCGAGTTCGCGGGCCAGCTCGTCCGGTATCGTGGCAACGTGCAGAAGCTCGCCGCGGAGCTCGGTATCGCGTACAACACCGCTCGCAACCGGCTCGATGACATCGTCGCCGCGCTCGGCGGGCAGCCCGAGCCGCAGCCGCGCCCGGACCGACTGGCCATACTCGAGCGCTTCCAGGCAGGCGAGATCCCGTTCGAGGAAGCCATGCGCGCCCTCCGCGGCGAGTAAGACGGACTTCGGCTGAACGGTAGGGTATCTGTCATTCCGAGCTCGCGATGAATCCGTGGTACGACCTACGGATCCCTCACTGCTTTCGGGATGACATGCACCACGGTTCATGCGGATTGCGTATAAACAGCTGGCACCAGCGGGACAAAGGTCCCTCAGTCCAGGTATATCAATTGCTCGGATGCCTCATTTGCGATGACTGGTAGGGGCGTTCAATCGAACGCCCCCGCATCTTCGGCACCGCGCCGGCTGAACGCCGCTACTCCTCGGGATCCTGTGCGGGCTCACGCCCGGGCCGCAGTTCCAGGTGGTGGATGTCGAACTGGCGTATCACGCGCATCCCCGCCTTCTCGTACAGTTTCGTCGCGCCCGTCGGGCTCTCGGAGTCCACGCCGAGCGCAACTTTGCGCCGCCCGCGCAGGTAGAACTCCCCGAACGCGTGGCGCAGCAGCGCGAGGGCCACTCCCCGCCGCCGCCATGGTTTGCGCACGCCCAGCGTCTGCACCCACCCCTGTTCGAGAAACGTCGTGCAGAGAGCCATCCCGGCGATCCCCCGACCCTCTTCGGCGAGAAACCACAAGCTGGGGTCGAATCTCGGGCCGGTCGTCCGGCGCATCCAGGACTCGAATGGACGCGGCACGAAGCCCCAATGGTCCCGGAAGGACTCCTGTTGCGCCTCATAGATTGGCCGGTACTCCTCGCCGTCCCGGACAGTCCGGATCGTGATCCCAGTGGCGAGTTCCGGCGGGCTCGGCGGGGCGTCCATCTCGATGGCCATGCGCCAGAAGCGGCGGGCAAGCGTGTAGCTCCGCGCCCGCAGCAGTGCCGCGGCCCGCTCGTTGGCGCTGTTGGTAGCAATGCCCAGCGTGACGCGTATCCCCGGTGGTGCGAGGGGAACCAGTTCGCGAGCCCGCGACTCCGCACGCTCGACGATGTGCGTGCCGATACCTCTACCCTGTTGGTCGGGATGCACGTAGCCGTCTGCTTCGAAGCTGACGTAATTGCGATGGCTGAGCTTCATGTAGCCCGCCAGCTGCCCGCTCGGGGCGTGAACCAGCCAAGAGTCGGTGGGTAGCTCCACCCCCTCCCACTCTTCCAGCAGATCCTCGCGCGTGTAGTCCGGCTCGCCGTAATCTATGAGGTCGCACGCCGTGACAAGCTCGAGCACGGCGTCGACATCCGCCGGCTCCGCAGGCCGCACGGTATACCCGTCGGGCAAGGGCTGCACCACCGTCAGGCTCTCCTGCCAACTGCTGCATCAGCTCGTATCAGGTCGAGATCTTCCTGCTTCAGGGCACTCATAATAGCGGATTCGACCCCTCCGGCTGTTGCGCGTCGGGGCAGTCGCGAGACGTCGGGCCTGCGATTGGCGCATCCATCCACGGCGTCCGCATCTCTCCGCAGGCAGGCACGAGCGATCCTCACTCCCGGTCCCCTGACCTACAAACCCTCGTATGCTGTTTCCGGGGCGCTCCACCGAAAACGCGGTCGGCCGTCCTCCCTCTGATCCTAAGACGATCGGTAGCGACATCTTAACGCGGCGCATACGGAAGCGCTTGCCCCTACCTGGCTGGCCACAGTCCTGCAGCACCATGCGAAGGCGTGTGGACTGAGACGGTTGCAACTCGACATCGGCAGAGTGTAAGGAGGGAGCAAGGCGTATGATGAAGGTTAGCCAGAATCGGCGGTTTCTGGTGCACGCCGACGGCACCCCGTTCTTCTACCTCGGCGACACGGCGTGGGAGCTCTTCCATCGCTGCACCCTGGAGGAGGCGGAGCACTACCTCCGCGATCGCGCGGCGAAGCGATTCACGGTGGTCCAGGCCGTCGCGCTCGCCGAGATCGACGGCCTGCATGCGCCGAACACGCGGGGCGACACCCCGCTCATCGACGACGACCCCTCGCGGCCCAACGATGCCTACTTCGCGCACATCGACGATGTCGTCGACGCGGCAGCCTCCCTCGGCCTCCATGTCGGCCTGCTGCCGACCTGGGGTGACAAGTGGAACCGCAAGTGGGGCATCGGACCGGAGATCTTCACCCCGGACAACGCCTGCGCCTACGGGACCTTCCTCGGGCGCCGTTACGCGGATTGGCCCATCATCTGGATCCTCGGCGGCGACCGTCCGATAGAAACCGAAGCCCATCGTGCGATCGTGCGCGCAATGGCCGAGGGTCTGCGGGAGGGCGATGGCGGGCGACACCTGATGGGCTTCCATACCTGGGGGCCGCACTCGTCGGCGGAGTACGTGCACGAGGAGCCGTGGCTGGACCTCCACATGTCCCAGAGCGGGCACAAGCGCAACGCCGAGAACTGGCGCTTCATCGAGGCCGATTACGCGCGCGAGCCCACACGCCCGTGCATAGACGCCGAGCCGGGCTATGAGGACATGCCCGATGGTCTCCACACCCTCGACGGCGGCTACCTCGACGACTACGAAGCCCGCAAGTCGCTCTACTGGGCGCTGTTCGCGGGGGCGCACGGGCACACCTATGGCTGTAACCCGGTCTGGCAGATGTGGCGTC
>JADDPA010000122.1 GCA_016782125.1 Thermobaculum sp.
ATACAGCACAGAGTTGCCGTCACGCCACACTTCTTGAAGTACGTCGGCAAACGGATCTTGCTGCGCCTTTCCGAGCTCGGACTGGAGCTGTCGCTCCATCTGCCCGTAGTACACGTATTTGATATCGTACTGTCGGAAAAGCTCCTGCTGCTCCGCGGACGGCATCGGCCCGTACAGCCGGCGGACGTCGGCATTGCGCCGGGCGATCTCGGCCAGCAACTCAGGTTGACCGGCGTGCCACTGGCGCTCGTGGTTTGCCCAGCCGAGAACGGTGGGCCGGCCAGCATACGTGGCAAGCCGGGCGTACAAGCTATACGCCGCGCCCGTCGCCTCGAGCACCACATCGTTAGCTGCGGTGTTCCTCCTGAGCCACGCCGCCGCGGCGTATGCCTCGGCGTCCCGCGTCCGTAGGAACGCAGTGCCGTCCAGGCCGTTCCTTCCGCCTTCCGCTCTGGCCCGCACGCCACTGAATGTCGGGATGAAGGATACCAGCAAGATGCACAGGACGAACACAACGCTGAGAGCGGCGGTACGGTGACCTCGAAAAGAGATCGAAAGACGCGGCAGGGCAACGGTCAGCAGCACTGCCAGGGCGACACCGAGTACCTGCCACGCCTGGTAGTAGGACTTGAAGACCGTGTTCATTCGGTTCTCGAACACGTCCCTTAGATAGACCAGTTCCGGCACGAGCACGAGCCCCCATCCAGCGGCCGTGAGGAGGAACGCCCAACGCACCACAGGAGAACCCTCCCCGACACCGATAAGGACACAAAACAGGATCAGCGGCACGAGCAATAACACAGGTGCATCCAGCACCACCACAGCGATGAGAGCCGGCACGGCCAGAATGAGCACGATTACCAGTTTTCGGCCCACGAGGCGCCTCCCATAGGCAAGGAGGACGAGCAGCGTCAATACCATCTGCACGCCCCACATACGAAGGAACTCGCGGGCATCGGTGCGCTCCCACCACACAGGCGCGACGTACCGGCCGAGCGTGCGCAGCACCGGGATATCGGCCACCCACGGCGGAATCTGCGCATTGCGGTCCACGGGAGCTTCGAAGTTGATCAGGAACGGCAGGCACGTAAGGGCCGCCGTCACGACCAGCAGACTAAGCACCCGCACCGTTGCGCGCGCACGGGCCGTCAGGTTGTGGTATGAGCCCACGAGCAGAACACTGCCTGCCGCAATGACCGCGATCACCGGTACGTCCCAGCTGTTGGTCATATAAAGCCAGCCGATCAACGCGCCAGTAGCCGCTGCCCCGGTCAGGATCTGTCGTCGCGGTCGGTCCAGATACAGGACGAGGGCAAGCGAACTGGCAAGGCCGAGCGTGAAGAGCGGCATTGACAGCACGTGCGGATGGAGATCGCCGAGCAGATAGCTATACGCGGGGAACTCGTTGATCGTATCTCCGGGCGCGCGATCGTCGATCACCCGCGTCGCGGCGAAGAAGAGGCCGAAGAAATCGCCGTCGCGTCCCTTGCGCATGGCTGTCCAGCTCTGCCGTATGCCCTCCGGATTGCCAATCAACAGCACGAGGACCGGTGCAAGCGCCGCTGCCATTATCCGGCCGGCCGGCCGGAAGTTGCACGCGGCGGCGGCGTTGTAACCGGTGCCGGCCAGGCAGAGGAGCGTCACTGCAAACGTGCCAGCGAGCGCGAGGTTGAACGCGATTGGCGCTGTAACGAAGGACAACAGCGCGAGGTACGCCTGGGCGAAGAAGCCGAAGTAGTAGTAGTTTACGGTGTGACCCGAGAGCCACAGGTCCGCAGGGGGCATCCTCTGCGCCGAGAGACTCGTCTGGAGATACATGAACTCCATCGGTTTCTCTGTATCGATGATCTCCGGCGAGTAGCTGCGCAGCGCGACGAACCCGAAGAAGGCGGCGGCAAACAGGCCCTCAACCGCGAGGATGTAGCCGATCCGCTCGCGAAAGTAGACGATCCAGGCACGCATGTATCGGCCTCGGTGCAAGGCGAGCAGCGCGATACTCGCGAGCGCCATCGCGCTCACCGTTAGGCGCGCAGTGGCTGCACCGAAGGGCAATACCGGGATCGAGGCAGCGGCCCACGCGACCCATGCCGCGACGAACCAGCCCACTGCTTTCGAGAGAGAATAGCCTCGATCGGGCAGGCAGCGGAAGATCATACCGCTGAGCGGTAGTGCGGCAAGTCCGAGTAGCTCCAGACACAACCACCAACGGATAGTCTCAGCCATCGAGCGCGTTCGGCCCGGCGGCTTGCGGCAGCCGCCACCGCCAGGACGGCAGTACCTCGTAGATAACGACCCCACGGTTCTGGTAGGCCGTGCGCAACGTCTCGCCCTTCATGCGCTCGAACTTTGCCAGTCCCGCCGCGGACGCGTACCGCTCGGGCCTCGGCTCACTTGGGAACTCGTGCAAGCGCTCGACGGGACCGACATAGATATAGCGAACACCGTAGCGGGAGATCACCTCCAGCGCGCGCTGTGGGTCTGGCGAATTGTAAAGATCTCGGACATCCCGGTTTCTCTGCGCAACCGGCTCGGGGTAGCGCTGCTGCGCCTCGTGGTTATCCCAGCCCATTACGGCAGGTTGACCGGTGAACATGGAGATTCGCCCGCCGTTGCCTCGATACGGGCCGATCGCAGCCTCGACGAACGGGTGTGGTGCGGTGATGTTCGCTCGCATCCACTGGATCGCGGCGTAATCGTGCGCATAGTTCGCTGGGCGTCCTGACTCGTTCGGCAACTGCGCGGTGCGCAGGAACGCCTCGCCATTGAGCGTGCGTCCGGGCGGTGGCTCGGGAAAGCGCTGCCGCAGGCGAACCGCACTGCCGTACGCGGGGTAAACGAGTGAGCTCGCGAGAAGAACGCAGGCGATAGCGAGTGGCAGGCTACGCCGGAGCATCCCATGCGTTTCCGAGTACGTCAGGTACAGCAACCCGGCACAACCAAGTGCCAGCAGGATCCAACTCTGGAGACCAAACTTGAAGATCGTGTTCATTCGGTATGCCGGACCTCCGTCGTTGAAGTCGCGGAGGTAGAGGACCTCGATACCTGCCCAGAGCAGAAGGCCACCCGCCGCGAGAGCCGTCCAGATCAGCGTGGCGGACGCGCGCCGGTTGTGCCAGCCGGTGTACAACATAAGGCCGAGCAGTGCGAGGAGCAGTGCCAACACACCACGTCCCTGCGTCGCAGCAAGCACCACTATCACCGCCGCTCCCGCCACGAGCAGGCGCCCAACATTCGATCTCCAGCTTTGTACGAAGCAGTACCACGCGACCAGGTACAGGAACAGTCCAAGCAGCACGAGGAACACCGGCAAGGGGGTCGGTGTCGTCACACGTCCCACCTCGCCGTAGAAGCTCTTGAACGCCCGAAAGAAGGGTGCGAAGCCGCCGGCACCGACGAGCACGAAGAGCCCTGCAGTGCCGGCAATGTGTGCGACCTTCGCCAGTCGCTGCACGCCGCTACAGAGCCAGTAGTACGTGAGCGCCAACAGGAACAGTCCGGCGTAAGCGGGTGTGTCCCACGGGTTCGTCGTTGCAATCGCTCCCGTGAGCAAGCCGCCCAGGGCCGACGCGAGGTAGACCGAACGTACTGGGAATCCCCCGTGCGCGCCGACGAGGAGCACGCCGAGACTCAATAGCGCAAGCCCGAGCGGCATCGCGAGCATGTGCGCGTGCAGGTCCCCGTACAGGTAAGTGAAGAACGGGAACTCGTTGATGAAGCTCTGCTCGGGCAGGAGGCGCGTACTGCGCCAGAAGTCGAACTGCTCCGACAATCGGGGCAGCGTCTCGGCCAGCCTCGACCAGCCGGCACCGAGCGCCCCGATCAGATCACCATCCCGCAGCCGCGTGCGCGCCTCGGACCTGCTGAGTGGCTCGAGAACCTGCACCGCGCCGTCCAGGTTGCCGATCAACAGCAGCAAGCCGAGGGAGAGTCCACCTACGACCACGCCCGCCGCGCGGCCGAGGCCACGGGCCAAGGTGTAGCCCAAACTCGCGGCGAGCGTGCCGGTGAGTGCGAGCACGGTCGCTACGGCGAGGTTGAAGCCATACTGCGGCCCAACAGAACTCAGCCGCATCAGCACCGCGACAAGCCACTGGCCGAAATAGTAGTAGTTGATGTAGCCGCCGGAAAACCAGGGATCGTAAGGCGGCAACTCGCTGGAACGCAAAATCCCATTGATGAACGCCAGCTCCATCGGCTTCTCGCCGCCCCAGTATGGTTGCCACAGGTCTGGGTTCGTGGCACGCAGCAACAGGCCCAGGCCAAACAGCGCCAGGAAGAGCGCTTCGAAGCCTGCGAGTGTCAATCCGACCGCGCGGATATCCGCCCGCAACTCGACCCGCGCACGGAACGCAAGTACGAGCGACACAGCCAGGAGCACGCCTAGCACCAGCCACGCGGACCATGCGGTAGAGGGAAGCACCCCGAGCGACGCGAGCAGCCAACTCAACCACCCGACGAGAAGCAGGCCGAGCACTCGGCTCAAGACCCATCCGGCATCCGGCAACGGGCGCAGCAGGCCACGGAGCAGCAACCACGCCATGAAAGCGAGCACCTCCAGGACGATGAGCCACGCGATCGTTGACATAATTTCGCGACTCCAGGTACCTTGAAAATAAGCCATACCTGTCGCCGCCGAGTCCTGGTAGGGCGCAAGTAGCAGACTCTTCTCCGTGCTTCCGTGCCGCGTCGGCTCCCACGGCGCTTCCTGGGCGTCCGCGAAGAGAGCGTCGTATTCCCACTGCTGGAGCTCGCGCTCTTTCTTGAAGATCTGCACCTGCGGATGGTCGTACACCGCGACGTTATCGTCCGCGCCGGTATCGTCGATCCAGGCACCACCGAAGCCGGGACCCTGCTGGAACACGGCGACCCGTCGGAACCCCAGACGCTCCTCAAAAAGGAGGTCAAAGTACCGCGTCGCCACCGCGTACCGCCACGGCGACTTCGGCACGGTGGCCCACAGCCGGGGCGTCGGCAGCACGATGTAGTCTGCCGCTGCGAGGGTGTCCTGAATTGCGAAGAGCCGCTGATCCGGCGAGATATCCTCATACGTGTCGACCCGATGGTACTCGTACGTCTCTGTGTCCTCACCGGGCAACGCGTAGGGCAGCCGCTCATCCCACGCCTCGTGAGCCAGCGTCGCACCTGGCTCGACGTTCTCGTAGATCCACTCCGAAGCCTGCATCCAGTTGTGCGGGCGGGTGTAGATGCCGCTCCAGGCAATGGTCCAGAGCAAGGACCCACCGAGCACAGCACCAATCGCCAGGAGCGCCAGTCGGGCCCGGAGGGGACGCAACGGTACGTGTTTGCGCCTGCCTGCCCACAGGCGCGCGTGCCACGTCCACAGGGCCGCGGATACCAGCAGGAGGAGGGCGGGCGTGATCGGGAGCATGTAGCGAAGCCACTTCGCTTCGAGTACGAGGATTGAGAGCGTGTACGGCGCGATCCAGCCAAGGAGCAACGCACAACGCCAGTCGCGCCGAACAACCACCCGGTACCAACCCCAGAGGAATCCGGCGATCACCGCAGCGCCGAGGGGCAGCCCCACGCCCCAGCGAACATACTCGCTCAGGTGGTACCAGCCGGGGACCGTGCCGATGTACTGTCTCGTGAACGGCATGTCCGTGATGCCGCGCTGAATGCGACTTTCGGCAAGGACGTTCTCGATGTACGTCCGAGTATCGAGAACCGCATACGGCTCGACAACCGCCCACGTGGCGACCGAGACAGCCCCCGCGACGAATGCAAGCCGACCCGCACGAAAGGGGCGGCGCTGACTACCTCGCCACCCGGCCGCACCCGTCCGCGGCTGCGATACGTATCCGCCGATGAACAGCAGCAGCACAGCCGCCAGCACGAACGCGGCCGCGCTGGGCTTGGTCGCCACCGCCAGGCCGAGCAGGACGCCCGCGTAGAGCACCGCGCGACCATTACTGTCCTGCAACGCCCGGACCACCTGAAGCAGCGCCGCGGTGAGGAAGAATGTCATGATCGGCTCGGCGACGTAGAAGTGGCTGTACTGCACCTGCAACACGGTCGCCGCGGAAAGGGCGGCAGCGAGTAAGCCAGCCCGGCGGCTGAACAGGCGTGCGCCAAGAAGGTATACGCACACGATCGTCAGCAGGTCGGCAAGCGCGGCGAGCGGCCGGCCGATACGGTACAACCCGGCAAATTCCGCGTACTGCCCGCCCGCACCGACCCCCACCGCCGATGAGATACCCTTGAGACCGTATACGAGTAAGGTGCCGTACGAGTAGCTGAGATGGCCGCCCGCACCGTCCGAGCGGCGGGGGTTCATGGAACTATTCTCGGCGTCGAGCAAGGCGGACGATGGCCCTGACCACTGCAGGCGATTGGCCGTCACGTCGTAGATATGGCGTTCGTCTGGGTGCGCCATGTAGCCACCATCCCAGCCGATGCCCATGAGGCGTGGGACGGCGGCGAGCAGCAGGATGACGAGCAGGAACGCCGATGATGCACGGCTCGCCGGGGTTGCAGCGGCCTTTGCGGTCTGTACAAACATTGGTGCGACATTGTAGCATGCCACTTATGCCCGAACGCCCCGCGCTGCTCTTCTTTGGCACCTCCGACTTCGCCGTGCCAACCCTGCACACCCTGCACGGCGACGGCTACCCAATTCGCGCCGTATATACGCAACCGGACCGTCGCGCCGGGCGGGGACGTCGGGTTCAGTCCACACCGATCGCACTTGCGGCCCGCGCGCTTGGCTTACCGCTGGAGCAACCGGCGCGCCTGCGCACCCCCGAGGTCCTGGATCGACTTGCGGCTTACGAGCCGGCCGCGGTCGTACTCGCGTCGTACGGGCTGCTTGTGCCGCCGCGGGCGCTTTCGGTGCCCGGACTGGGATGGCTGAACGTGCATCCTTCGCTGTTGCCCGCGCACCGTGGGGCATCGCCCGTGGCCGCGCCGATTCTCGCGGGGGAGGAGTCTACCGGGGTGTCAATCTTCCTCATGCGAGAGGGGCTCGACGACGGACCGTTGCTGTCGCAGACCAGTACCCCAATCAGTATTAACGAGACATCGGGCGAACTGACGAGCCGGTTAGCGCAGGTCGGCGCCGACCTTCTCCTCGAAACCCTCCGGCGCTGGTCGGTGGAAGATGTGACGCCCGTGGAACAGGACCACGCGCTGGCGACCTACGCGCCGAAACTCTCCCGCGATGATGCACTGCTCGATTGGTCGGAGCCGTCCGAGGTCTTGGCGCGAAGAGTCCGCGCGTATAACCCCTGGCCGATGGCATACATGCACTGGAAGGGCGAGCGTCTGCGTATCCTGCGAGCCCACGCAGACACCTCACTGGCCGGCGACATTGGGGAGGCGTTCACCGACACCCACACACGGCTGCCTGGGGTGTACACGAGCGATGGCGCACTCCTCCTGGATCAGGTGCAGGTACCGGGCGGTCGGCCCGTTGAGGGCCGGGCTTTCCTGGCAGGACACGCGGACTGGGCGGGTTCGCGAACCGGTGCGATCGGGTAGCAGCGGGGAGACAATGGGCAGGCGACGCTTAGCCGGGTCCGGTTGATTCCGGTTCCCAAATGAGGCTCGGACGGTCGCGCTCCAGCACGGCGACGTCTGCGGCAAGACCGTGGGAGTCGAGGAACTCCCGTACACCTTGCTCGGCAAGGCTCGTCGTATTGTTCGTGCGGGAGAGGTGCGCGAGCCAGTATGTCTGACGCCGGGCCGTAAGCGCATCGGCGATGATCTCGGCAGACTGCCTGTTGGACAGGTGACCGTTCTCGCTCAGGATTCGGCGCTTCAGGTGCCACGGATATGGGCCACCGATGAGATGGTCCACATCGTGGTTCGCCTCAACCACCGCGAGATCCGCAAGTGCTACGGCCTCGAGTACGTGTGGTGACCCGTAGCCGAGGTCTGTCGCGACAGCGACCTGGTAACCTCCGACGCCGACGATGTACCCGACGGGCTCCGCTGCGTCGTGACTTACCGGGAAGGAAGCCACCTCGAAGGGGCCGATGCTCACCGTGCTCCCTGTCGGCAGAAGGGTGGAAGAGAAGCGCCTGCCGGGGCTAGGGACGCGGCGCAAGGTGGCGTCGTTCGCCACAACCGTCGTGCCGAATCGGCGAGCGAGCACATCCACGCCACGGATGTGATCCGAGTGCTCGTGGCTGACGAGCACGGCGTCGAGGTCGCCCGGTACCACCCTCCGCTCTCGCAGGAGCTGCGTAAGCCGCGATGCCGTGAACCCGGCGTCAACGAGCAATGCGCGTCCATGGTGCTGGATGAGGATGCAGTTTCCCGAGCTGCCGCTGCCCAGGCATGTAACCCTGATCGTGATGAAGCCTCCTGTTGCCAATCGGACTATAGCCCTCGCCGCGTTTACCTGTCAAACTGCCGCCAGACTCGTATATGAGTATCCTACATGGTCGCGAACCGCTGTGTTAGAATTCCTTCTTGAGGAGGGCTGTGGAAATGGGTCGTGTGCTCGCTATCGCGAACCAGAAGGGTGGGGTGGGCAAGACGACCACCGCACTCAATTTGGGCGCGGCCCTCGTCGAACAGGGTCAGCGGGTGCTCCTGGTCGACTTTGATCCGCAGGCGAGCCTTACCGTATCGCTCGGCTACCGGCCGGATGAGTTATCGCCAACGGTGTATAACGTACTGCACGCCGCGATCGCCGAGGAACGGGCTCCCCGCCTGCCGGACGTGATCCTGCACAGCCGACACGGCATCGATCTCGCCCCCTCAAACATAGAACTCTCGCAGGGCGAGCTCGACCTGTTCCGCGCGACGCTCGGCGAGCTGATTCTTCGAGAGATGCTGGAGCCGGTGCGCAAGGATTATGACACCATCCTCATCGACTGCCAGCCGTCGCTCGGTCTGCTGACCGTCAATGCGCTCGCCGCTGCGGATGCCGTGCTCATCCCGCTCCAGGCGGATTACCTCGCGATGAAAGGCGTCGACCTGCTGCTGCGCACCGTTTCTCAGGTGCAACGCAAGCTGAACCGCAGCCTGAAGGTGGAGGGCGTCCTGCTCACCATGGCAGACGCACGAACCGTCCATACGCGCGACGTCATCGCGAGCGCCCGAAGCGCGCTCCATGGCAGTGTCCGGGTGTTCGACACGGTGGTACGACTCAATGTGAAGCTCAAGGAAGCCCCTATGACGGGCCAGAGCGTGCTCGCGTATGCCGGTGAGACGCCGGCCGCAGCGGCGTACCGCAATCTGGCTGTTGAGGTAGATGGAGGCCATGCATGAACCGACGACCCAGGATCACCACGGAAAGCGCCCAGGAAACGTTCACGTCGCTGACGAGCCTTTTGGCGCCCGTCGAGGTCTCTGCAGGAGATGCCCCCGGAACCGGCGTGCTGCAGGTGGAACTCTGCTACATCCGGCCAAACCCCGATCAGCCGCGGCGTCCTGATTCGGCCGGTTTCTCCACCTCCAGCTTGAATGATCTCGCCGAAAATATCAATCAGCATGGGATCCTCCAGCCGCTGCTGGTCAAGAAGTCCGGCCGGTTCTATCAGATCGTCGCGGGGGAGCGCCGCTTCCGGGCAGCCCAGATCCTCGGGCTTGAGCACGTGCCGGTGCGGGTGATCGAGCCTCGAGACGCGCAGGAGGAGCTGCAGATCGCGCTAGCGGAGAACCTCCAGCGAAAGAACCTGGGACCTCTCGAAGAGGCACTTGCCTTCCAGACGCTTATCCGGCGGTTCGACCTGAGCTACCGCGACCTGGCACAGTTGGCTGGCCGCAGTGCCGCGCACGTCCATGGCCGCCTGCAGCTCCTGAGTCATGACGATGTCCGGGAAGCGGTCGAGGCAAAGCGGATCGGGATCGCGGACGCGATCCACCTCGCACGCGTGCCCGACGAAGCACAGCGCCGGCAACTCCTTGCGGTGGTAGAAGATGGGGCGCTCAAGGGAGCAGCGTTGCATCGACAGGTCCAGGTCTTCCTGGGCGAGATCGCCGAGGAAGAGGCCACCGAGGTCCAGGTACCCGTGGCTGCCACCGGCACCGATGGTCTCGAAGGCGCGCTTACCATTGTCGAGCGCCTGGGGACGGAGTTATCGGATGAGGAGCGTCGTGTGCTGCACGCGATCGCCACACAGGCCGCGCAACGACTCAGCCTTCAGCTCGTGGCGTCGCCCGAGCCCACAGCGCCGTCCGTGGAGGTCGCGGAGCCCCGTCCGGTGCAGGCGCCTAGTCCGGAGGCGCGCAAAGTCATTCAACGCATGAAGGAGTACCGTACGACCAACGGCTACACCCTGGCGAACGTAATCCGGGTGTACTGGATGACCTTGGAACGCCGGGGCTACAGCTTCGTGGCGGGCGAGTGGAGCGCCGTGCAGGGAGGCGATGAGCGTTACCTTGTGAGCTTCTCGTACCGGCTTGACGGAGAGGAGCGAAGCCTGCAGTGGTGGTACACACCCGAAGGCACCGTCGAGGCCGCAAACGAGGATGCC
>JADDPA010000202.1:0-760 GCA_016782125.1 Thermobaculum sp.
ATCCTTACGATGCAGAAAGGATTCTAAGGACTCACCACGGATGGAAGCATCGAGGAGCTCAATTGGATGCGCCATTGGAAGATGAGCGCCGAGGCGGGCGAGGCTGGCATGTATCTGGAGGGTACAGCCGGGATTGGAAGCGACGAGCAGCTCGGCACCGGTTTCGAGCACGTTGCGCGCTTTGCGCTCACCTAACGCGGCGGCGGGTTCGGGCTCGACCAAGTTATAAACGCCCGCGGAACCACAACAGATCTCCGACTCTCCGATCTCCCGCAGAGTCAGGCCAGGTATTGAGAGGAGGCTCTGCCTCGGTTGCTGCCGGATGCCTTGGCCGTGCGCGAGGTGGCAGGCGTCGTGATACGCGACCGTGAGCGGTAGCGGATGCCGCGGTGCGACCGATCCGAGCTCCTGAACGAACTCCGAGACGTCACGTACCATTGCCGAAAAGTTCTCTGCGCGTCTCGCGTATCCGGGGTCGTCGCGCAGCAGGTACCCATATTCCTTCATCGCGGCGCCGCAGCCGGCAGAGTTGACGACGATGGCATCGAGCCCTTCCGCCTCGAACGCGTCGATCGTTTGCCGAGCGAAGCGCATCCCCTCCTCCGCACGGCCGGAGTGTATGGAGAGTGCGCCGCAACAGCCCTGGGCCGCCGGCGACACCACCTCACACCCATCCGCGGCGAGCACGCGCACGGTCGCGGCGTTGACCTGCCCGAAGAACGCGCGCTGCACACAACCCTCCAGCACCCCGACCCGTGCC
>JADDPA010000202.1:812-10434 GCA_016782125.1 Thermobaculum sp.
TGGTGCTCAGATCGGGCATCAGGGCCTCCATCGCGCGCAAGGGGCCAGGCAGGCGCTGCAAGAACCCGGCGCTGTGCAGGAGGCTCCCCACTCTATAGCGCTGGTAGGGGCCGAGTGGCGCGGCGAGCACTCGGAGTCGGCGGGGGTACGGGAAGAGCGCAAAGATCAGCGCGCGAAAAAGCCGGTCCATCCTGCCGCGCGGGTAGCGTCGCTCCACCTGCGCCCGCGTGGCCTCCAGCAGCTTGTCGTATTGCACGCCGCTCGGACACGCCGTGACGCACGCGAGGCAGCCGAGGCACAGATCCCAATGACGGACCATTGCATCGGTCATTGGCTCGCCCTCGACCGCCTCGTTCATCAGGTAGATGCGCCCGCGCGGGCTATCCATCTCCTCGCCCCACAGCAGGTAGGTGGGGCAGGTTGGCAGGCAGAAGCCGCAATGGACACAGTCATCGATCAGCGCCTTCTCGGGCGGGTGGTGGGCGTCGAACGCGGGCGAGATTCGGCTGCCGCTTTCCTCGTGGGCAACGCCGATGGCCGGGATGGCCGCCGTGGTCAAGGATGCCGCGGTGTCCTGCGCGAGCCCGCCCGGCGCAGCCCCGACAGTTGCTGCCGCGGCACGCGAGTGCGATGGTTCGTCACCATCACCGCCAGTCCTTCGAGTGTCCACCTAAATCCCTCCTACAAAACGGCCGGGGTTGAGCATCCGGCCGGGATCGAATTGCTGCTTCAGGCGTCGCATCAGCGCGAGGGCGTCGCCAGTCGGCCCCCAGACCTGGAGCGCGGGCTTGACATCGGCAGGAGCCCGAAGCACGACAACGCTGCCGTCGTGGACGGCGAGCATCGCGCGCCAGGCGTCCACGAGCTCCGGAAGCGCTACGCTGTCCTGCTCCCGGATGCCAACGTACGCTACCCCCGTCGCGGCGTGTGCGGAACATCGAACGAGGATCTTGCGCCGCTGTGCCTCCTCCAGCACCGCGCTGATCACGATCTCCAGATCGGCAGATGGGTACGACAGCTTGAAGCAGGCTTCGCCCTCCCGGAAGTCAGCGGGGAGTCGAAGCTGGTCCCAGAGCGCCTGCTCCCGGCCCGCGTCCGGGATATGCGCCGTACCGTGAGGATGCGCTATCTCCAGCAGAGTCGCCGCCTGTGCTTCGACACCCGGTGCGATACCCTCGAAGACGACGAGCACCTGCCCCGGGCCGGCCGGATCATCCCACCGCAGCTCCGCCGCGCTCGGCATGAGCGTTGAGGCAGCGAGATCGGCGACGAGTCGCCCCGCGTCACCGGGAGTGTCGACCTGCACAACAACCGTGCGCGTCGCGTCCGGTAGTGGATGTAGACGGAACGTCGCCTCCGCGATCACGCCGAGGGTGCCGAGCGCGCCGGTGAACAACTTCGCCAGATCATACCCGGCGACGTTCTTCACGACCTTCCCGCCGGCCCTGGCGATAGTGCCATCCGCGAGCACGACTGTGACCCCAATGAGCAGGTCGCGCACGGTGCCGTAGCGCAGGCGCAAAGGGCCGGAGGCATCCGTGGCGATGATTCCACCGAGCGTCGCGCGACCGTCCGGAGGATCGAGCGCGAGCATCTGGCCGGACACTGCAAGCACCTCCTGCAGCGCCCCGAGCGGCACCCCGGCCTCCACCTTGACGACGAGGTCGCCGGGATTGTACTCCAGAACCCGCTCCAAATGGCGCGTGCTCACGATGACGTCGAGCCTCTCGGGCGGCGCGCCGAGGTGCAGATGCGTGCCCGCGCCGCGCGGGGCAACCGCCAAGCCCAGCTCGCTGGCCAGCTTCAGGACCGCACTTATCTCCCCGACAGAACCCGGCGCGACCACCAATGCGGGTTGCACGCCGTGGATTGCGTCCTCAGGCGTCGCAGCCCGGACGTGCTCCAAGCCGACGATGCGTTGGAACCCCTCCGTGCCAACCTGCGGCGTGGCGCGCATCAGAAGCGGTCCGCCAAACCCGCCGCCTCGACCGGGTGGGTGCGGTGGTGACCGGGCACCTCGCCGCAGAGCCGGGGCGTCGGGAAGATCTTACCGGGGTTACACAGGCCCGCGGGGTCGAACGCGCAGCGCAGCAGTTGCATCGTGCGCAGGTCGTCCTCGGTGAACATCCGCGGCATGTACTTCTTCTTGTCCTCGCCCACGCCGTGCTCGCCGGTGATCGAGCCACCGTGTTCCAGGCAGATGTCTAGGATCTCGCCCGCTGCTCGCTCCGCGCGCTCTGCCGCGCCCTCCTCCTCGCCGTCGTACAGGACGAGCGGGTGCAGGTTACCGTCGCCTGCATGGAAGACGTTCGCCACGCGCACGCCACGCTCCACGCCCAGCGTGGCGATCTTTCGCAGCACCTCCGGCAACTCCGTGCGGGGGATGACGCCGTCCTGCACGTAGTAGTCGGGGCTGATGCGCCCGACGGCGGCGAACGCGGACTTGCGACCCTTCCACATCAGCACGCGCTCCTCGTCGTCCGCCGCGATGCGGATCTGGGTCGCGCCGTTCTGGCGGCACATCGCCACGACGCGCTCGAACTGGTGCTCTACCTCGGCGGCCGGGCCGTCCAGCTCCACGATGAGCAGCGCACCTGCATCACCGGGATAGCCCGCGTGGACCGCCGCCTCCGCCGCCTCGATCGCGAGCGCGTCCATCATCTCCGCCGCCGCGGGCACGATGCCCGCAGCGATGATATCCGAGACCGTCGCACCCGCCTCGTCCGTCGTGGGGTAAGCGGCCAGCAGGGTACGCACCGTCTCGGGCTTACGCAGCACCTTCAGAGTGATCTTCGTGACAATGCCCAGCGTACCCTCGGAGCCGACAATGGTGCCGATCAGGTCGTAGCCGGGTGCATCGGGCGCCTTGCCGCCGAGCTGGATAAGCTCACCGTCGGGCAGCACTACCTCCAGGCCCGTCACGTGGTTCGTGGTGAAGCCGTACTTCAGGCAATGCGCGCCGCCGGAGTTCTCCGCGACGTTCCCGCC
Source organism: Thermobaculum sp. (assembly GCA_016782125.1). Lineage (GTDB taxonomy): Bacteria > Chloroflexota > Chloroflexia > Thermobaculales > Thermobaculaceae > JACDAU01. Next base: position 3,801 of record JADDPA010000202.1, read on the forward strand.
AATGGAGCAGACGAGCTGGCTGGACGGGTCGGGCGCGTAGTAGTACCCAGCAGACGCCACCTCCTGCGTGACCCACAAGTTAATGACGCCGGGCTCGACGACAACCCGCTGGTTCGGCAGGTCCACTTCCAGGATCCGGCGCATCCGCGTGAGCACGATCAGCACGCCCTGCTCGATGGGCAGCGCCCCGCCGGAGAGTCCCGTGCCGGAGCCGCGCGCCACGAACGGGATGCTGTGCTGGTTGCACAATCGCACGACGGTCTGTACCTGTTCTGCTGTCTCGGGTAAGACGACAAGGGAAGGCACAACACGGTAGCCGGTGAGGCCGTCACATTCGTACGTGCGCAGTTGCTCGCGCTCGGAGATCACCGCCCGTGAGCCAAGGATTGAGCGCAACTGTTGTGCAAGCTGGGCCACGTCCACGCTTTCCCTCCTGTTCGTCGACCGGCCGACACGGAGATGTTCTCCTGTCACCGTTATGCGGGACGGTTCTGTCCGATCTGATGTTGCGCCCACTCCTCGGTGAGGGTGAGCAGCGCGGAGTGGTCCTGGTCGCCCATGCCGCGTGTGCGAAGCGCTTGCAGCATCTGCTCCACGATCCCGGTAAGTGGCAGGGAGACGCCATACTCGCGGGCCGTGGCGAGCGCAATGCCGAGGTCCTTGTGATGCAGGTTGACCTTGAAGCCGGGCGTAAAGTTGTGCTCCAGGAAGTTCGGCCCGCGCATCTCCATCACCCGCGTCGCCGCCATCCCACCCGAGAGCACCTGGATAATCGTCGCCGGGTCCACCCCCGCCTTCGAGCCGAGCACTAGCGCCTCGGACACCGCCTCCAGAACGAGTGCGACGACGACCTGGTTGCACGCCTTGACCACCTGGCCAGAGCCCGCGGGACCAACGTGGGTGATCGTCTTTCCCATAGTCCGGAAGAGCGGCTCCGCGCGGGCGTAATCCTCGGCACTTCCTCCGGCCATGATCGAGAGCGTCGCGTTCCTGGCGCCAACATCACCGCCGCTCACGGGCGCATCGAGCATCCCGACGCCCTGCTCGCTCGCGCGTGCTGCCAGCTCGCGGGCAACGATCGGGGAGATTGTGCTCATATCGATGATGAGGCCACCCTGCCGCGCGCCGCGCAGCACACCATCCTCGCCTGTGACGACCGCCTGCACATCCGGGGAGTCGGGAAGCATCGTGATGACGATCTCCGCCCGCTCCGCCACCTCCCGCGGACTGGCGGCGGCCGTCGCGCCCTCGGCGGCGAGCTCGTCCACCGGCCCTCGACTCCGGTTGTAGACGGTGAGTGCGTAGCCCGCATCCAACAGGTGGCGGGCCATCGGCTTACCCATGATTCCGAGCCCTATGAAGCCAACGTTCTCGGCCATCCGGTCTCCCCTACAGTTCTAGCTGGTCGATCCGAACGTCCTGCCCACGCAGTTGCCGTGGCAGCCAGCGCAGGCTCTCCTCCGTGCTCGAAATCGGGTTGTACTCCAGGCCCACGTAGCCCGCGTACCCCAATGCATCGATCTCACTCAGCACGTACGGGTAGCGGATCTCCCCTGATCCCGGTTCGCCCCGCCCCGGCGAGTCGGCGATCTGGATGTGTCCGATCTGCGGCATCTTGGCGCGAAGTGAGGTGACGAGGTCGCCTTCCATCCGCTGCATATGGTACACGTCATACTGGTACGCCACGTTCGACCGCCCGACCTGCCGCATGAACGCGGTTGCTGCGGCGGTGGTGTCGAGCAGGTATCCCCCGAGGTCCTTCGTGTTCATCGCCTCGACCAACACCGTCATGCCCGCGCGCGCCGCCTCATCCGCCGCCCACCGCACGTTCCGGCAGGCGAGGTCCAACTGCTCCGCGAGGGGGATCGCCTCCACCCGTCGGCCAACGAGAAGGTTGAGCCGGTCGCAGCTGAGATCTTGGGCGAGTTTCAGGGCGATGGGCACGTTCTCCCGGAACTGCTGCTCGGTCGCGGGATTGCTCAGAAGACCACGATCACCCGCGGGCAAGTCACCGCCATTGAAGTTGAAGAGCGCCACATGGAGACCGGCGTCCCGCACCGCATCGCGCACCGCTGCCAGATCTTCATCGGGCCACCAGAACTCCACCGCGGAGAAGCCGGAACGAGCAGCAAGCGCGAATCGCTCCAGGAACGGAGCCTCCTTAAAGAGGGTGGAGATGTTGGCGCTAAACCTCACCGTATGACGTCTCCCCGAGGTATTGTCGAAGCCCGATTATACTACACCGCCCCAGTGCACAAAGGCGAGAAACGAACCGTGAGTGAGCAGCATAGCGCGTGCTTGAGCGAGTGCCGCGTAATGAGGGTGGGGCGCAAATGGGGAACGACAAACCGATGGACACGTCGGCACCGAGCGATGGGACAAGAGGTGCTGAGGTTAGGTCAGATCGGTATTCACGTGCGGGGGCATTGTTGCTGGCCCAGTGGACAGCGTGAGGGGCAGATGAAGACGGAAGGTGCTGCCCGACTCCTCTTCGGAGTCAACCAGTATCTCGCCGCCGTGCGCCTCGGCGATGCCGCGGCTGATAAAGAGCCCAAGGCCGAGGCCTCCACCCCGGTCGTCCGGTGCATTCGCACCGCGGACGTGCGGCTCGAACACCAGGGGCAACTCCTCGCGGGGGATGCCAATCCCGCGGTCCGCCACCTCCACCACCGCCCGGTCTCCTTCGCGCCATACCTGGACGCGGACGTGGGCCGGCCCACCTGAATATTGCACAGCATTGCGCAGGAGGTTACCGATCACCTGCTGGATGCGCACCCTGTCGCCGCTCGCCCAGACCTCCGGCCCGGCCTCGAGGCATAGCTCGGCGCCCGGTGCGGTGAGAGCCGTCTCGTCGAGGCTTTCCTCGACCGCAGCGCGCAGCTCGAAGGGCCGCATCTCGACACGCAGTCCTCCCGCCTGGATGCGCGAGACGTCCAGCATATCCTCAACGAGCCGCTCCATTCTCCCCACCTGCCGGCCGATGGTATCCGCGAGCCGCCCGGATCGGTCACCACCCGCGGTCTGCCCCAGAAGCTGGGTACTTCCCTTGAGGATGGTGAGCGGTGTTCTGAGCTCGTGCGCCGCGATTGAGAGAAACCGGTCGCGCAATCGCAGTGCCTCCTCGGCCTCCTGCGCCCGCTCGACGGTCTGTCCACGCTGCTCCGAGAGCATAACGGCGAGGAACCCGATGGTCAGCAGCGACAGCAACGCGAAGGCCCGCGCTGCAAGGGGCCGTTCCTGCACCTGCGCGCTAGTCAAGTAACACAGGATCGCCAGTAGGCCAACCACAGCTACCACCCGTGGCCGCAAGCGGATTGCGGCCACGAGCACAGGCACGGCATACAGGGACGAGACTAGAATGTTTGTGGGCAGCACGGCCACGTTGATTACGAGCGCCAGCCACAGGAGCGCGCCTACGAGGACGAGTGTTTGGGCGTCGCGCACGGCGATCTGCCTCCCTTTTTGATAGCGCCGACATTATGACATAAGCCATGATTAACGGCGACATTCAGGATATGGTCGCGGTGCAGCATGGTCACGCATTTCCCAGACTGGACCAGGAAAAATCGAGTCGGCGACGACCGGCCTCGCGTGTGGACCGTGAGGAGGATGCGGCGTTGACGGGGCGCAGTCCTCACAGGTTCAGGGATTTGTACCTAGCGGGGCGCTTGGTTCCCACCCCCGCGGACGAGCGTCAGGACAACAGCAGAGCCCCTATTGGTTGCCGCCTGGGAACTACGTGACCCGACTCAGGCGGCGGACGAACTGCCCCGCCAGTCGGCCCAGGCTCCCCGGATCCGCCCATCCTCAATCAGAAACACGGTCGCGCCCATGATCTCGCCGGTGAGCGAAGACTCTCCGGCACCGTCAGTCTGAATCCTCCAGATGGCGTCCACCTCTTGTCCCCGGTTGACGACCAGGCGGTCGAGCGTGACGTGCAAGCGGGGCAGATCGGAGCATAGGCGGACCACGAGCTGCTTGAGCTCCTCCCGACTGCCGGCCCGCAGCGTGGCCATGTTGTGGTGCAGGCAGCAATCGCTGGCGAAGATCTCGTCGATGAGATCGAGTCGCCGATCGTTCACCACGGTGTCGCAGAACGTGCGCACCAACTCTTCTGCCGACTTCACTATCACTCCTTACGGATACCGGGTGCTGAGCCCATCCCCTTCCTGCAGGCACCGCCCGTCTCTTAGATTAGCTTTGGTAGGTTACAGTTGGGTAAATCATTCGCGGAGATTTGGTAACGATCTTATGGGGATCCACCACGGCCGGCCGGTCCGCCGATCGCGTGTACGCGGTCGTACGGTTCTCGTCGAGTGGCCGCCGCTAGCGGTGCGCGATCGGCAAGTCAAGGCAGAAGGCGCTGCCCTTGCCCGTGCAAGATGCCATGGTTAGGGAGCCTCCCTGGTGTTCGGCTATCAATCTGCCGATGTGCAGGCCCAACCCAAGCCCCTGCTCCCCGGAAACGTTCGTCGCCCGAAAGTATGGGTCGAAGACACGGTCCTGCTCGGGCTCCGGGATGCCCACACCAAAATCCCTTACCTCGACACTGACCTTGTCGTCCGTGCGATCAACGCTTACCTCTACCACCCGGGACTTGCCCGAGTATTTCACGGCGTTGCTTAGGAGGTTCGCAATAACCTGGAGCGTTCGGACACGGTCGGCCTGGACCAGTACGCCCGGCACCCGCTCGTCTAGCCGGATCTCGAATCCAGGGTTGGTGAGTTCCAGATCGCGTATGATCTCGCCCACGGCGGGGCCCAACTCAAACAGGGTGCTATCAAGTTCCAGCCGGCCGCTCTCGATGAGCGACACGTCGCGCAGGTCGTCAATCAGGCGCGCGATGCGGCCCATCTGGCTTATGATGACGTCGAGGGCCCTGATTGTGTCGGAGTCCCCCTTCGCCTTCGCCCTCCTGCGCAGCAGATCCGCGTACCCTTTGGCCGAGGTCACGGGTGTCAGCACCTCGTGCGCGGTTATCGAGAGGAACCGGTCTCGCATCTCCAGAGCGCGCTCAAGCCGGGCGAGAAGGAGAGATCGCTCCTTCTCCGCCCGCTCACGCTCGGTAATGTCGGCGGATACGCCAACGATCCCGATCGGCCGGCGTGTCGCGTCGTACACCAGGGAATCGGTGACATACGCGGGGAAGGTGGAACCGTCCTTACGCGTCGCCGTGAACTCCCCCTGCCACGACCGTCCGGCCCGGAGTTGCGCCATGATCTCGTCGGCCACGCTCGCCTCGGCAGGGCCGACCGTTAGCTCCCGAATGTCGCGCCCCAACACCTCGTCGCGCGACCACCCGTAGATCGTCTCGGCGTGAGCGTTCCAGTGCGTGACGGTACCCTCCAGGTCGGTGGCAATCACCGCGGCCGCGACCTGCTCAAGCAACTGTGCCTGGAAAAGCACCTGCTCCTCTGCCTGCTTGCGCTCCGTGATGTCGCGCGATACGGCGATGAGCTCTTCGATCTGACCCGTATCCGGTGTGCGTACCGCGCGACTAGTGGTCTCGAACCAGATGTACGTGCCGTCCTTTCGCCGCAGCCGATAGCTGATAGTGTCGGTTTCAGGCCGTTCCAGTATGGCGGAATGCGTTCCCACTATCTGCTCAACGTCGTCGGGATGGAAGAACTGGTATGCAGAGTGCCCAACGAGTTCCTCCGGCTCGTAGCCGGTAAGCGCGCGGCAAGCTGGCGAGACAAAGACGTACGTCCCATCTAGTGTATGCCTGGAGATCATGTCGGTAGAGTACTCAGATAGGAGCCGGTAGTGTCGCTCGCTCTCCTCCAAGGCGCGCCGATTCAGCACCTGCTCCGTCACGTCGTGAGCCTCGACGTATATGCCGTTAACCGCTCCCCGCTGGTCCCGCATGGGGGCGAAGACGAAGTTGAAGTAGGTAACTTGCTGGCCCGGTGCCTGAAACCGCACCTCGTGGCCATACTGCGGCTGGCCCGTCTCGTATACGGCGTCGAGGAGCGCGCCATAGCCCTGTTCTTCGATATCCGGAATAACTTCTCTGACTGTGCGACCTACGAGCTCGACACCCGGGAATATGGCTTGATATGCGGGGTTCACCGCCTCGTACCGATGCTCCGGTCCGCGCATGATCGACTGAGCGGATAGCGAAGCGGAGAAGGCATCCTCATACGTCCCGCGGCCGCCGGCACCTTGCGACGGCAATTGCCCTGTCCCTGCCATGGTCTGCCCCCCGTGCGATCCGGCGAGCGTTGTTTCGCCGGTTGCCAGTCGCGGGTCATCTGCCTGCCATCATTTGGGACGAGTTTACGCAAGGAACGGCCCACCGAATGGACACTACCGCGGAGAGGAAGGCGGCACCGCTATGCGGGCTGTCCGCCATGGTGCCAACAGGAAATGCTCCCATAGCCGATTCGGCGGAGTAACAAAGTATGCCGAAACAAAGGAAGTGCGAATTGGTACGCGGGATCTGCTCGCCAGCAGAGGGATACCCTGGAGACCGTTCAGCCGCCGGATGTACCAGTCACCAACCTGCCAGCAAATCGGATACCCGCCTCGACACATCCCGCCGCATACGCGCACGAGTCGCGGCTGCCGCCGCCGGCGACGAGCCACAGCTCCCCTCTGGCCGATCGCCTATCTGCCCGGGTTCACCGTGCCC
>JADDPA010000128.1 GCA_016782125.1 Thermobaculum sp.
GGGTGGATTCTCGTTTCCCGTTTCGCTGTATGGGGACGGGTTCCGCGTGGACCACCCCATTGGCGAAAATGCTCGTTTCTCGTTTCGCATTGTGCGGGGGCGACGAGGTGGCCCGTGCTCGGCGCAGTTGCCTCATCGAGGGTCCTGGTCGCGGCGCCGCGCGCATAGCCTCAGGAGCGACCTTGCCCGCCGGGCTGATCCGCTGGTACGACCGTGGCCTCGGCGAGGAAATCCCCGAGGTGCCGCCAGCGGCAGAAGTAGAAGACGTGGCCGCCCTCACCATCCGCCTCTGCCCGCCGCATGTACTCCTCCCGGATGCCACCCGCCTCGACCTCCGCTCCGGTCCAGCGCTCGGTCACCAGGAACTGGTCCTTTGCGGCCTCGAGTCCGCAGACCGCGCACTGCCGGACATCGCCCGTACCCAGATCCATATCCCACCCTCCTACACGGCGGCCGCCACCGCCGACAAGGTCGTGAGGAACGTTCGGACATCAGCCCCGTGCAGCGTCTCCTCACTCCCGTCCACATACTTGATCGTCGCCACCGCTTCGCCGGACTCTCCCGGCACCATACCCTGCACCCGCACATTGAGGATGTTGTACAAGTTGGGTATGTACACCTCCCCATTGTCGAGCTCGATCGCGAGCAGACCATAGAACCGTTGCCCCGTGCGCGGCCGCTTTTCCGATTGCATACCTTCACCTCCTGGTGCATCTTACCACGAGTGCGCCTATCCCTCGCGAGTCGCACGAGCGGGGCCGGGTCAGCAGCACGCGATCCTCAATCCTGCGCTATGACGAAGCCGTGTGGGCCTTCGGGTGGTGTCAGCTGGGGCAGCGAGATCTGCAGTCCTTCGGCGGTCTGCTTGAAGTCTACGTCCCCATGGCCGAGCAGGCGAACCCCGGCGACGAGTGGCCCCTGGCCCGCGGCAAGCGAACGAATCACCGTTCGCCCGTCCTCCGGCCAGCGCATTTGGTACGCGTAGAGGTTCCTGCCTTTACGCGTGAAGCGGATATCCGCCGCCGACCAGGCGACCGCTGCCTCATTGAATGCGCCCGCCTGGGCGGAGGTCGGTCCCTCACCACTCACCTCCGCGGGGCGGCTGCCAAATATTCCTTCGCCATTGGACTGCATCCACGCCGCCATCCGCCGCAACAGGTACTCGCACTCATCGTCGATAGTTCCATCCGGCCGTTGAGGGACGTTCAGGAGCAGGTTGCCGTTCTTGCTGACGATGTCCACCAGCATCTCGAGTACCTGTCGCGGAGACTTGTAGACATCGCGCACGTTGTAGAACCAGTCGCCGACGCTGGTGTCGGTCTGCCAAGGCTGCTCAGCGGTCGCGTCTAGCTGTCCTCGTTCGATGTCGAGCACGCCGATGGCATACATCGCGGCGTCGTCATGCTTGTGGGTGTAGACCGCCCTATTAGTGCCGTGGATCGCCGTACTGGTGTTGTAGAGATGGGCGACGATGCACCGCCCGATCTCGCCGAACGGGATGCCTCCATCCGTATAGAGCAGGTCCAACTGATACCGGTCGATGACGTCCTTGATCCGCCGAAACCAGTGGGCCTGGAACGCGTCGTTGTCCGTGTACCAGAGCAACTGCCCGTCCTTGTTCAGCGTATAGCCCTGATTGCGGTGGTATAGGTCCGCATACTCCGGGTCGTTGCCGTCGTACGGGACTCCGGCATACGGGCCGGACGTGTCCCTATCTTTGTTCACCGCGAACCAGTTGAAGCTTGCGCCCAGATGCTCGCTCAGCCCGAAAGGCAGTCCATGAGCCGTGGCCGCCTCGCGCCACAGGCCGACGATGTCCTGCTTGGGACCGACTTGGACAGAGTTCCAGCGGTTGTGCCGCGAGTCAAAGTTATCGAAGTTGTCATGGTGCATCGCCTGACCGACGAAGTACTTCGCCCCGGCTGCGACGTAGAGGCGCATCAGGGCGTCGGGGTCGAACTTCTCCGCCTTCCACAACGGCACGAGATCCTTGTAGCCGGCCTTCGACGGATGGCCGTAGACGCGCCAGTGGTGCCGATACTGGTCGTGCCCCTCGACATACATGTGGCGCGCGTACCAGTCGCCATACATGGGGACGGATTGCGGCCCCCAATGGGACCAGATGCCGAATTTGGCTTCGCGGAACCAGTCCGGGCACTCGAACTGCCGCAGAGACTCCCAGGCCGGGCCGAAGGGGCCCTCGGCTATATTCAGGTTCTGATCCTGCGCTGAACTCATCTGTCGTCTCCTTCTGATCGGCACCGTCCACACTGCGCCTTCGCGGGCCAGCCAGCAGCAAGGTTGTGGCCGCTACGCCCGCGAGTCCGACCGTGTGGGTGAGCGTGTCTATCACCTTCGGGTCGCCGGATTCCTCGGTCAGTGGCTCAATATCCTGCCGGTAGATAGCCCCTCGATCGAGCGTCAAGAGTACAACAGTCGGGTGGGTACTTCTATGCCTGGCGCCCCCGGTGCCGGATCATCACCGTGAGCGAGTCAACGCCCAAACCCCTTCGACATTAGCCGTCTTCGGGAGTATCCGGTCATCTCAGGAGCGGGCTTGGCAACTCCTCCCAACCGGAAAGCCCCGCCGCCGCCGCGTACGTGCTCTGGAAGAACTCGAGTATCGCACCATCCGGATCATCCGACGTCCGGACCGCCTCATACGGCAGGATGAACTGGCCGAGCTGCGCGTGGTAGTAGGCCGCGTCGGGGCGCACGATCGCCTCCGCGTACCCGTCGGGGGCGGGCAGCGCGTAGGCATAGAAGGCGGGCTCCCTGAGGGTGAGTCCGCTCAGCGTGGTGTTCCCGGGCCAGAAGCCGCAGGCGGCGTTCTCCTGGTGCTCGGCGATCTGGAAGAAGCGCGGCATCCCCGGCATCGGCGGGGCGAGCCTGCCGGAGAAGCGCGTGTGGGCCAGGTCGAAGGAGCCCCAGTAGAACAGGATCGGGCTGCTCTTGCCGAAGAAGGAGGACCGGTAGCGCTGGAGTACCCTCGTGGTCCCGAGCATGACACGCCACCACCGCCGGGCGTACTCCGGATCGTACGAGGCGTGCTCCTCGTCCCGATCGAAGGGGACGGGATTGGGGATCTCCGCCGGCCTGGTGTCGATCGCGACACGGACGTCCAGGGCCGACAGGGCGGCCATGATCTCGCGATAGAACGCCGCCACGGAACAGGGAGTGAGCGACAGCACCTCGGACTGGCCGTCGCTGGTCCGGATGTGGAGGGAGTGATCGTGGAAATCGAACTGCACCTCCAGGGCGCGGTTCTCGTACGGGATGAAGCCGCTGGCGAGGCCACGGGTGTTGACCTCGAAGCCGATACCCCACCACTCGTTGAGGAAAGGACACAGCGCGAGCTTGAGCTTGCCGACGATCTGGGTCCACAGCTGGAGCGTCTCGCCCGTGTCCTTCCATTCCTCCCAAGGCAGCGACGGCCACGTCTCGGTTGTTCGCGTCGTATGGGCCATCCTCTTCCTCCTGATCGATTTCGCCCTGTTATGCGACCGAGTGCCCTGTCGGGCTCAGGACTGCCGCATACCGCCCTCTGGACGAACCCTGTCGGCGAACACCGAAGGCGACACCGCCCAGTCCCGCGGCGGACCGCCTGTCACACGGCCTCCAGCTTCCCAAGGCGCTCCCGGAAGTGCTCTCGCCATCCATCGGGGAGCGCCGGGACCGCGATCGCGCGGCGCAGAAGGTCCGGATCGTCGATCTCACGGACGTACAGCCGGGTCACGGCGGAGATCGAGACGCCGCGAGACTCCCGGTCGAGGGGATCGACCGAGTCTCCAGCCCCGACGTCACCCTCGCGCTGGACGGCGAAGTAGACCCCGCTCCGACCACTTGCGAGGAAGCGTCTGACCATATCAGTACGTCCGAACCGGATGCCTAGCTTGTAGCACGGCAGTCGCGGTTGCGTCGCGATCAATTCGGCGTTGCCCACACGGAACGTATCGCCAACGTTGACCTCATCCTCGAGCAGCCCTGCGATGGTCAGGTTCTCTCCAAACATGCCAAGCGGCAGATTCATCCCGGGCAGCTCGCGGCGCCAATAGGCGTAGTGCTCCGCCGGGTAAGCATAGACCGCCTTGTCAGGGCCGCCGTGGACCGACAGATCCGCCTGCCGGTCGCCCTCGAGGTTCAGATAGCGCACCGCGACGCGCCCGTCGACCGGTTCCTTGAAGATCCCCGTGGTCACGGTCCTGCCTTTCCACTCGACCGTGCGGGGGAGACCAACGTTCACCGAGAGTACCTTCATGCCCCCGTCTGCCTTTCTCGCGCGCGGATCTGCATTTCCCGAGAGTCCTGCCACCACAGAGCACAAACGCAACCCTCATCATTCCGGAACGACGGGGCGGCAGCTACCTCCCGCTTACCCCTGGTCAACGGCGCGCAGCGAGCGGCAGTCAGACCCGTATCGTTACGAGCCATTTGCGCCGATTGTTAACGTACCCCGTCGCGGCTGACGCATCCGCGGAGTCATCATCGTCGGGTACGGGTCCAAGCCGTGTTTCCTATCATACTCACGCTTCGCCAGGGATCCGCAGGCATGTCGTGCCGGTCAAGTCCAGGAGATGGGCCCCGCGGATAGACGCGACCCGGATGAGCGCGGTGTCGCAGCTCGGGCAGCGCAGGACGGCACCCATCCCGCCCCGGTACAGCACCAGCGCGCCCACCGCCTGCGCCCGGCCACAGCCGGCGCACGTGCCGATAGCGGTCGTCATCTCGAATGGGAACACCTCACCAAGCAGCCCGGCCGCCGCATTCCCGTCCAGCCTCAGTTCCTCGGCATCCATCGCTATCCTCCGGTCGGACCAAATCGCTCTGTCTTCACCCGTGACGGATCGTGGCCGAGGTCCACCAGGTGATCCGCCACCGTCTCGACGAGCGATGTCGGCCCGCATACGAAGCAAAGGGGGCGGGCGTCGGGTGGCCACGCAACCTCCGCCAGCATCTCCCGGTCGATCCGCCGGTCGAAGCCGGACCACCCCGCCGGCCGCGAGCGGGTGAGCGTATGGACGACCTCCAGGTTCGCGTCGGCCCGCGTCAGTCGGTCCATCTCCTCGCGATAGACGATCTCGTCGTGTGATCGTGACGAGTAGAGCAGTCGCGCGGGCACGCTGCTCCCCATGCGAGCACGGTGGCGCACCATCGCCATCAGCGGGGCGACCCCCGAGCCGCCCGCGACCAACAGCAGCGGCCCGCCATCGTGCGCCCTCCAGGTGAACCACCCGCCGATAGGACCGCGAAGCTCGATCTGGTCACCGACCCGGATCTCGGCTGTCAGGTACGGCGAGACCTCCCCGTCGTCGAGCCGCTCGACGGAGAGCGCGACACGCGGGTCCTCGGGAGCGGACGCGATGGAGTAGCTGCGCTGGGCCTGATACCCATCCTCTGCGGTGAGCCGGACATCGACGTGCTGCCCGGCGACGTGCCCCTGCCAGCCGGAGATCTCGAGGAGCAGCGTGCACACACGGGGCGTTTCCGGCAGGATCTCCACGACCGTGCCAAGCCGCCATGCGAGCCGCGGCCGCGCGTTCGTCATCGGACTAGTCACCGGCGTAGCGCTCCTCTCCCCAGGGATCGCCGCGGTTGTGGTAGCCCAGGGTCTCCCAGAAGCCGGGGCGGTCCGCGATCAGCAACTCCAGCCCTCGCACCCACTTGGCACTCTTCCAAAGGTACAGGTGCGGGACCAGCAGGCGCGCCGGTCCGCCGTGCGCCGGCTCAAGGGGTTCCCCCTCGTACTCGTACGCCACCCACGTCTTGCCACCGATGACATCCTCCAGCGGCAGGTTGGTTGTGTACCCCCCATCGCAGTAGGCCACAACGTACTCCGCGCTCGTCTCGACGCCCGCGAGGAGAGTATCCACCGATACCGCGGTCCAAGACGTGTCGAACTTGCTCCACTTGGTGACGCAGTGGATGTCCTTCGTGACCGCCTCAACCGGCAGACTTCGGAACTCCTCCCAGGTCCACCGCCTCGGTTGATCGATCTCCCCTTCCACCACAGAGTCCCAGCGGTCGAGCCGTGTCCGAGGGGTGGGGCCGGCGGAGAGCACCGGGAAGCCATCGACTAGGTACTAACCGGGGGGAGGCGATCGGACTTCCCCTGGGGACTTCGACGAGCCCGGAAGCCGCGAGAGATGAAGCCGCTCATAGATACCGACCTTCCACAGACCGCTCGGTACGCCCCGTGGTCTGGGCGCGACGCTGCCGCGTATGATAGCACCGGCACAGCCCCTGTCAAGTGGTGGTGCTAAGAACCATCGCCGCTCGATACCCCAGCCGATCCGCCGGGCGCGCACACCGCTACGAGCAACGGGAAACGCGAACCAAAGGGGCTGTGGATACGCAAACGAGCAACGGGAATATCTCAGAGGAGGGGGCGCACGTGCAAACGGGCAACGAGAATATAGAGTAATACAATACTTCTCATATATATCACGGGATGGATTCCCGTTGCCCGTTTGGCAGCGTGGGGGGGTGGCCCACGGGTGGACCTCCCCGCACCGGCCACAATTCCCGTTGCCCGTTTGACACTGTGGGGGGTGGTGAGCGACGGGTGGTGATCGGGGGGCGCACACCGCAAACGGGCAACGGGAATCCGACGGGGTCGCCAAGCGTTTACCGGGCGTGCGATTCAACGCCCCGACGGGACGTGATCGATCTTCGTTATCGCGAGCAGTCGCACGGCAACGATTAGCTTGACGCCGTAAGCCCTGGCCTCAGGCGCCCATATACTCGTGGATGCGGTGCCGCGCCCATACATAGCCGTCGTGGTCCCCCGCATTTGCGAAGAAGAGCATCGCGGTGAGGGCGTGGTAACACCCGTAGCACAGCATTCGCTCCGCGTACGCGGGCGGGACCCCGGTCCGCGCAGCGTAGCGCGAGCGGCAACGGTCCGCGTACCCCTCTCCCGGCGTCCAGAACGCCAGGCCCGCGATGTCGTAGACGAAGTCACCATACTTCGCGTTGATCCAGTCGAGCACGCCGGTGATGCGTCCCGCGTGGCCGACGACATTCCCCAGGTCGGTGCTGCCGTGGACGAGGTGCCGCTCCTCAGGGCAATACTGCAACAGTTCAGCCATGCGCGCGTAGACCGTATCGAAAACATCGCGCTCCAAAAAGGAGTCATCGAACAGGTGGTGCCACTTGCCGAAGAAGTCCCACGGCTCCTGTTCGTCCCGGATGACGGCCAGAGACTCGCGCCAACTGCTGAACAGTCCAGTACCGTCGTTGCCGAACGTGCCGTAGCCCCGGGTATCCACGACCTCGACCGTGTGGATCGCATCGAGCGTGTCCAGCAACGCCGGGATCGTCCGCCGGTACTCGTCATATGGCAGAGAGACCAGCGGCACGCCGGGGACCCTTCGGGATATGGCGTAGTGGAGGTCGCCGTGGCGTCCTACCTGCAGAATCTCCGGTATGGGGATTTGCGGTGAGGCGTAGCGGGCGTAGATGTACGCTTCCTTCGGAAGGTTGGCGGCCATGTTGTCGCGGTTGAAACGGATCACGTAGTCCTGGCCGTCCACCATGCAGAAGAAGGTCCGGGCGATCTGGCCCGTTTGGGGCGTGTCGATTCGGGTGACCGGTGCGCCGAAGTAGTCGGACACCAGGGCAACGACCTCCCGCTCTTCGACCTCGGGCTTGATCTGCGTCATGGTCTGTCTCTCTCCGCTGCCCATACCCCGAAACGAGCAACGAGAATACCAGGAGGGCAGCCGTAGAGACGTTATAGATAACGTCTCTACCCCGCCGCCACCACCCTTTCCAGGCTGACCTCCAAGCCGCTCCAGCAACCCGTCGTCACTCACGTCTTGCGGCTAGCCCTATCCGTCGAGCACGGCGCGATCCGGGCTCTCGTTGACGTGGGCGCGCCCCGTGGGGTGCGCGTTGTGCAGGTGCTGGAGCACGCGCTTCCTTGGAGCACGAGTTCTTCGCCCGGGAAATCCATCTCCCCATCTCCCCTAACCACTGGTGCCCTCGTCCCGCCTCCAAGCAGCGCGAGATTAGCCGCAGGGTAGACGCACGGTGACGGTGGTGCCAACCCCCTCCGCGCTCTCGATCGTGAGCGTGCCCCCGTGCTGATCGATTATCTGCCTGCTGCCGGCCAGGCCGATCCCACTACCCTGGCTCTCGCTGGGCACGTTCGTCGCCCGGTAGTAGAGATCGAGCACCCGCCCCAGCTCCCCCGCCGGGATGCCGATACCCTCGTCCTTCACCGAGAGCACCGCGTGGCCGTCCTCGTCGGGTGCCACGGTGATGGTGATACGGCACCGGTCCGGAGGACTGTACTTCGCGGCGTTACCGACCAGGTTGGAGACGACCCGCTCCAGCCGCCCCGCGTCGCAGGAGCAGAAGAGCTCCGGCTCCGCCGCCTCCACCTGGATCTCGGAGCGCCGTACCGCCTGGCGGTGCTCCTCCACCACCCGGCGGCTTAGGGCCACAAGATCGGTCGGGACCCGGTGGAGTTCGAGGGTCTGCCCCGAGCGCAGGCGGGTGAGGTCCATCAACTCCCCGAGCAGCGACGCCATCCGGTCCGACGACTGCACGATCCGTGCTGAGAGCTCTCCGAGCGCTGCCATGTCGGGAGGCGTCCCCGTCCGCCTCAGCCGGCGCTGCATCAGCTGGGCCATACCCTTGATGGCGGTCAGCGGCGTGCCGAGGTCGTGCCCGACGGCGGAGAGGAACCCATCGCGAAGCCGCAGCGCCTCCTGGGCATCAGCTCGCGCCTCCCGTTCGGAGTCGAAGAGGCGCGCCCGCTCCATCGCCTGCGCGCAGAAGCCCGCCAGGGTGAGCATGAAGGCCCGCTCCTGGTCGCCCAGGGAACGGGGCCCGCCGAATCCCACGCCGATCGCGCCCATCGCCTCCCCATGGGCGAGCAACGGGATCGACGCGACCGCGCCCCCCGACGAGCGCGCCCCCTCAAGGTGGGGGTACGCCGAGACAAATTCCTCTTCGGACTCGTGGACGAGGAGCTCGCCCCGGCGCACCGCATCGGCGATGGGCACCGGAGCATCCGCGGGAAACGTCTGCCATGCATCCCGCAGCTCCGCGGGATACCCCACCAGCTGCACGGTGCGAAACTCCTTCGCTTCATCATCGAGCACGAACACGGCGCCGAAGCGGGCGTCGAGCGCATCCAGCCCGCGGCTCAGGATCACCCCCGCCACATCATCGACGGTCCTCGCCCCCGCGAGAGCGGCCGTGATCTCCTGAAGCGCCACGGCTCGAAGCTCCACCCTTTCCCGCTCGATCTGCGTGGCCAGGAGCCGCGCCAGGACCACGAGCATGTCGGCCTGCTGCGGTGTGAGCGTCTGCGGCTCGGGATCGACCGCGCAGAGCGTGCCGAAGAAGGTACCGTCCGAGAGCAGGACGGGCACGCCGATGAAGCTACGGATGCTCGGCGAGACGGTGGCCGCCAGGTGAGACGAGAACTCGGGGTCGGCCCCAACGTTCGGGATGAGCAGCGGTGACGGCTCGACCGAGCCGGCGATCGCGCTTCAGAAGGTTCCCGCCAGGGGGAACACGGCGCCCGCGGGGATATCGCAGCCGTCCGGGGCGTTGTACGCGGCGATCACCTCGTTGCGGTCGTCCACCGGCGTGATACGGGTGAGGAACGCGGTGCGCATGACCAGCTGGTCGGACAGGAGGCGCAGAATCGCCCCCGTCGACTCTTCCACCGACGTGAAGCTGCGCCCGGCCAGCTCGGAAAGGCCGCCCAGATATCCCCAGTCCCCGGGCTGCTCGGCTGCGGTATTCTTGTGTAATGCATCTCCCATAATGCAGTGTACCTTTAACGTCCTCACGTGCTCCGCCAATACTTGGCGGGTCCGCCGGTCGCACTCCGTGGTTAGCATGCAAAAGCGAGACCCCCGCATCTGTCAAGTATAGGGCCTCTCCGACCCCTCCAGACGTGACGAAGTGGGCCTCGCCATGGTTCGTGGCTCTAGACTTCACCTACCACCGTGCTAGCGTGGAGTGCTCGTACGGATGCCGCGTGTTGCTGACGGGCCTGCTCCCCCTGCAGCGCGAGCGGCCGTTCCAGCCGATCCTCGCCGCCGAGCTCACGCGCCTAGCCGGCCCGGACGGGCTGGGCCTGGCTCGCCCCCGGTCGCACCCTGTCACATCTTCCTTGAGAGGACAATCCCAATTCCCATCGCACAAATCACGACCCCTCCCGTGATAAACTTGGCGCCACACCAAGGTGCCCGGTATGCTTCAATCCACTACTCGGACGGTTGGCACGAGCTGCGCAGTGCCATCAGTGTCGATGGAGGCTGCTGCTGGGACGCCACCAAAGTGGGAAAACAACCACAACGGGACGAGCCGGGCACCGTCGCCCGGTTCAGGAGCGACTTCTATGCACCCAATTGGGTAGATAGCAGCCTGGGTTTGGGCGTGCGGTGGACGGCCCATGG
>JADDPA010000152.1 GCA_016782125.1 Thermobaculum sp.
CAAGCTTAGGCGTATACCGTCGATGCCCGCCTAGTCGAGATAATCCCGGAGCTGGCGGCTGAAGTTCGGGCGTCGAAGCTTGCGCAGCGCCTTCGCCTCGATCTGGCGGATGCGCTCTCGCGTCACGCCGAACGCGCGCCCGACTTCCTCCAGCGTCCGTTGCTGCCCCGCATCGAGTCCGAGCCGGAAGCGCATGAGGTCTCGATCGTCCTCCGCGATATCGTGCAGGATCGAAGCGAGCCGCTCCTTGGACCGGACATCGTAGTCAAGCGCCTCGTCCAGCCGCATATGGTGCCGCTGGCGCAACTCCTCCACCGTCAACGGACGCTCCGCGCCGAACCCGAACCGGTCATTCATCAACTCGCGATCGCGATCGGAAAGGCCAACCTGGGCTATCTGTGCGACCTCACGCTCGACGCGGGACACCCGCTCCAATGAGACATCGAGGATGCTGGCAACCTCATTCACCGGATGAGGTTCAGTATCGAGGCCGAAACGCATGCGCAACACGTCGCGTTCTCGCTCAGACAACGTATCGAGCACCCGGTCGATCTGGTCGCGTAGTGAACCTTGCGAGGCGGCATCGGCGGGCGCCGCTGCCTTGAAGTCCGGTATGAAGTCTCCCAGGGGGCTGTCATCCTCCTCGCCCACCGGCGTTTCCAACGAGACCGGCTCTTGCGCGATCTTCAGCACCTCGCGCACCCGCTCCGCTGTCCACGGCAAACCTAGCTCCGTGGCGATCTCATCGTGATTTGGCTCCCGCTCGAGCTTCTGGATGAGACGGCGGGTAGTTTGGTTCACCCGGTTGATCGCCTCGCCCATGTGGACGGGAATACGTATGGTGCGGCTCTGATCAGCGATCGCTCGCGTGATTGCCTGGCGAATCCACCATGTGGCATAGGTCGAGAACTTGTAGCCCTTCTGATGGCGGAACTTCTCCACCGCGCGTATGAGGCCGATGTTACCTTCTTGCACGAGATCGAGCAGCGAGATACCGCGGCCCGTGTACTTCTTCGCGATAGAAACAACGAGGCGCAGATTCGCCTCGATGAGGTGCCACCGGGCCTGAGCGCCATCGTGGGACCACCGCCGCAATTGGCGGCTGATCTGTTCGTCGTTCTCTGCGAAGTGCAGCTGCCCCGCTTCCGGGTCTGGCCATTGGCCGACGGTCTGGCACTGCGCGGCGAGTTCCGGCGGCAGCAGATCAACCAGGAGCTCCAGTTCGATCGTCGCGGAGTCCAGTTGCGAACCGGTCGGTTTGTCTTCCGATTCCTCCTCCTCGGTCTCGACCTTGAGGGACTGCGACTGCACCGCGCGCCGGATGAGCTCGAGGCGCTCGGCGGGTCTTTCGTCCTCCGGGCAGGCTTGCTCAAACAGCGCGTCGATCATCGCCATCGAGGTTGCGAATTCCTGGAGCAACTCACGTCCGACGACAAACATCGGGGGATTGGCTCCCACTTCGGACTCCAGACGGCGCATGAGGGCGTCGATGTAGCCTCCACGCTCCAGCGCCTTCGCGAGCCGGGTTTCCTCCGCGCCTTTGAGGAGCTCGACCTTGCCGATCTCCCGAAGGTACATGCGGACCGGGTCGTCCATGGTAGCGCCGCTGAGATCGGCATCAATCGCGGCGGCATCATCGGCGACGCGACTACGCCACTCGGCGCCGGATGGGACAATGCTAGAGAGCTTATCACGGGTCTTAACTGTAGGTGTATCGAAGCTCACTTCGGTGTACTCTCCTCCGTCGGGTCTGGTGAGAGCGCTCCGGCGGCCGGCCGGTTCCACGCTGTCCAAGCTGCTCGCTGGTCGCTGCGTGGTTGGTCCTGTGCTTGAGATCATACCCTGCCCCTTTTTGTCTGGGCTGTGACCGGGTCCCAGCAAGTGCGGAGTTTAACCGAGTGCGAAGAGACTTGTCAACAGCCGTGCCGTGTGTCCGAAATGCGGAGCCGCCGTAGGAGTTCAGCTTCGCGTATCCTTGAAATACGTGCTCTTTGGTGGGTCGAACGCGCGCACCTCGCCGACCAGCGAGGGGACGGATTCGAGAAGTGCCCGTACGCCTGCCTGATCTCCCATTTCGGTTGCCTCCCTTAGTAGTACAGAGTGTTGCGCTATAAGGTCCTGAAGTCGTCGACGCCGAATGAGAGCAACCCGACGTCGCAACTCTTCCGGCTGTTCATTCGAGAGCAGTTCCGGCTGGGTATCGACGAGACCCAGAAGCACTAAACCGTGCTGTCTGATTGGATCCTGGAGCGACTCGATCAGTGCTTCTCCCGTCAGTCCCTCCGGTCCGAGTTCTTTCATACGCGCAAAAATTTCCCGGTTCTGTGACTTCTCCAGATCAGCCATAAGATCCTCCGGCGCTTCCGCAACCAGGCGGGGGTAACGCAGGAGGAGCGCGAGAACCATATCCTCCACGGCGACCTGCTGTACTGGAGTAAGGCTGGATACTTCCGTGCGGCGGGTTCGCGCCGCTTGCCTGCGGCGTGCCACCTCATTCCGCACGTCCTGCTCACTGAGCCCCACGAGTTGGGCAAGGCGCGACTCGTAATGCGCCTTCTCGATCGCGTTCCCGATGTCCGAGACAATCGGCGTAAGCTCGGAAAGTACCTGATTGCGTCCCTCCGGTGTTTGAAGGTTGGCGCCCTCGCGTACCGTCTCGAAGAAGTGGTCGACGACCGTGCGTGCGTTCGCGATTAGCTCACGCCACTTCTCCGGATCCTGCCGGATCAACGTGTCGGGATCCTCACCACGGGGCAGTCGCGCGATACGGACATTCATTTCCAGATCACGCTGGGACCCAACAATGCGGC
Source organism: Thermobaculum sp. (assembly GCA_016782125.1). Lineage (GTDB taxonomy): Bacteria > Chloroflexota > Chloroflexia > Thermobaculales > Thermobaculaceae > JACDAU01. The sequence goes on from JADDPA010000152.1 coordinate 2,811, forward strand.
CGCGCGACTTGAACGGGATGTACCGCTGGCGAACGGTATCGCGCAGGACCTCCCACCCGCGCATCGCCGCCATGTCGCCCGCCGCGTCCGCATCAAGCGCGAGGCAAACATTGCGAGTGAGCTTCGAGAGCATGCGTACGTGCGCGGGTGTGAGCGCGGTCCCCAGCGTCGCCACGACATTCCCGAAGCCGCTGGCATGCGCCACAACCGCGTCTACGTAGCCTTCTACGACGACGGCTCGGTTCTCATACTTGATATTGCCCTGTGCCAGGTCCATCCCGTACAGGTGCGCGCCCTTGGTGAAGACTGGAGATTCCGGGCTGTTGAGGTACTTCGGCTTGGCATCCCCCATTGCCCGACCACCGAACGCGACGACGTTCCCGTCACGATCACGGATCGGGAATACGATGCGCTCCCTGAACCGGTCGTAGTGGCCGCCCCCCGTGCGCTCGACAGTCAGGCCGGCCGCGAGGATCTCCTCAGGGCGGTATTTCCGGCCACGCAAGAACGTCAGCGTCGCATCCCAGGAGTTTGGCGCGTAGCCGAGCGTCCACGTTTCCCACGCCGCGCGCTCGATACCCCGGCCCTCCAGGTAGGCTCGCGCCTGGGCTCCGTCCGCTGAGGTGAGCAGCAGGTGATTGTAGAACCGAGCGGCCAGTTTATTGATCTCCAGCAGGCGCCGGTGAGCGGACTCCTCCTCTGGCGCGGCGGGTTTTGGCTCCTCATACTGCACGCCAGCGCGCTCCGCGAGCTGTTTCAGTGCGTCCTTGAAGTCGAGCTTCTCGCTCTCCATCAGGAAGGAGATGATGTCGCCGCCCTTGCCGCAACCGAAGCACTTGTAGGATCCACGCTGGGGATTGACGATGAAGCTCGGGGTCTTCTCCTCGTGGAACGGGCAGCGGCCAGTGAAGTTGCGGCCGGAGCGGCGCAGCTCCACACGAGAGCCCACGACGTCGACGATATCGAGCCGGTCCTTAACTTCGTCGATGATGGTGCGGGATCGGTTCACCATGATCTAGTACGTCCAGGGCCTGGGCGTGAACAGTCGCTCGAAGGCGCGGGTAGCATAGCGATCGGTCATCCCAGAGATGTAATCACATACCGTCCAGTCCGGTCCGCCCTCCCGCCGCATTTCGTTCTCTAGTTCGTCCTCGTTTTCGTCGAAGTACGCGTAAAGCTGCGAGACTACCATGCGAGCTTTCTCTGCCTCGCGCTCGACACTCGGATGTTTGTAAACCCGGCTGAACATGAACTCCCGCAGCGCGTCCGTCGCATCAAGAAGCGGCTGCTCCATGGCGACTCTCGCGTCCGGGGAACCTTGCGCAATCCCCCAGCTGGCGTGGATGATGCCATTGACCATCGTGTCGATACGCTCGCCGTGCTCTCGCCCGAGGGCACGAACTGCTGTTGCTGGCACATCATCGAGCGCGATCAGCCCTGCACGGACGGCGTCATCGATGTCCGCGTTGAGGTACGCGATCGCATCCGACATCCGCACCACGGCCCCCTCGAGTGTCCCCGTCGCGCTAACGAGGGGCTGAGACACGCTCTCCTGGTGCTTGGAGTGGTAGGCAATCCCGTCGCGCACCTCCCACGTCAGGTTCAGACCTGCGCCGTCGCGCTCGAGCAGGTCCACGACCCGCAGACTTTGCTGGCTGTGCACGAATCCGCCGGCGCAGAGTGCGTCGAGAGCCTGCTCGCCCGCATGCCCGAACGGCGCGTGCCCGACATCGTGCCCCAGCGCGATGGCCTCGGTCAGATCCTCATTGAGCCGTAGAGCGCGGGCGATCGTACGGGCTATTTGCGCCACTTCCAGCGTGTGGGAGAGTCTGGTGCGATAGTGATCGCCGGCGGGGGAGAAGAAGACCTGTGTCTTGTACTTGAGCCGGCGAAACGCCTTCGAGTGCAGGATCCGATCCCGGTCGCGCGAGAACTCCGTGCGTACCGGCGAAGGCTGTTCCGGCAGTCGGCGTCCCCTGCTCTGACTGCTCAACACGGCACACGGAGAGAGGCGTTCCTGTTCCTCATGCTCTGTTCGGCTGCGCACTGAGTCGAACTCAGTCAGCTCCATCCCCGGTCTCCGATCGTCTGCGGCAGGTGCAGGTCGTTAGGAGGGAAGTATAGCGAGCGTTCCGTGGCTTTAGGGTCGGAAAGGGGGATTTATGAACAGACTGTTATGGCGCCCCTTATTTGCCTCGAGCGCGGAGTGAGCACGCCGAAAACAGTGAACAGTGATGCGGCGACTTACTGGGATGGTGAGCCATTTGGAATACTGCAAGTCCAAACGCTGGCCCGTCCTGCGCTGCACCGTTAGTCGCTGGGGTGAAGCAATGAGCTCGTAGATTAAAGTGAGCTACAGGTAGCCGAGCTCCATTTTGGCGTCCTCGGACATCATGCTCGGATTCCAAGCCGGGCTCCAGACGATTCGCACCTGAACGTCTTCCACACCGTCGAGTGGTTCGAGCATCTCCTCGACCTGCTGGACGATCATCGGCCCGGCGGGACAGCCCATCGACGTCAGCGTCATCTCAACGTTGACGGATCCCTCCTCGATCTCGGCGTTATACACGAGGCCCAGATCAACGATATTGATGCCGATCTCCGGGTCGTAGACCTCTTTCAGGGCCTCGGTGATCGCTTCCTCATTCGTCATCGCATTGCTCCCATCGGGTGCCTACTCTCCAGTGCTCATTTACTATACCACGCCGAATCTTCTGTAACTCGGGGCCAGTCCGTCCGTAAGGAACAAGCTGTCGATCGGCTTGTTGCGGCTTCGGTCAGTACACTGCCCTTTGCCTTCACCCTACCATGACCGCCTTGCGCTGCTGTAGGCATTGCTTGATGAGCTTATAGTCTTCCAGCGTCAGTCGGTGGACGTTGCCCTGGAAGGCGAGTCGCCAGTGTTCGGCCGGCCATTTCTTTGTGTGCGCCATGCGCTCGACCAGGTCCGCGGCAGGGAGATACTCGCCGGGCTCAGCGGCAATTTCCAAGGTGATCCGGAAGCGGTGCGGATACGTCTCGCCCACTTTTCTACTTCCCCATATTGGTTCGTCGGAATAGTACGACTCACCTGTGACCGCCGCGACACCACCAAACGCCATAACGCCGGTGAGGTAGAAGATCACCTTGTCGCCTGTCCGGACGTCCGCAGCCTTTTTCGCATGACGGCTCTTCATCGCCGCGATGTCGAACCCGCGGCTCCGAGACAGCTCGAAGTTCTCCGCACACGACACCAGCATCCAGTGATTTCGCTCCACGGTCCTCTCCCTGTACCGAGCCGCGAAGACTCGATCTACATCTTCTCCAGTTTCGCCAGGCTGGCAACGAGCCGCTTCGTCGAACCCGCCGCAAACCGCACCTCGACCTCCGCCTCCCCGTCTTGCATCACCACGCGAGTCACCGTCCCCTCACCGAACCGAGGATGCCGGACCGCTTCACCTGGGTTGTATTGGGGGGTGTTTGCCTTCGTCTGGGTCGCGCCGGCCCGGTGAAAGACCGCGGCCGGAGGTGCCGGCAGCGACCGCGCTGTGGTGGCAGAGCGCCGACCAGATGAACGTTGCATCGGCAGGAACCCGCTTACGAGCGATGGTGGGATGCTGAAGAGAAAGCGGGACGCATCGTTGCTTTGCTGTGCACCGAAGATCGTTCGATGAGCGGCAAAGGACAGATAGAGACGCTCCATTGCACGCGTCACGCCGACATACGCGAGGCGGGTCTCTTCCTCCAACGCTCGCTGCTCCTCGAGGGACCGGGCGTGTGGGAGCAACCCCTCCTCCATGCCGGCGATAAACACCACCTTATATTCCAGGCCCTTCGCCGCATGCAGCGTGATAAGCGTGACCGCGTCTCCCGTCTCTTGCGTCCGATCGAGCTCGCCCAGGAGGGCCACTTCCTCCAAGAACGCGGCCAGCGCCTCTCTCGGCTGCATGCCCGCGTAGTCCTGGGCGACCGTGATGAGTTCCTTGGCGTTCTCCAGTCGATCCAGCCCCTCGTCCGAGCCGTCTGCCAACGCATGTGCGTACCCGGTTCGTGCCAGCAGGGTCTCGACCAGGTGGTGCAGGGGAAGGTTTTCACGCTTCGCACGCAGGTCGTCTATTGCCTGCACAAGGGTGCGCAGTGCGGTCCTCGCTGCCGTTGAGAGCCGCGGCGCTCCGACGCTCGACCGGATCCCACCGAAGAGCGTGACCTCCTCCCCGGCCGGAGCAGTCGCCACCGCGATCGCGTCCCATAGCGGCAGGTGGGCGGTCTCCGCGTACGTTTCCAGGGCGCTGATTGTCCCCTTGCCGACACCCTTGCCGGAATGTGTTTGCTCCACGACGCGACGCAGGCTCGCGGTGTCGTACGGGTTATGCACGAGCCGAAGGTACGCGAGCACGTCCTTGATTTCCTTGCGCTCGTAGAAGCGTGTGCCGCCGACAAGAACGTGCGGGATGCGGTACCGCACCATATGCTCTTCGATCGTCCGAGACTGCGCGTTTGTGCGATACATCACCGCGATCTCGGAGTGCCGGTAATTGTGCGCGGCCGTCAACCGCTGAATCTCCCGGCAGATGTATTTTGCTTCGTCCTGTTCGTCGTAGGCCTCCTGAACCTGGACGGGTATGCCCCCCGCGCGGTCCGTCCAGAGCCGCTTCGCCCGGCGGCCCGGATTGGCGTTTATGACGTGCGTTGCCACGTCAAGGATCGATTGCGTGGAACGATAGTTCTGTTCGAGGAGCAGCACCGTGGCATCGGGGTAGTCGCGCTCGAAATTCAGGATGTTCTGGATATCCGCAGCGCGCCAGGAGTAGATGCCCTGATCCTCGTCACCCACGACGAACAGGTTCCGGTGCTCGCGGGTGAGCAGGCGGACAATCGTATACTGCGCGAGGTTGGTGTCCTGGTACTCGTCGACGAGCACCCGCCGCCACCGTTGCTGATATTGGTGCAGCACGTCGGGATGCCAAGACCATAGCTCGGCGACCTTCATAAGGAGATCGTCAAAATCTGCGGCCTGGTTCCATTCCAGCAACTCCTGGTACCGCCGATACACCCGGCCCGCTACCTCCTGGATGTACTGTTGCGCTGCCTCCGTATACTCCTGCGGTGTGAGCAGCTTGCTCTTCGCATCGCTGATCTTGCTCTGCATCGTGCGGGGCGTATACTGCTTGTCGTCGAGGCCGACTTCGGTGATCGCCTGGCGGAGCAGGCGGAGCTGGTCGTCGTCGTCGTAGATCACGAAGTCAGCACCGAGCCCGACCGGCGCACCGTGGCGCCGGAGGATGCGTGCGCAGACCGCATGGAAGGTTCCGACCGTGAGGTCGCGGGCGTCATGCCCGACCAAGCGGCTCAGTCGCTCGCGCATCTCTCGCGCGGCCTTGTTGGTGAAGGTCACCGCCAAGATCTCCGAAGGGTCCGCACCGCGCGTGTCGAGCAGGTACGCGATCCGGTGCGTCAGCACTCGGGTCTTGCCTGAGCCGGGCCCGGCGAGCACGAGCACCGGGCCGTCGGGCGCGCTGACGGCCGCCAACTGCTGCTCATTCAGTCCTTTAAGGACGTTGCTTTCCGCGATCACACGCGTACCCCTTCCTGTAGCGGGGCCATGATAGCAGCCACCACGGACCGGTTGCAGCGGGTTACGGCACCTGAATGCCTACCGTGGTTTGCGGTTCGATGGCGCGGTTGGCTAAGATGACGGCGGTTCGAGTTATGATCACATACAACGCGGGACTGAGGTAGTAGATGCCCACGTATGACTATCAGTGCGACGGTCCGCAACACCATCGTTTCGAGCGATTTCAGCGCTTCAGTGAGCCTCCGGTCACGGTGTGTCCGGATTGTGGGGCTGCCGTACATCGAGTGATTCACCCCGTCGGCGTGCTCTTCAAGGGTCCTGGCTTCTATAAGACGGACAACGCGCCAAAGGCAGCGAAAGCCGAATCTGAAGGCACCGCTACGGAGTCCGAGACTCCAAGTGAGAAGGCGTCGGATGCCCCCGACAAGGCAGCCGAGACAAAGCCGAAAGAGAGCAAGAAGTCACCCGCAGCGTCAGCCACCTCCGCGTCCCAGGACTAGGAGCGCCGGATTGCAGCCCGCGCCTCACCTCATCCGTGCTTTGCTTTGGGGTTGCATTGACTAGCGGTTACCCACGCGACCATGCGGGTTACCACCAGAGGACCAATGTTACACATCTATAACACGCTCACCCGGCAGAAGGAGCAGTTCGCACCGCTTGATCCGAGCGGGGTCCGGATGTACGTGTGCGGGCCCACCGTGTACGGCTCTGCGCACATCGGTCACGCCATGTCGTACATCGTGTTCGATGTGGTCCGCCGATACCTGGAGTTCAGCGGATACCGGGTACGCCATGTCCAGAACTTCACCGATGTGGACGATAAGATCATCCGCCGCGCCCACGATACGGGTGAGGAGTGGAATCAGCTGTCATGCCGCTATGCCAAGGAGTTCCTGAGTGATATGGACTCGCTGAACGTCCTGCGCGCGCATTCCTACCCGCGCGCCAGCGAGATGATCGAGCAGATCATCGCCGATGTGGCCCGGCTAATCGCACTCGGGCACGCGTACGAGCAAGACGGCGACGTGTACTTCAGGGTGATGAGCGATCCGATGTACGGACAGCTCAGCCACCGCCGGATCGATGAGATGAACGCGGGTGCGCGCGTGGAGGTTGACGAGCGCAAGGAGCACCCGATGGACTTCGCACTGTGGAAGTCCTCGAAGCCCGGCGAGCCCGCGTGGGACAGTCCCTGGGGACCGGGGAGGCCCGGCTGGCACATTGAGTGCACGTCGATGAGCCGGTGCGCGCTCGGTGACCAGATAGACATTCACGGCGGCGGGAACGACCTGATCTTTCCCCACCATGAGAACGAGATCGCACAGAGCGAGCAACTCACCGGCAAGCGGCCCTTCGCAAAGTACTGGATGCACAACGGGTTTGTCCAGTTCGGTGAGGGGGGCAACGACACCGGAGCGAAGATGGCACGATCCGTCGGAAACGTCATACCCATTTCCGAAGTTGTCCGCAGGTATGGTGCTGACGGTTACCGGCTGTTCGTGCTCTCCTCCCATTATCGCCGGCCGCTGAGCGTCTCCGATGAGGCTATGAACGCGGCAGGCACCGCCGCGGAGCGCCTGGCTGCCGCTGCGGAGAGTGCCCAGCCAGGCACCGACACTGGCAGTTATACAGCACACCGCGCGGAGTTCATCGCCGCCATGGACGATGACTTCAACACGTCGCGCGCACTCGCCGTCTTGTACGAGCTTGCGACCGAGGTGAACCGGTTGAACGCGCGCGGCGCGGATGGCGCGCCTGCAGCGTCCCTCCTCCGGGAGTTGGGTGCAGCGGTCGGCCTGCGCCTGGAGGCGCCTACTAGCGGGGAGTTGCCGGCTGGTGCGCAGGAGTTGATCCGCGTGCGCGAGGAGCACCGGTCAGCACGGCAGTTCGCGGAAGCCGACCAATTGCGCGCGCAACTCCTGGCGATGGGCGTGGTCGTCGAGGACACGACACAGTGCACCAAGTGGCATCTGGACCGATAGCGCGCGACCGACGCAGACCACCGCGCGGCTCCGC
>JADDPA010000191.1:0-9941 GCA_016782125.1 Thermobaculum sp.
GTATGCTTGCTACCCAACAGCGAGACTGCGTATAACAGGCGTACGGGAGGTGGCAATGGAAGACGAAGGTTCGAGGGGAAGACGGCCCGGCTGGGTCAACGGGGAGATGTTCCCCTTCACCAGCCGCTTCGTGGAGCTGAATGGACACCTGGTCCACTACGTGGACGAAGGGCAGGGTCCGACCCTGCTGATGCTGCACGGGAACCCCACATGGTCTTTCGTGTACCGGGAGGTGATCCGGTCCCTGCGCGACGAGTTCCGCTGCGTCGCCCTCGACTACCCCGGCTTCGGCCTGTCCGTGGCCGGAGCCGGCTACCGCTACCTGCCCGAGGAGCACGCCGCGGTCACGGCAGCCTTCGTCGAGGAGCTGGACCTGAGCGGCATCACGCTGGTGGTGCAGGACTGGGGCGGGCCGATCGGCCTCTCGGTCGCCGAGCGCAGCCCGCACCGGTTCGACAGCCTGGTGATCGCGAATACGTGGGCGTGGCCCGTCAACGGCGACGCGCATTTCGAGCTGTTCTCCCGCTTGATGGGAGGGCTGGTGGGCCGGGAACTCATTCAGCGATTCAATCTCTTCGTCAACGCCGTGATCCCGGCGGGGCACCGGCGCCGCAAGCTGTCGGCGGCGGAGATGGCGCACTACCGGGCTGCGCTGTCCACGCGCGAACGGCGCCATGCCAGCGCCGTTCTGCCCCAGGCGATCATCAGGAGCCGCGCTTTCCTGGAGGACGTTGCGCGGTATTTGGAGGCCATTGATGCGCTACCTGCCCTGATCCTGTGGGCGGACGCCGACATCGCGTTTCGGGACCGTGAGCGACGGCGGTGGCAGGGTCTGCTCCCGAACCATACCGACGTCACCCTGCACGGTGTGGGACACTACCTGCAGTCCGATGCCCCGCGGGAGTTCGCCGACGCCATCCGCCGCTGGTGGCCGGCGAGGTATGCACCGATGTCGAGGCAGGGATCGGAAGCACGGCCATGAACACGTTGCCCGGAGCCGGCCGGAGCGCCACGGACCTGTTCGCTCAGCTTGCCAGGCATCTGCTCAACGAGCCGTGCGTCCAGAAGGGCACGGGGTTCGGCGCGGTTCCCGGCCTCAGAGCCGACAAGAAGATCTTCGCGATGATCTGCCGTGGCGAGCTCGTCGTGAAGCTCCCCCGCCACCGGGCCGACCAACTCGTCGCCGACGGCACCGCCGCGCGTTTCGACGCTCGGCGCGATGGCAGACTGATGAAGGAGTGGGCCACCATCCCCCCGGAGCATGGCCACGCCTGGGAGTCGCTCGCCATCGTGGCCCTTCGCTTCGTCAGTTCCGAGCTCTGACATCAGGCGGCCCGACCGGCGGCACGCAATTGACGGCGGTGCGGGTCGCTGCGAGCCAGCTATCCCGCGCAACCCATACGGTCATCGAGTGGAGGTCTGATACGGACTCCGGCTGAACGGCAGGGTACCTGTCATTCCGAGCATGCGAGGAATCCGTGGTCGGAGGTACGGATCCCTCAACGCGTTCGGGATGACACGCAGTAGGGATCAAGCGGATTACGCATCACGGGGCGGCGGGCCATGGAAGCCGACCTATCCCCACCAGGAGCGGTGGCCGGCCCTGCCTTCATTCGACCCGGTCGGTGAATACCACCAGCCTGCTGTCGTAGCCCGCGCTGCCCTGGAAGGTTCCCTGGCACGTGATCAGGTTCAGGTGCGCTCCTTCGGTCGGGCCAAAGATCAGGTTCAGTGGCGCATCGGTGGCACCGTATACCTCCATCCGCCGCACGACGAACCGGATCGTGTTGCCAAACTCGTCGGTCACAGAGACCTCGTCCCCGATCTGCAGCTTCGCCAGGTCCCAGAACACAGCGGGGCCGCTCGTGGAATCGAGGTGCCCGGCGAGCACCGCGTTGCCTCCCTCCCCGGGCCGCGGCCCGAGCTCGTACCAGCCAACGTTCCACCAGCCGTCCGGCGTCTCCATCGCGCGCTCGGGCGTCAGCCCGACATACTCCACGGGGGCGTCTACCTGCACGCTCGCGGTGTTGATCGAAAGCCGCGACGGCAAGCCCACCGTGGCGACGGGCGCGGAATCTTCTGGCTCTGGGGTTGCGACGGGCGCGGAAACTTCGGGCTGCGGGGTCGCGATGGCGTCTTGTTCCGTCGGGGCTGGAGTTGGCTCGGCGGGTGGTGTGCGGTCGCTCAGCAGGCGGCCGAGCATGTAGCCCTTGCGGGATTGATAGGTTACCTCGTACCATGGCGCCCCGTCCGCCCCGCGTACCTGCTTGCGGGTGGCTTTAACGTTGGCACCGTACGGGACGACCGCCACGATCTCGGCGTCGGTGCTGGGTCGGGCGCGCATGTTGACCGCCTCGTATCCCTCGCCGGCCACGTACAGAGTGATGGGCGGCTCGGGCTTCGGTGCCGGCTTGGCACGGCTCAGCAATGTGCCCGCCACATAGCCGGTCTTCGCGCGGTAGGCGACTTTGTACCAGGCCCTGCCGTCCGCCCCTTTCCGCGGCTTGGTCTCCGCCTCAACATTTGCTGCGTAGGGCAGGATCAACAGGGCCTTCGACTGAACGCTCGGCTTGGCCCGCAGGTTCGCCCCCGAGTAATCCCTGCCACGGACGTAGAGCGTGGTCTTGCGGATCGCGGCGGGGGCAACAACAGGCTTCGGCCTAGATTTGCTCACCGCGGCGGCTTTCGGCTTGCGGATGGGGTCCTGCCTGACGGTCTCTTCCGCCTGGGAAACCGCGCGCGCCGGGGTGCTGGCCACGGATTCGCTGGGAGTCGGCGTCGTGGTGCTCGGCGAGACGACCGTGCTTGTCGCTACCACCTCGCGGGGAGGGGATGTAGCAGTGGAGGTTGGGGTGGTCACACTCGCCGCTCGGGGGGCGTCCGGGCGCATTCCCCAGGCGATAAGCGACAACCCCAGTCCGAGCACCAGTAGGAGGCTCACAACCCAGGTTTTCATGGCGATCCCTTTCTCGCGCGTGGCGGGCTAGTGTAAGCATACACCCTCTCGTCCCACTCTGCATCGTGCCGACACTAGCGGGGTGCCGGCCGCCCCCGCGTTCGCGAAATGGCTCAGCGTGCGTGCCCCCCGACAGAGGTGCGGATAGGTTCTGTTGCGGGGGATGTCCGATCGCCACCGCCAGTTGTGGCCGAGCGATGGCGCCCCCTTACGGAGCGTCGACGCGAACGACCGCGTACGGGAGCAGGTCGAGCGGTAGCCCCTGAGGGTCGGCGTTCGCCTTCGCGCCTTCGCGCGCCCGATACTCCTCCGGGACCTCCATAGCCTCCCGCGCGGTCGTCTCGTCCAGGGTCCGCACGTGTACCGGCCCGTCCAACCCCCGCAGGATCACGGTCTGACGCTCCGGTCCCAGGTTCGCCAGGAGCAGCATCGTCCTGTTCCCCTTGCGCACACAGATCCCGTCCGCAAGCAGCGCGTCGCTCGATTCGGTTGACACCACGTCTCCACCCGAGAACTCCCCGATATCCGCAAGCACGTGATACACGGGAAAGACGCAGCCTGGGAAGGAGGGAAACTTGTCCGGGATGCGCGATCCTGCTGCCCCCGCCAGCACGCCTTGCCAGCCGGCGGTTTCATAGTACGTCACGCTCGCGGCGCCGCTCTCCGACAGGTACTTCAGGCTGCCAACCGTCCAGCCCGCGCAGAGCAGCGACATCTGGCGGGGATCCACGGCACGCGGCAACTCTCGGGCTGCCGGGGGCAGTTCTGTGCCGGTCGCGTCCAGGTTGTAGCGGGGTTTGAGCGTGACCGGGGTGACTGCGAGCGGCAGGCCGTCATACAATCGCCTGGCGCTCTCCACCGTCGCGCCCTGTGCCTCGAATGTCTCCACGAGCGACGCATCATCAAATGCGTGTACTTGTGGATTTATCGAGTAGCAGACGAAGTCGAGCGAGGATGCCGGAGGACGTGCGCGGTTGAGTTGGGTGAAGTATGCATCCGTGCCACCTCCGAATCTCGCGCGGGGCTCGTAGGATGTAAGGTGATGCCGGGCCAGCCCGGCGAGACCTTCGCCCGTCAGCCTGTCCGCCACGCGGAAGACGAGCCATGCGGCGACGGGCGGCCTGATCCGTTCCAGCAGCGCCGCAAGGTGCTCGAGCTCCTGTTCGGCACTGTCCGACAGGAAGAGTGCGATTTCCAGGGCGGTCCCGAGCGCCGTGGCGGTCTGGCTCGTCCGCTCCAGGACGGCCGGATATTCGGGAGCGGACAGATCCAGGTCGACCCGCAGGTGCGCAGGGTTCAGCGCCCGTAACCGCACGAGCTCGCGCGGGCTAAGCGTCTCGCCCGAAGTGGACGCCCCCAGCCCGATGCGGGGCAGCGGAACGGTGGGTTCATCCCGGATGGAGTAGATCAGCTCCGCGGGCCGCGCCCGAACTTGAGGCTGGGGACGATCTGCGTGGAGGCGGAGCGTGACCGCTTGAGCGACGGGGTCCCCCGCTCGAATCTCTACCGGGTAGGGTAGGCGCAGCGGTGTGCAGTACGTCTTGTATGAGGCGTCCGTCCAGTTCCGCTGGTCCTCCATCTCGAAGATGTCGCCCTTGAACCGCACCTCGGCGCGCAAGCCCGGCAGGACCTCGTGCGTGATCGCCCGCATCTCCAGGAATGGCTGGTGGGGCGAGATGTATAGCGGAAACTCGCCGTGCTCCGTGCTCCCGTCCGCGTGCTCGATCGTGCATGGCTGTCCGGCGCACTCCCTGATGGGGTGCAGCACGCAGAAGCCGATACGATTGCGGAGGAACGTCGAGCGCGCCGTACCGTCCATCGAGCAAGTGATCGTCCCACCGCTGTCGCCCGTGATCGACCCCTCCCAGGCGAACTCTATATCAGCGTGCTTGTGCTTGGCATGGTACGAGATGCTGAATGAGTCACTCCCTGCGTCTATGCGCATATCCGAGAGTACCGCGGGCACGGTGCCCCAGTTGCGGTCGCGGACGGCCACGTACACACGGCGCAGCACCTCCCGATCGCCCAGGCGAATGTACCGCAGGTCCCCTCCTTCGAATACGAGGGAGAGCGGGTCAGCGCGAAGGGGAATCCGCGCTGGCGGCGGCTCAAACCTCCCTCGACAGAGCACGCTCTCCGGTAACGCGCCCGCGATCCCCCGCTGCCCTGCGCCCTGGCTCAACCCGCGCTCATCCGCACGACCTCGTCCCTGGCAGCCGAGTCATACGACGCGAACACGAGCCTCATCGTCTGCAGGTTGTCCTCCCCCGTCGTCTCGGCATTCCCCTCGCCGCGCAGTGCACCGACGAGATTGGCGTTGCACGGTACGATGCTCGCTTGCACCAGGTCGTACGCGGGGTCCGCCCAGGCATACCTGGGCGGCGGGTGTCTCTTGGCGTGCGTACCTTCCTGCGTTGTGACCCGCATCCAGTAGTCCGGCCCGAGCTCGAGCGAGCCCTTCTCTCCCTCAACAAAGATGAACGTCTCCGGGAACCGCTCCCGCTCGAGCGGGGTGCCGGCATACGCCATCTCGCACAGCACGGTCGTCCCCTGCCCCCCCATACGCATCAGGACGGTCGCCACGTCCTCGCCTTTGATAGCAGGATGTATCCGATTCGTCTGACAGTAGACGCTCACCGCCTCGCCGAAGAGGAACCGTGCCACGTCGAGGATGTGGCTGCCGAGGTCGGTGAGAATGAACCGCTCCAGTTCCGCGAGGAACGGCTGGTTCGCGAACACGGGGAAGCCGGAGATCATGTCGATGCGAGCGCGGAAGGGGGTCCCGATGCAGTTCTCGGCCAGCAATTGCTTGAGCCACCGTATGGGGTGTTGCCACCGCCAGTTCTCGTGTATGAAGAGCGGTACACCCGCCTCGCGGCAATCGCGCACCATCCGTTCCGCTTCGGTGAGGGAGGGGGCCATCGGCTTCTGGCAGATCACGGGCACCCGGTGCTGCGCAGCGAGATGCACGAACTTCGGGTGGGTCTCGACATCGGTGATGACATCAACGAAGTCCAGCTCCTCCGCCGCGAACAGCTCTTCGGCGTCGTCGTACACCCTGGCTACGCCGAACTCCCGAGCCAGCACATCGGCCCTGGCCCGGGTGCGGTTGTATACCGCGACGCACTCTACGCCCTCGAGCTCTCGCCACGCCGCCAGCTGGAAGCGAGACCAGAAGCCGGCGCCGATGACGGCGAACCTGAGATTACCCATCCACGTACCACCTCATATCCCATCGGGGCAGCGTGCTCACCGTTAGCCGACAAACCATCCGCCGTCCACCCAGAGCACCTGGCCTGTCACGTAGTCCGAGGCGGGGGACGCCAGGAAGACCGTCGCACCGGCCAGATCGTCGGGATGCCCTGGTCTCCCCATAGGGATGCGGCTTACTATCCGGGCGGCACGCTCGGGGTCAGAGTAGAGTGCATCGGTGAGCTCGGTGTGGAAGGTTCCGGGTCCGATCGCATTGACGCATATCCTGTGGGGTGCCCACTCCAGCGCCATCGCCTTCGTCATCTGCGCGACGCCGCCCTTCGTCATCCCGTACACGCTGACCTCGGGCCACGCGCCCACGGCGGTGAGGGAGACGACGTTTATGATCTTCCCCCTTGAGTCCTCCTCTTGGGTCCGCTCGGAACGGAGCATGTGGTGCGCCGCTCGCTGGCACATGAAGTACACCGCGCGCTGGTTCACGGCAACCAGGTGGTCCCACTCCTCCGGCGTAACCTCGAGCGCGGGCTTGCGCAGCTGCGCCGCTGCCGCCGTGACTAAGATGTCGAGTCTGCCGAACTCCGCCGCCGCTGCATCCACCGCCCCCAGCGCGGCGTCAAGGTCTGCCAGGTCCGCGGCGATGGGCAGCACCAGGTGCCCGCATGCCCCGAGCTTTTCAGACGCCTCGGCCAGCTTGTGCTCCCGCCTGGCTACGATCGCCACGTCCGCCCCCGCCCCGGCGAGCGACAGCGCCATGCCCAGCTCAAGACCCTGGCTGCCACCGGTCACGAGTGCTGCCTTGCCGTCCAGGCGCATCCGATCGAGGATCATACCTAGCCTCCCCGCATCCCTGCTACACCGCTTGCAACGGCGGCTCGCCCCTCAGCGCCCGCAGGCAGTTCTCCACTGCCATGTCCCCCATCCGCAGCAGACCTTCTCGCGTGAACCCCGCGGCGTGCGGGGTGAGTACCACGTTAGGGAGGCCGAGTAGCGGACTGCCCGCCGGCGGCTCCTGCGCGAACACGTCCAGTCCTGCCCCCGCGAGCCGGCCCGCTCTCAATGCCCGGGCGAGCGCCGCCTCATCCACCAGCCCGCCACGAGCAGTGTTCACAAGGAACGCGGAGGGCTTCATCTGTTCCAGCTCCGCCTCCCCGATCAGGTGGCCCCCCGCCCCGCCTCCTGCTGCGTGGAGGGAGACGATGTCCGACGTTTCCAACAACTCCCCCAGCGGCACGAACGAGACTTCATGAGCGGCCGCGAACGCTTCGTCCGGGTAGGGGTCGTGCGCGACGACGCGCATGCCGAATGCCTGGGCGCGCACGCACACTTCCTTCCCGATCCTCCCCAACCCAACGATGCCCATCGTCTTGCCGCGCAACTCCATACCCATATGCCCGCCCCAGCCACCCGCCGTCACGTCGCGGTGCGCCTCCACGACGTGACGCGCGAGCGCGAGCAGTAGGGCGAGGGTGTGGTCTGCCACCGAATCATGGATCGCGCCCGCCGTCGCGGAAACAACGATACCGCGCCTGCGCGCTGCCTCCAGGTCGATGTTGTCCAGCCCCACGCCGTGCTTTGCGATTGTCAGTAGCGCGTCCGCCCCATTGATGACCTCCGCCGTGAGCGCATCCGTACCGGTGATGATCGCGTCCACGCCGCGGAGGGCCTCGATGAGCTCGTCGGCCCGGTACGCACGCCCCACCGTGTTCGGGATCACATCACACCCCGCCGCTTCGAGCCGTGCGATGTGCCCCACCGATGCCTTCCCGAAGGTGCGCGAGCCGACCAACACCTTCCAGCGCGCCATCATGCCACCCCCGCGTGTGCGAGAGCGCGCAGTTCGGCGACCTCGCGCGCCATGTCCGGCGCCTTGTACAGCCCTGCGCCGAGCGCGAGCGAGGTCGCGCCCGCGTGGGATAACGCCGCCACGTGGTTGCGGTTCACGCCGCCCGCTACCTGCACATCAAGGTCCGCTCCTGCCGCCCGTGCCATCGCCGCGACGGCTTCCACGCGGGATAGCACGAGGGGGTTGAACGTCGCTCCCCTTGCGCCCTCGCCGGTGACCCGCGCCAACAGCAGCACGGCGTCGACGAGCGGCACAACCGGCTCAAGGAGTTGCAGTGGCGTCCCGAGGCCGAGTACCAACCCCACCCGCACACCGTGCTCTCTGACCGTGAAGATCGCCTCGTACAGCATCGGTACGTTCTCCCCGTGGAAGAGCACCAGGTCGCAGCCTGCCTCGGCGAGCTGCGGGACGAAGCGCAATGGATCAGCAGCGGCCAGGTGCACCTCGAAGGGCAGGCGAGTCAGCGGGCGTAGCGCGGCTATGGTGCGCGGCGGGAAACCGAGGTCCGGCACCAGGTGGCCGTCGAACACGTCCAGGTGGACGAAGTCGAGACCCGCCCCCTCGATGCGCGCTACCTCATCCGCGAGCTGTCCGTGGTCGCCGTTGAACAGTGCAGCGCCCAGCCTTAGTTGCCCCGGTCCCATCGTGCTTCTCCTACTCTCCAGGATCGATGGCGAGCGCACGCACCGGGCACGCATCCAGTCCTTCTACGGGCAGTGGGAGCGCGATCAGGTAGAAATGCTGGCTGCGAAGCTCGCCCAGGTTGCGCAGGCACTCCAGCACGGCCGTGTCGCGAGCAAAGAAGAGTGTGTGGTTGGGGTGGTGCGACACGCCGCGCACCTCGAAACCGGAGCTGTCAGTGCCGAGGAGCTTGATCTTCCTGTCCTCCAGCAACCAGGCAACGGCCTCCTCGGTGATGTACGGGCGCTGGTGCGATGCTTCCGTCCGGTATTGGTGCTCGCGCCCTTGCCATAGGATGACATGTTCGCCGACCTGGATATCCCCCACCGCTCGGACCTCGTCGAGTGTTATCGCCTCGTTGACCTCCTTGTGACGGAAGTCCAGCAGAATCGCCGGTCCCATGAACACGTCGAGCGGTAGCTGGGCGGTGTCCTTGCCGTCCCGATAGAAGTGGAGAGGGACCTCCACATGGGTGCCGACGTGACTCCACATATACACCGCGCTCATGATGTCCCCCGAGGGATCATGCCGCTCGTTTCGGCGCGACACCTCCAGCGTGTACTGCTCCTTGCCGGGGAGCAGCACATGTGTCAGGTCCACCACCCGCCCGCGCGGGATACTTTGTCCTATCCCCCTGTCGGCTTCTCGTATCACCATGCTTCCCAACTCTCCAGTGTACTTACGACCTGCTTGCCGCCGCCAAGGTTCGGGCCCCCGCAGGCTCAATCCGCGCTCCCGGTGCACCCGCCGAGGCGATGATACTCCGTCCGCCAGCGGCGTCGATCGCGGTGGCAACCTCCGCCTCTCGCCCGGGTGGGACGAGCGCGACCATTATCCCCCCGCCGCCGGACCCCGAGAGCTTCGCGCCCAGCGCGCCCGCGACAAGGGAAGCCTCGATAAGCCAATCCAGCTCGGGGGAGGACACGCCGAGCTTCTCCAGCAGCAGCTGGTTCAAGTTCATCAGCCGGCCAAGCGCCTCCAGGTCGGTGGTCTCTACCGCTTCCATCGCGTACCCGACGAGCAGCCCCATCTCGGCGAAGAGGTGCGCACGAGCGGGATGGCGGGACAGGCCGATGCGAACCCTCGTATTGATCTCCGCCGTGTCCGCGCGCACGCCCGAGTCGCCGATCACGAGCGGCAGCGGCGTGCGGCATGCCAGCGGCTGAGACCCACCCTCCAGCGTGTAGCGCGTGACTCCACCCAGGGCGATTGCCCCGCTGTCGAGCCCGGACGCCACGCCACCGTGCG
>JADDPA010000191.1:9977-10339 GCA_016782125.1 Thermobaculum sp.
CCTTTGGCTCGGGGGTATGACCGGCGATGGTCATCGCGGCGAGCGCGAGCGAAGTTGTCACCGCCGCACCCGACCCGAGCCCGGACCCGACTGGTAGGGCCGACTCCCAGGCTGCATCCAGCCCCGGAAGCCTTACTCGCTCCGCGACGTGTGCCAGCACGTAACGGGCGGGGGCGAAGAAGTCGTCGCGCGTGCGGGCGCGCAACTCATCGAGCGCGTCCCGCCGTCGTAGCTGGTCGACATCGGCTTTGTACGCGCGCAGGTCGCTTTGCCCCCCCACCTCAGATCGATCGTCGGAGCGGAGGGCGTAGCGGTCGTCGGTCCGCGCCGCCACCCGGCACCGCACGCGTACTTCGAGCGCT
>JADDPA010000025.1 GCA_016782125.1 Thermobaculum sp.
GACGGTTCTGGAGCTGCGGACCGGCTCCCGCCTGCGGCTGCGCGGGCCGGAGGGTGCACAAACGATCACGGTTGCCGGCATAGTGCCCGAAGAAGGGATCTCCGGCTATGCCAACCCATCTGCCCGCTCCGAGGGGTCCCTGCTGACCGGCATTGAGGAGACACGCGCGCTGCTGGGCGTGAGTCCAACGGGCGTCAACACCCTGTTCATCAGCAACGCCGGCGGACCGGTGGACGGGGTCGATGCGTCGAGCGCCGTGGCTGGAGCCGTGCAAGCGCTTCTGCAAACACAGGCGCCGGCGGGGCCGCAGTTTGCGGTGTCTCAGGCAAAGAAGTCTGCCCTGGCCGGCGATGGGGGGGAGATCGCAGCATTCTTCCTCGGCATGAGCTCACTCTCGATCCTTTCCGGCATCCTGCTTAGCGTCAATCTCTACGCCATGCTCGCGGAAGAGCGCAAGAGCGAGCTGGGTATACTCCGCGCGGTGGCATTGCGGCGTGGCGCACTCGTGCGCATGTTTGTGTACGAGGGATACCTGTACAGCGTGTGCGCGTCGCTGCTCGGAGCACTGGCAGGCGTCGGTATCGCGATGGGGCTGCTGTGGGGGCTGAACAAGCTCAGTCGACTGATAAAGGAAGCATGGGGCGACGACTTCTCCGTCGTCTTCTATGCCCATCCGTCCTCGCTGGTGGTCGCGGCGTCAGCTGGGCTGCTGGTCACGTTCCTGACCGCGCTGTTTACCAGCATTCGCATTAGCCGGCTCAACATCGTGACCGCTATCCGCGACCTGCCTGCGCAGAAGTCGGTGCGTCGGTCCGTGCGGCGGCTTGTCTTGCAGGTGTTGCTGCTGCTCGCTGGGGGAGCGCTGGCCGCCGCCGGCTTTGCCCTCGACAATGCGTACCTGATGTTTGCTGGACCGGCGCTCGCCGCGTTTGGGCTCGCGTTCCTGCTCGCACACCGGCTCCCCGGTCGGTTCGTGTGGTCCGTGGCTGCTGTTGGTGTGCTCTTGTACAGCTACCTCATCACCGGGTTCGACGCAGTGGTGGATGCCCAGGAAGATGGGCCGGGGTGGACACTCCTGGCAGGGGTCTTCCTGGTCGTGGCCGCCGTGGTGCTGACCACATACAATCTCGGGATCGTGTCCTGGGCGCTGCGGAAAGCGGCATACCGGCTGCCATCGCTGGCGTCGGTGCTTCGGATGGCGTTCGCCTACCCGGCGGCGAAGCGCGGGCGCACCGGACTCACCTTGGCGATGTTCGCGCTTGTCCTGTACATGGTCACGATCCTCTCGATCATGGGCAGCACGTTCCGCGGCGAGATAGCGCGCACCAGCAGTGCGCAACTCAGCGGTTATGACGGCGGCGTGCTGCCAGGACCGGTAACTCCTATCGAAAACTTCCGGGGGCGCATTGAACGCAACCACATGCTGCGCACCTCGATAGTAGACTACTCCGAGCTGCGGTATGGCCAACTCGATCTGCCCGCGTACAAGGCTGTCGACTACCTGGACGAGTGGGACAATGACAGAGAAGGCGCGCCCCAGGGTGCCCCGCTTCAGGATGCCGTTACCTTCCTGTCGGATGACTACCTTGGCTCGACGCCCGAGACGCTTGAGGAACGATTGCCGGAATATAAGTCCGACCGCGACGCGTGGCAGGCGCTCGCAAGCGATCCCAGCCTCGCGCTAGTAACGTCGGCGTACGACGAAGACACCGAGTGGATGCGACGACCGGCAATCAAACCCGGCTCGACTCTTGTGCTCCGAGATCCTGCATCGGGTACGCAGGTAACCAGGCGGGTCATCGGTCGGATCGGGACACCGGGCGACTTCGCATCCTCGCCTCTTGAGGGTGTCGTGCTTGGCGACGCAGCCAGGGCGGAGCTCCAATCGCCACAGACATCAAGCCGTTTCCTGATCCGCCTCGCTAACGGTGCGGACCGCACCGTGGTGAAACGAGAACTGAGGAAGGAGTTCGTCGCCAACGGCGCGCAGACGCTCATGGTGGCCGACATGGTCGGCACTGCCAGCCAACTGATCGGTATGTGGATGGGGATGTTGCAGGCGTTCCTCGCCTTTGGGCTCATCGTCGGTATCGCCGGACTGGCGGTCATCAGTGCTCGCGCTGTCCACGAGCGCAGGAGGGACATCGGGACCCAGCGCGCCGTCGGCTTCGACCGGCGGGCAATGCGGTGGCAGTTCATGCTGGAGACGTCATTCGTCGCGCTGCTGGGGATCGTAGTAGGGACGGGAGCAGGAGCGCTCGGCGGCTTCAACCTGATGAAGTCCTTCGCGAACGCGGAGTCCTCCGACCTCCACCTCGTGTTCCCATGGGCACAGCTCGGCGCACTCGGCCTGGGCGTGTGGGCGGCGACACTGGTTTTCACGATCGTCCCGGCGATGCGGGCATCGCGGGTGCCTCCGGTCGAGGCGCTGCGATACCAGGGATAGGCGATGTGGCAGGAGGCGTGAGCATCGCGCCGCTGAGTTACACGAAAGGACATGTGAATGTTTCGCAGGCACAAGCAGGTTTCAGGGTCCGCGACTATTGCCGATGGCGCAATGGTAGAAGCCCGGCAGGTCAGCAAGAGCTACCGCACCGAGGAAGTCGTGGTGCACGCACTTCGCGATGTCAGCCTCAGTATCGAGCGGGGTGAGATGGTCGCGGTGATGGGGCCGTCGGGGTGTGGTAAGACGACTCTGTTGAACACGCTCTCCGGGTTGGATTCAATTGACGCCGGGGAGATAGTCATCTCAGGCCAACCGCTGCACACGCTGAGTGACCGCCAGCGCACGGGGTATAGAGCGCGGAGTATGGGTTTCATCTTCCAGAGCTTCAACTTGATGCCCGTACTCAACGCCGTCGAGAACGTCGAGTTGCCCCTGCTCGTCAGCGGCGTGCGGCTGGATGCGGCCCGCAAGCGTGCGCTGGATACGCTTGACAAGGTGGGACTCGCGGACCGCGCGCACCACAGGCCGAACCAACTCTCCGGCGGGCAGCAGCAGCGGGTGGCGATTGCGCGGGCGCTGGTGAACAACCCCGCGATTATCTGGGCCGATGAGCCAACCGGCAACCTCGACTCCGACACCTCACGCGATGTGCTGGACCTGATGCTTCAATTGAACCGGGAGAACAAGCAAACGTTCGTCATCGTCACGCACGACCCCGCCGTCGGCGCGCTCGCCGACCGAATCGTGCAGATGAAGGATGGCAGGATCGTATCACCCGTCGAGCAGCCGGAGCGGATCGCCATCGGCGCGTGACGCTATGGCAGGCACGGATGCGCCGTTTGCCTGGCGCTCCACACCTGATGCAGCGCACCTTATGCGCTAATTGCTGTGTTATGATCTGGCTCCAGCGAGGACGCTATAGGTGGTGGCGCCGGCCTGTGGCGGAGGCTCGGTATAACGGGAGAACGCCGCTGGCTGCTACACGGGAGGTTGTGTGCGGTGCTTAGGCATAGAGTGCGAGCGAAGCTGTCTGGTCTCGTGTTTCCCAGCTTCTTCGCGTTCTACGCACTGACTGCTACCGCCTACCTGTTGCTGGGGCTTGCCCCTGCCCTAATCAGCCTCTCCCCATCGGCACACGATTCGCTCCATCGATGGGCCGACGCGGAGCAGGAGATCGAAGTCTCGGTGAAGTCCTGGGGTGGGCAGTTCCATCAGGACGAGCTGGTGCTCCCAGCGAGCGGCACCGTCGTGCTGAACTTCTCCAATGACGAGCAGAATGTGCGGCACAACGTCGCCCTGTACGAGGACGCATCGACCACGACGCCGATCTTCCGCAGCAAGGCCATCACCGGGCCAGGCCAGGCGCAGTTTACATTCCCCGCTCCGCCGGTCGGTACGTACTACTTCCGCAGCGATCTCCATCCGAGCATGAATGGGCCGGTGACGGTGGTGGCCGCCGGCGAGGCCATGCTGCCGACCGGGCTGGCCCAAATCGTAAGGAACGCGGCGAGCGTGTCGCACGTCGCCGAGCACCCCGCTCAGGTCACACTGCAATATCTGTTTAGCCTCGTGAACGTTGGGCTTGCGATCCTGCTCGTCCGCCTAAGGCCGAACAACCAGGCCGCGCGGTTCCTGGCCGTGGGCATGTTGGGGACGGGAGCTGTTTACAACCTCCAGTCTCACAGCGCGGAAGACGTACTGCCAGTGATAGGCTTTATGCACCAAGTGTTTCACATAGGGTCAGGGTTAGCATACGCACTCGCACTCCTGGCATTCCCGGATGGCAAGCTTGTCCCGAGCTGGCCGAGAAAGGGTTGGTACCGGTGGCCGCTGCGCGCCCTGTACTCGGTCGCCCTTTTCTTCATGGCGTTCTTCGTGGGTTTCGTTGGTGACGGCGAGCCGGAGACATACATCGCAGCGTTCGGGGTCGCCGTGCCCGTCATCGGTATCCTGTCGCAGGCGCTGCGGTACCGCCGCTCCTCCAGTGCCGCGGAACGCCAGCAGTCGAAGGTGCTCGTGTGGGCGCTATCACTGGCCTTCGGCGCGGCACTGCTCCTGGGCGCTTTCTCGCTCATCCCCAACACCGTGAATCGCGGCATGGGGACGCTAACCATTGAGGAGATGAAAGCGTTCGTTTTCCTGGTATTCCCGCCATTATTCGTGGTAATTCCCATCACGATCTTCGTTATCCTCGTGCGCTATCGGCTGTGGGAGATGGACCGCGTGATCAACCGCACGCTCGTCTTCAGCGCCCTCACGGGCGGAGTCGCCGCCCTGTATGTGCTCGTGGTGGGCGCGGCGAACCTGATTATCTTCGGCACCCGTGGTAACTGGCTCGTCTCGATCCTGGCCGTCGGCATCATCGCCGTGCTCTTCCATCCGCTGCGCGTGCGCCTCCAGCGCGGCGTGAATCGGCTGATGTACGGTGAACGCGACGATCCGTACGCCGTGCTCTCGCGACTTGGCCAGCGACTCGAAGCAACGCTCGCGCCGGATGCCGTGCTCAAGACGATCGTGGAGACCATCGCCCAGGCCCTCAAGCTACCGTACGTTGCCATAGCGCTGAAGCAAGATGACGAGTTCGCGGTAGCTGCGGCCGTAGGTAGTCCCGTCGGCGGAGATGATATGCTCTGCCTGCCACTGGTCTACCAGGGCGAGTTGGTGGGGGAGCTGCACCTTGCGCCTCGCGGCACAGGCGAGACGTTTACCCCTGCAGACCATCGCCTGCTGGAGGACCTTGCCCGACAGGCAGAGGTGGCAGTTCATGCAGTGCGCCTGACCGCCGACCTCCAGCGCACGCGGGAGCGCCTTGTGACGGCGCGCGAGGAAGAACGCCGTCGCCTGCGCCGCGACTTGCACGACGGGCTGGGTCCGCAGCTGGCCAGCCAGACGCTCGCCCTGGATGCTGCGTCGCGGCTGCTGGAACGCGACCCCCGCGGCGCCGCCGTCCTGCTCAATGACCTGAAGGCGCAGTCGCGGTCATCCATCACCGACATCCGTAGACTGGTGTACAATCTGCGCCCGCCTGCGCTAGATGACCTCGGCCTCGTGCCCGCCGTGCGCGAGTTAGCGGAACAGTACGCCCATACCGGAGTGACTATTACCGTCGAAGCATCGGAGCCACTGCCTCCGCTACCGGCAGCCGTGGAGGTGGCCTGTTATCGGATCGTTCAGGAAGCTCTGACCAATGTCGTGCGGCACGCCGGGGCGCGCAGATGTGAGGTCCACCTGGACGTTGAGGACGCTCTCTGCATGGTGATCAAGGACGATGGCTGTGGCCTGCCTACCACCCCCCGGTCAGGCGTGGGACTTCGATCCATGCGTGAGCGGGCGGAGGAATTGGGAGGAAGTTGCACTATCAGCGCAACGCACGGCGGGGGGACCTCCGTCCGCGCCCGACTGCCACTGCCGAAGGAGGAGCAATGAGTCCGATCCGCGTCCTGATCGCCGACGATCACCCGATGTTCCGGTTCGGCATGCGCGCGCTGCTCTCGGCGGAGCCGGACACCGAGGTCGCCGGCGAAGCTACTGCGGGAGACCAGGCGGTTGAGCTGGCAACGACGACACGGCCGGATGTCATACTGATGGATCTCAATATGCCCGGGCTCACTGGCATCGAGGCGACTCGGCGGATCCTTCAACAGCACCCGCAGATGGGCATCCTGATAGTCACGATGTTTGACGATGATTCGGTCTTCGCCGCGATGCGGGCCGGTGCTCGGGGATACATCCTGAAGGGCGCGGAGGGGGATGAGACCCTCCGCGCGATCCGGGCGGTCGCGCACGGAGAGGCCATTTTCAGCCCATCGATCGCACGCCGGCTGATGCAGCACTTCGAGATGCCCAGGCAGGGAACACCCGCACACGCGTTCCCCGAACTCACGGAGCGCGAGCGCGAGGTACTGGAACTAGTTGCCGATGGTTACACCAACGCAACCATCGCGGAACGACTGTATATGAGCCCAAAGACGGTGCGCAACTATGTCTCGAGTGTCTTTGGCAAGTTGCAGGTGTCGGACCGGACGCAGGCCGCCATACGGGCCCGCGAAGCCGGGCTGGGACGAGATAGGGCGTAGGGGGTGGTCTTAGGGCTGATCTGGGCGCCGTGTAGCTCTTCGGACCCGGTAGGATCGAGGGAGGACAGCCCCTGTGAAGCTGCCGCTCGTTAATGACTCGACAATAGAGCTCTATACCGAGCTCAGCCCCGAAGAGTGTCAGCGGCGCATCGCCGCTTCCGGCTGGACCGGCGCGGCGAAGCCCGACCGGTGGCAGCCCACAACGCTTGACCTCAATGTCTTCCGCAAGATTCACGGCGATAGCTTCCAGCTCAACCTGCGCCGCACCACGAGGAACATGCCGCAAGAGCCGCAGCTAACAACGGCGCGGAGACTCGAGCAGGGGTATCGCGCGATGTCCTTCCGGGGACGGATCCACCCACACGGTAGCGGCACACGAATCACCGGCCGCTACGGTTTCGGTATCGTGACACGCCTGAGCGTGCTGGCCGTGCTCGGGTACTTCGCCTTGGAAGTCGGCTCGGGAATCTTTCGCGACGATGTTGTCACGGCGGGCGAGTATATTTATGTCGCAATGGTAATGCTGGCCCTCCTGGCTTACTTTCTCGGCCGGGCGTGGCTGGAGCGCAAGCTCTCGGCTCGGAGTGACTCGTACATCGTGGACTTCCTGAAACGCTTCCTGGAGGCGCATGAGACTGAGCCGCAGACCACGGGAACACCGCCCGTCGCCAAAAACAGCAACGTCCATCCTGACGCAAAGTTGAGCGGGCTTCCGACCGCAGCCACCGTTCCGCCTTCAGGCCGGTAGGCGAAGAGGATTGAGTCGAACAGCCCCCTACCCAATGGATGATAGGGACCCTGGCTGAACGGTGTGGCATCTGTCATTCCGAGCGTGCGAGGAACCCGTGTTATAGGCTACGGATCCCTCACGGACTTCCGGATGACCTGCATCAACATACAGCCGGAGTCCGTATGACGAGTCCCTCACGTGGTCCGTCCTCGAGCTCGTGGTCAGCAGGGAGACCTGCCCCTCCTTGGCTCTGCCTCAATGCCCCCGGCTGTAGATGCCTCACAAAGGCTGACCGAGGATCTCCTCGATCTGTGCCATCTGCTCGGGGTTCAGCGGACCGTGCTTGATGGCGCCGACATTCTCCTCCACCTGCTCCAGCG
Source organism: Thermobaculum sp. (assembly GCA_016782125.1). Taxonomy (GTDB): domain Bacteria; phylum Chloroflexota; class Chloroflexia; order Thermobaculales; family Thermobaculaceae; genus JACDAU01. The sequence goes on from JADDPA010000025.1 coordinate 7,633, forward strand.
TCTTGAATCCTGGGATGGGTACGGTGCGCTCGCTGCGAGCCCAGAGCCATCCGAGTGCGCCCTGTGCGAGCGTCCGGCCGTCACTGGTGAGCACCTCGCGCACCTGCTCAAGCATACGGAGCCGTTGTGCGACATCACCCTCGCGGAAATCCCAGCCGCCGCGAACGTCGCTCTCGGGCAGCGTGGTCGCCTCGCTGAACTTCCCGGTGAGCAGGCCCATACCAAGCGGGCCACGATTCAGGCTCGCGAGGTTCTCCTGCTCGCAAACGCGGAGCGTCTCGTGGTTCCCCTCGAAGACGTTCAACCGCTGCTGGATCGCGGCACAGTTCCGCCCCTGCGCGAAGCAGCGAGCGCGCTCGGGGTCGTCCGTGCTCCAGCCGTACGCGCGGATCTTCCCCTCCGCGACGAGTTCCTCCAGCGCGTCGCGCACCTCCGCCGCCTGGTCGGGCGGGTAGTCGCCGACGTGGAACTGGTACAGATCGAGGTAGTCAGTCTGGAGTCGCCGGAGGCTCGCCTCGTAAGCGCGCCGCAGATACTCCCGGCTGGCCTCCCGGCCACCGGCAGCGCGGGTGGACTCATCGAACACGTTGCCGAACTTCGTCGCGATCACCACCTGTTCGCGCTTACCTTTGATCGCCCGCGCGACCACCTGCTCACTGTGTCCCGCGCCGTAGACATCGGCGGTGTCCAGGAGCGTGACCCCCATGTCGAGCCCCCGATGGATCGCCCGGATCGACTCATCGTCGTCCACCTCCCCCCAGCCGGTTGGCTTGCCGTCGCGATATATCTGCCCGCCGATGGCCCAGCACCCTAAGCCCAGTGGACTCACCTCGATGCCGCTCCTGCCCAGTGTCCGTGAGAACATTCGCAACTCCTTTTTATAGAGCCCGGCTTTGCACTTTCCGTACCGGGGAGCTCGTCCTGTGGACTGCGCCTTGCGATAAGGCCCTCCGCGCGTCGGGCGGGATTCCGGCCGCTCGACTTGTGGAGGAGACCCCTGTATGCACCGCACCATTGAGATCACCGTGCCTCCGGCCACGACGGACACTATCCTCGGCGAGCTAGAGAAGATGGATGGGGTGGTCGGGCTCGCCGTCCACCGGGGCTCCTCCATCCTGCCTCCGGGCGATGTGGTGATCGTCCACGCACTCAACCGCGATACGGACGATGTGCTCGCGGCAGTCGAGCGCGCGCGCAAGCTCGGTCCCATCTCCGTGGTGACCGCGGAGGTCGCCAGCATCATCGATCCCGATCATCGGGAGTTGGTGGACAGCGACGTGGACGAGGCAGTCTGGGAGGAGGCGGAGACCGGCCTGCGGCACCAGGGGCGGGTGACGGCGAACTTCCTGACGCTCATGGCGCTGGGCGGGGCAATCGGAGCAACGGGTCTGGTGTTGGAATCGAGCGCTCAGGCTATCTCCTTTGTCGCGGCCTCGATCATCGCTCCGGGATTCGAACCCATCGCGAAACTGCCCCTCGGCTTGACGCTGCGCAACTGGCGCGTGGTGAAGCGCGGGCTGTACTCGGTCGGGGCCGGCTACCTCGTGTTGATGCTCGCCGCGGCAGCCATGTTTGCCCTCCTGCGGCTAACCGGCACTTCGACGATCAAGGAGTTGCTGGAAAACGAGGAAGTGCACAAGATCGCGCATCCGACGCTGATCGAGTACGCCGTCTCGGCATGCGCTGCCGCGGCGGGCGTGACGATGATCATGGCGTACCGCAGGACGGTTATCGCGGGTCCGCTGCTGGCGCTCGTCCTGATACCCGCTGCCGCGCTGGTGGGAGCGGGTATCGCCGCGGGCGAGCCGGGACTCGCGCTCAACGCGCTCCAGCGCCTGATCGTCGACGCCATGCTCATCGTCGTCCTCGGCGCGATCATCGTCGCCCTCAAGCAACGCACCGTGCACCACCGCAAGCCCATGGTGTGATGCATCTCATACGCAATTCGTTCGAAGACTATCGCATGTCATCCCGAGCCGCAGTGAGGGATCCGTGGCCGAGGAGGGTACGGATTTCACGCAGGCTCGGAGTAATACGCAATCCGCTTGAACTGTAGTTTGTGTCATCCCGAACGCAGTGAGGGATCCGTAGCCCGTACCACGGATTCCTCGCACGCTCGGAATGACAGTTGCCACACCGTTCAGCCGGAGTTCGTATAACTCGTGAACGTCATCACCGGTTGGCGAGCCGCGGATCAGAATTTAATTCCACATCGCGTTGACTTGACAGGCTATGCGAACGCGCGTAGACTACGCTCCCTTGTTGGGGAGAGGAGGTTCGCGAGGAGGGAGAGATCGGATCTAGTAGCGTAGGCTGCGGCGATGTCACCGGTGTCGGAACGTGCGAGATGGGAAGCCCAGCTACCACCCACAGCCGACGCGCGGCAGCAAGTGCGAGTCGCCCCGAGCGGGCGTCAAGAAAGGTTCAAGTTAGATGTCAACAGCGCAGCACGTGAGAATCTTCCACAGATTGCTCATCTTTGTGATGC
>JADDPA010000076.1 GCA_016782125.1 Thermobaculum sp.
CCACCGTCAGCATCGAGAGCACCGTCTCGACCACCATCCGCACGTTCCACGTGCCCCGCTTGCATACCATCATGTTGGCTGGGTCACCATCCCTACTGTGGAAGCCGGAGTCGGTGAGCACCACCGACTCATCGAGGAGCCGCTCGATCAGCGGATGGAAGGCAGCGTCGTGTACGTTCGCCGTGGCGGCCTCCCACGCGACCACCTGGCCCTTCTGGTTGAGCACAAAACACAGCTTGCCGCCCACGATCCAGCGGTAGTTGCTCTTGCCCTTTTTGCCGATCTGCGCCTCGCTCCTGCCCTCGCGGATCGGGTGCACCAACTCGATGCCGTAGGAGTCGGCGATGTCCAGCGTGGTGGGGTCGGCCAGGAAGCGCTGCGCCCAGTCCCGGTGGGTCACAAACAGCCGAAACAAGCGCGTGCGCTCCGGTAAGCATGGGAACAAAGACGCGCAGTCGCGCTCGATCCACCGGTAGATCGCGCAGCGGTCTCGCGTAAGCGCCGCGGGGACGCGCGGAGTAGTAAGCCCGATTCCCTACCCCCTTGATGGCGAACAGCAACCCGAGCGTGACAATCTCGCTCGGGTACAGGTTCGCCTGCGAGTGCTTCGGTACCTCTCGCATCACGTCGTCGACCTTGCAGAACAGCTCCGTGATAAAATCTTGCGTAGACATAGGGCTCTCCTCCCTTGCTGCTTCGACAACAACAAGATGGAGCCCGCCCTATGTCTCTGTCAAACTAGCACCATTGGTTAGTATTGGTACTATGGACGTCCCCGGCAACTCTTACCCTTTTCTCAGAATCGCCTCAGTGTCCTCTCAGGTTCCGCTCCTATTCTGATACCAGAGCACATCGCACGGAGCACGGAGGCACAGTATGTATCAGTACCCATCGCCAGAATCACACGAGGCACAAACTTCTCGCAACGCAGCCGGCCGCGGAAGGCGCAGGGGTGCAACAGCGCTGCTCGCGCTGGCGCTGGTGGGCACGGCTGCTGGTAGCGGGGCGGTCGGCACGGTCGCGGCGGACCGCTGGCTGGTGGACGATCAGCAGAGTACGAGCGGCACGGCGCAGGGCGCATCGCTCACAACCCAGCCACTTCAGGCAGGAACCGGCCAGTCGGCCACGATCGCCAGCCAGGTGTATCGGCGGGCGGGCGGCGCGGTTGTCGAAGTGCAGACCGCTGGCGAATCCGGTCGGGGGCTCACCCCGCAGGGTGGTGGCTCGGGCTTCGTCGTCGATGCCAAGGGGCTGATCCTCACGAACAGTCACGTGGTGGACGGCGCGGGAGCGGTGCGGATTCGCTTCGCGAACGGCGAGACACGGGATGCGGAAGTGCTCGGCACGAGCCCCACGAGTGACCTTGCCCTCTTGCGGGTCCAGAACATGCCCGCAGATGTGCCCGTCGTGGCGCTGGGCAACTCTGGCTCCGTGGAGGTCGGCGAGATCGCAATCGCAATCGGCAGCCCGTTTGGATTGGAGCAGTCGGTGACGCAGGGTATCGTGAGTGCGGTGGACCGTGATTATGGCCCGCAGCGCGACCTCATTCAGACCGATACCCCAATCAACCCCGGAAACTCGGGCGGGCCGCTCTTCAACTCTCGCGGAGAGGTCATCGGCGTGAACACGCTGAACGAGAGCCCCGTACGAGGCTCGGTCGGGGTGGGGTTCGCGGTTCCAATCGACATCGCGAAGGACCTGTTGCCGCGACTGGAGGCCGGTGAGACGATCCGGCGTCCATGGATGGGCATCGCCGGCTACGACCTGGATGCCACCACGGCACGCGAGCAGGAGCTGGAAGTAACCGAGGGCGTGCTCGTTACGGAAGTCGTCCCGGATGGCCCTGCAGCAGACGCCGGTATACGCGGCGGCCAGCGCGGGGATGGCTCGATGGTTCCGGAGGGCGGCGACGTAATCACTGCCGTGGACGGGAAGAAGGTCTCCGACATGAGCGACCTCGGTGACGCTATCGCGGCAAAGCGGCCGGGCCAGGATCTGCGCCTGACCGTCGTCCGAGGCGGCCAGGCGCGCCAGATCACCGTGAAACTGGCCGAATGGCCCGACCAGCAGCAGTCAATGGTTCCACGGCCACAGCCACAGCCATAACTGGACGATTGCCGGGCGATCGTTGCTGGATGCCCTCGCAGGGAATACGACCGTGTGGGGGACCTGCGGCAAAAAGGAACCATGGACGAGCCTGGCTCGTTAATAGAGTAGAAGTGAGATGGAGTAACCCTATGGCTGTGCAGCCGAAGGACCAGTACGAAGAATCCAGAGAAGGCGGCGAAGACGCCGTCGCTTTCTACTTGCGAGACATCGGCATCATCCCGCTCCTCACCGCCGCGGAAGAGGTGGAACTGGCGAAGAGTATTGAGCGTGGCCGGGAGGCTGCCGACCGACTCGCCGAATCCCCTGGCGCACGACAGCGCAAGCTGGCCAATGCGGCGGTGGAGGAGGGCGACCGGGCCAGGCGCAAGCTCATCGAAAGTAACCTGCGCCTCGTGGTCTCTATCGCCAGGCGATATGGCGATCGCGGGCTACCGCTGGGCGACCTAATCGCGGAGGGGAACTTCGGCCTGATGCGCGCCGCGGAGAAGTTCGACTATCACAAGGGGTACCGCTTCAGCACCTATGCCACGTGGTGGATCCGCCAGGCCGTGGCTCGGGGCGCGGCGAACCAGTCGCGCGTGGTGCGCCTGCCGATCCATGTGTCCGAGCAGGTTGCCTCGATAGCGAAGTGGACGCACCTGCTCTCCCAAGAGTTGGGGCGCCAACCCACGAGCGAGGAGATCGCGCGGGAGACGAGCATGAGCAAGCAACACATGCTCGATGTCGTGCGCGCCTCGCAGCACCCAGTTTCGCTCGATCAGCCGTACGGGCGTGACGGCGAGGGGACGATCGGCGAGCTGGTCGAGGATGGCATGGCGCCGCAGCCCGTTGAGTATGCCCTCCAGAAGGGGCTGCGCACCCATGTGTACGATGCGTTGAGCGAGCTCACGGAGCGGGAGCAGCGTGTGCTCCGCCTGCGATACGGCCTCGACGACGATCAGCCGCGGACGCTCGAAGAGGTGGGGCGTGAGATCGGCGTCACGCGAGAACGAGTGCGCCAGATCGAGCACGAAGCGCTCGGGAGACTCCGCGAAGATCAGCAGGTGAAAAGCCTGAAGGACTTCCTGAACTAACCAAGCACCATCGCGAGCGGCGAGCCTGTCAGATGGCACTATCCCTTGACGGTCGTGACCGTCAACACCTTGAGATCCGGCTGATGCGTCATGCCGCCGTGCGCCGATCACAGAGCATCCATGCACCATGCACCATCGTCCGTCGGCATCTACCTGGATCCAGCACTCTCCCATTGTTCGCTCGTGCAGTTTGCACAGATGCGTGGGGCGCTTTCGGGGCGGGTGCATATTGCGGTCACCGAGAGGGGCGCGTAAACTCCGTTTAGTGCCGCGCGACAGACAAACCTTTAAACTCCATAGGGGCAGAGCGATGAAATACTCCATCGAGCGCGTTGACCAGGGCCGCGTGCAGCCCGCGATAGCGCTGCGTGTGCAGGATGATTCGTGGGACCCCCACGACGGCCAGGTGGAGATTCGCAACGTGGAGGCCGGCCGGCACGCTAGTCTCGACGGCCTCAAGCACTGGGGCGTGGTCGTGTTCGAGCATGACCGGATGGGCGTGAGCTATCACTGCCTGGAGACCATGCTCTCACAGTAACGCTTCGTCGCGGCGCGGATGACACCGTGCTCCCTGGTGCCCGCCCGACTTCGAACCAGGCGCGCGGGGCAAAGGACTTCGTGCCCTCGCCCCGCGCGTTGCGCGTCCCCGGTGTCGCTAGCTCTGGGTCAGGGATTCAAGCCGGTCGACCATGCCGGTTAGCACGTCGAACGTTTGCTGCACCGGCTCGGGCAACGTGAGGTCCACCCCCGCGCGCTTCAGAACGTCCAAGGGGTATGCCGAGCTGCCCGCGCTCAAGAAGGCAAGGTAGTTATCGACGGCGTGTGGCTGATCGTCCAGGATATTGCGAGCGAGCGCGTGTGCGCCCGAGAGGCCGGTGGCGTACTGGTAGACGTAGAAGTTCGCGTACAGGTGCGTCGGGAACTGTGCCCACGTTATGCCCACCCTGTCCGCGTCGATTTCCACGGCCGGGCCATATGCCTCGCGGAACAGGTCCGTCATCAACGCCATCATGGATTCGGCGGTCAGTGCTTCCCCTCGCTCCACACGCTCGTGTAGCTCCAGTTCGAACCGTGCGAGCGTTGGCATCAGGAAGAAGTAACGATGGAAGTTCGCCATCGCCTCATCGATGACGGCAAGCTGGAAGTCGGGATCGGTGTTTGTTTCGAGTAGGTGCGCGCGGACCAGCGCCTGGTTGAAGTTTGATGCGACCTCGGCGACGAAGATGGAGTAATCTGCGTATACGGCCGGCTGCGTCTCAAATGTGAACCACGAATGCATCGAGTGCCCGAGCTCGTGCGCTAGTGTGCTCATCCCCTGCAGGCTTTCGGTGTAGTTCAGGAGCATGTACGGCGGCGTTCCCTGCACACCAGTGGAGAATGCGCCTGCGCGCTTCCCATGGTTCGGGTATTTGTCCGCCCATCGCTCATCCGTCATTCCCCGGACGGCGGGGTCCAGGTATCGCACGCCGAGCGGTTGTAGGCCATCGCGGATCCATTCCACCGACTGCTCATATGGGACATGGGGAGGCTGCTTCGAAAGTGGGGCGTGGATGTCGTACACATGGAGCGTCTCATAGCCGAGCGCGCGCCGCATCACGTCCCAGTAGCGGTGCCACGTCGGCAGGTTGCTCTTGAACGTATTGATGAGACTGTGAAAGACCTCCGGTGGGATGTAATTCGCAGCCAGCGCGGCCTCCAGCGCGGAGGGGTATCGCCGAGCACGGGCGGTGAAGACATCCATCTTCACACCCGTCGCGAGGCAGCTTGCCATCGCGTTGCGGTGGGCGAGGTGCGCATCGGCGTAGCTCTGCGAGCCGGTGCGGCGGGTCTCGCGATCGCTGCTCGATAGCAGTGCGTCAATCGTACCCTGCGCCACCTCCAGCTTCTGGCCGGTGGAGCTATGCGCCGGGGCGAACGTGAGGTCCGCGTCGGCAAGGACGCCGTGGATCGAGGTCGCGGAGCGGAACGGGTCCGCCGCCTGGCCGAGTAGCTCTTCCACCTCCGCCGAGCGTACGTGCTCCTGCCGCCGCTCCAACTGGTCGAAGTAGTGGGCGTACACCTGAAGACGCGGCTCCTCCTGGGTCCATTCGCGCAGTCGCTCAAAGCCGAGGCCGATGAGCTCCGGCTCCCCGAAGGAGACCGCCGCTTGGGTGCGGGCGTACAGACTGCCAGCGCGGTCGTTCATCGCCGCGGCGGCCTGGTCAGTGGTGTCGGCTTCGTGGAAGAGCGTCGCGTAGATGTAGATCTTGCCCAGTTGGGCGAACAGGTCCTCCAGGGTGTTGAACCAGTCCAGCAGCATCTCTGGACCGTCGCCGAGGTGGCCACGGAAGCGGTCCGCGCTGCCCAGATCATCGCCGAGCTGTGTGGCTGCCTGAGCCCACGCCTCAACCGAGGGGAAGACGCGCGTCGCGTCCCATGTGTCCTGAGGATTGACTTCGCTGCGCTTCGGTAGCGCGACCGCCTGCGTCATTCTGCTTGCTCCAATGCTTGTGCTGCCTGGTTCGGGTTGACCGTCGAATGGTACTCGGCGTTGTCCGGCGTGTCAACGGTGCTTCGGCATCTAAGATGACGACCGGGCACCGGTGGTAACGTATACTTCGGGGGCTGAGCAGTGTGGCGAAACACGAAGGTCTTTGGGGGTAGGATGTCGCAGGACGATCAGAGCTACACGATAGGGGTTGAGGAGGAGTATCAGGTCGTACACCCTCAGACCCGAGAGCTTTGCGGGAGCGCAGGTCAGGTGCTTGATATCGCGAGGAAACAGCTCGGGGAGCGTGTGCAGCCTGAGTTACAGCGCTCGCAGATCGAGGTGCTTACGCCCGTATGCAAGACGCTTCAGGAGGTGCGCGAGGAGATCGTGCGCTTGCGCCGGGCTGTGATCGATGCGGCGGTGGCCGATGGCAACCATATCGTGGCCGCGGCGACGCATCCTACCTCCCACTGGCGCGACCAGCAGGTGACCCCAAAGGAGAGCTACGAGTGGCTCGCGGATCGGTACGGCCAGCTCGCGCAAGAGCAAGTCGTCTTCGGCTGCCACGTTCACGTGGGCATGGAGGATCGTGAGGCGGCGGTGCAGGTGCTGAACAGGGCGCGCGTCTGGCTCGCGCCGCTGCTGGCGCTCTCCGCGAGCTCGCCGTACTGGTTGGCCAATGATACCGACCACGCGAGCTACCGGACCATCGTCTGGGGCCGCTTCCCCATCTCCGGCGTGCCCGGGTTTTTCGCGTCCGCGGCGGAGTACGACGCCACAGTGCGAGAACTGATCGAGACCGGGAGTGCGCTGGACGAGGCAAAGATTTACTGGGACGTCCGGCTGCCGGTGCGGTTGCCGACGGTGGAGTTCCGTGTCGCGGATGTGTGCCAGACGGTTGACGAAGCGGTGATGTTCGCTGGGCTGGTGCGGGCGCTGGTGCGCACCTGCCATCAGGACGCCAGCTGGGCGGAGCCGTGTCCGCCCACCCGGTCGGAGCTACTGCGGGCAGCGCAGTGGCGCGCCGCGCGCTACGGACTGGAAGGGGATCTGATCGACATTGCCGCAGGTCGCTCCGTGCCTGCCAAAGACATGGTTCGCGGTTTGCTTCGGCGGGTGCGACCCGCTCTGGAGGACGCCGGGGACTGGGAGGAGGTCAGCGCGCTCGTGGAACGGACGCTACAGGACGGAAACGGCGCAACGCGCCAGAGGAGGGCATTCGCACGGGCGGGCAGGATGGAGGACGTGGTCGACCTGCTGCTTGAGGAGACGTGCCGGGGGACAGGAGCCTCGCAGGGCGCGTAGTGCAGGATCGAGTGGTGTGCCGGCGCCTAAGTTGCGGGGTAGCTTCATCCGGGCAGGGACAACGCGCACCCACCATGCCGCACAGGCCACGAATCCGTAACCCGACCCATGGTTCGTTCGCGGAAACCACCCTTCGGCGCACCGCCGAGTCCGGCACGAAACAGCATCGCCCTCCGCCTCCAAGCGCACAGCAGGATCGTGCTAAACTACTGGAATGGAAGCGAAGATCTCCATTGCTGGGCTTTCGCGGCCCTGGAGAGTCAGCATTATGGAGCGGGCTCTCCCGCTGGTGCATGCGGCCAGCCTCACCCTGACCCGCCGTTGGCAGACGCCCCGTGGATGGACAGGGGCGTGGGCCGATGGCATCCCGACGTACCCGGCGTCGCTCCGACCAACCAAAGGCGCGAGCTGATGCCCGCGTCATCAACAAAGCACCGCCGGAAGTGGCTGCACCCGCGCTAGGCGAACGTCAACCCGCGAGGTATAGGCACGCCATCCTGTTGAGCGTGGTTGTCGTCATGCTCGCGCTGGCGCTCCCACCGCTCCTGGGTGTAGCCACCCTTCCTCGGAGAGCGGGTACCGTCACCGGGCGGGCTCCTGATTTGCAGGGATAATACGTTGCTCATCGTGGAGCCGGGGAGCGGCGCGGAACGGCTCCTGGTGTCGATGCCCGGTGAGGGCGTGGTCGGCAATGTGGCGGTATCGCCCGATAGCCGCTCGGTAGCGTTCACGTACGCACAGGGCGCCTTTGGCGATCCGCATTGGGGCGCCGATCTCTATGTGATCGACCTTCGTCTCTCGGATGCAGGGAGCCCAACTCCGGGTGTGGTGCTCCGTCACGCGGGCGAGGGCGATCACGTTGAGGGTGTCGCCTGGGGGCCCGATGGAAGATCGATGCTCGTGACTTACCGCGATGCGATAACAACTGACGGCCAATACGGGGGCTCCCGGACGCGCCTGGAATTGCTGGAACTGGAGAGTGGTCGCCGGTCTGTCGTTGTCGAGGATGCGGCGGAGCCGAGCTGGTCGCGCGATGGGGAGCGCATCGCGTACGTGCGTACGGAGCCCGAGCAGGGGCAGCAAAGTCTTTGGACCGCCCGTCCCGATGGATCAGGAGCCACACCAATCACTCAGGATGGTGAGTTCAGTATTCTGCAGAGCCCACGGTTCTCCCCCGACGGCACTCGCCTGGTGTTCGCGAGTGCGGGCTCAAACCTGTCAGGCAGCAGAGACCACGGCCCCGAGGAAGGTTCTTGGCGGCGTGCGCTGATACCGCGGGTCGCGCGAGCGCATGGCGGTATCCCGTGGAACCTGTGGGTATCTCGAGACGGTGGGGAACCGGAACAGATCACGCAAATCGGCGAGGACCTGATGTACGCGACGTGGTCCCCCGATGGCGGGAAGTTCGCGCTGGTTACGGACATCGCGGTCTATCTCATGGAGCCGACGGGTGATGGGCTGCAGCGCCTGAACCTGCGAGCGAGTCCGCGCGGCATCGCGTGGGCGGCCGTGGGCGAGGGGGACGAGTAGGCGCCCGTCAGTAGCTCTCGAAGGGTGACCTGCGCGTGCGATCTGTCGGAATCGGTATCAGTACCGGGGCAGCAGCGTATCCTCAAGCCGAGGACACAGGCGGAGCCGTGCGGCATGCGCGAGCAGCGCGGAGAGGCCCTTGCGCTCGTCCAGACCGTACCCCAGGCCGAGCGCGTCCACGACATGCTGCCATCGGTCCTCCTCGCCGCCGCGCTCACGGCTAAGGCCCTGCGCCACTGTCTCGCCCTGTTCGCGCAGCAGGCGCCCGATGTCCCGGAATAGCGCCTCGGCGTTCGTGTCCGCCTGACTATCGGCCGCTTCGACGGCGAGGGCCCGAACCCAGGGGGCGCCGCTCGCGATCCACCACGCTCGCGACAGGCTTTCCGCGTACGGCGCCTGCTGGGCGGACATGGCGGCATCGCCCGACATGATGCGCCCCGCATCACCCTCTATGGTGCCGCTCTCTTGCAGTACGAGCGGTGCGGCGATGCCATAATAATCACGGACCAGGTAGCGGGCCACAGCCTCCTCCGTCGTGCCGCCCAACTCCACGGGACCAGTGACACGCTCCAGCCCGTCGAGCCGCACCGCGCCGAGGAGAAGTGCGTCGGTTCCGCCGGGGCCGAGCGTTACGGCGGTGCGCGGTATGACCCGCACCTCCGCACGATTACGCGCCCAGCTCGCCGGCTCCACGAGCGCGATCGACGCGTCCCCTTGGGTTAGCGCGCGCATAACGGACGCGTCATCATCGACGACCAGTGCGCGCGCATCCGCCTCCAGCCAGCCCGATCCGAACACCCAGGCGATGGGTGCGAGCGCGGCGCGGCGGGTCAGCACAACGGTGGTAGGCATCTCACTCCTCCATCTGTAACTGTTGCCAGATGCTCACCGGCAACAATGGCTGATTCGCCCGCGCGCGCTGGATCTGCAGGCTCCGCCACGCGTCAAACTGTTCCAGCGGCACCGCTGGCTCCCGTGCCGCGAGGGTCCGCGGGTCGGCGGCCCAGGTGAAATATGATGCGGTTGTCAGCATCGCGGTCAACGCGACTGCCGCCACCAGCCCAGGCCGCACCAGATTCCGTCGCGGCAGGACGCGCCACGCCTGATCGAGCGAGAGGCCGACGAAGAAGTATATCGCGGGGAGCATCCCGATGCCGCGCGCGGCGTCAGGGGTGTTGATCGTCAGCACCTGCGTCAGGAGCCACGGTACGAGGAGCATCACCCACCACAGGGCGACGCCCTCGCGCCGCCAGAGGGAGAGGAGCAGTCCCGCCGCGAACAGCACGGCGGTGAATGGGTCGAGCAGTGCCCGGCGGAACGGGCTGTATCGGGGACGGGTGTCCTGGAGGAGTTGCTCGGGAGGGCTGTACGAGTCGCCCGCGAGCACGTCTCCATCGAAGAAAAAGCGCGCATTCCGCCAGATCTGATACGGGAGCACCTCCGCCCGGCCATGGCGGTCGAAGTAGCCGCCGGGCGTGTTCGCGGCGCGGGTCACGCTCACCCGCTCGGCGCGGATGTTAAACATGTCGGGGTTGCGGCGGATTGCGGGCAGTTGGGGGACGAAGAGGGAGACGGCGACGATCCCGAGCAGTACATATCCCATGAGCACCTGCATCCAGCGCTCCCTGTGCTGCCAAAGAGCAAACGGAACGTAGGCGAGCAGGGCGACCAGGATCGCCCGGCCCGCGAAGTAACCATACAGACCCAGCGTGGCCGCGGCCCCGGCGAGCGCGTAGTATCGCCACTGGCTGGTCTCCAGGGCACGGGTGAGCAACCAGAACGCTGCGGC
>JADDPA010000170.1 GCA_016782125.1 Thermobaculum sp.
GTACTAGTCCAGGCAGGAGCGGCATAGGGCTGCACAACCATAGTGGATGTCGCTCGACTGATGCCTTGGGCTACTAGCCCGACGGCGGGGGGCGTTGGAGGCAACTACTGGTGCCAGAACCCAATCTCGACCTTCTCCACGAACTCCGGCAGCTAACTCCGGTTCAGATCGAGCCGGAGATGCTGGCACTCAGATCCACCAAGTGCCGACTGAGTGGAGAAGGTGTACTTATCCAGAAGTACTTCGTCCGATTTGACGCCCATCGCCTGGCTTGGAAGACTAAGCCAGACGGCAAACGTGTGATCGTGGGCGATAGCCATAACAAGAAGGCTTCGATGATCGGTGGCAGGGACAAATATGCTGAGTACGCACTCCGACACGCTCTAGAGGAGGTAGGTTGGAATGCTCGCTGGGTGGACCGATACAAGCGACAGATCTGGAAAGGTGTAGATACAGGGCAAAGCAGGACCGATGATCCGCTCCCTGCCCTAGTTGAACACATCCGTCGTGCCAAGTCCACTCTGTGTTATCAAGCTGACTACTGGACAGCCCTCGCTGGTTGCTGGGATGTGGTTGCTTGGCGTGGTGACCAACTCCTATTTGTGGAGGCGAAGCGGCAGGACGGTCCAGGTGAAGCGAGGCGGCTAGGCGTGAAGCGATGTTCTGGGGATTCTATCAACGACGAGCAGAGGGCTTGGTTGGCAGCAGCCAGAGTAGTGCCGGCTTTTCCTGCACCAGTGTTCGCCGTTGTCGAGTGGGAAAAGGCCTGCCCGTCCTGCCGGACCAGGATTTGTTTTGTCCCGGAAGAGCCTCATTTGTGCCCTTACTGCAGGCAGGCATTACCGAACTAAGCGGTCAGTCAACCCTGTCAGCTAGTTATGGACCTCATTTTGGCACTGCCCGTTTCTGCTACTCTTCGGATGGAGGCGATTTCGACAGCAGTCCTACATTGCGACGAATAGTTACCGGGCTGGCCGGTGCATGACCGTCGATTACACAGTGGAGGAGCTTTGGCGCAACCGGCAATGAGCAAGGAGTGTGAGGCGCTCCTCTCGACCCTGACCGGCCAGCGCAATCACATGCTCGGGATCCTGGACGGCCTTCCGGAGGAAGCTCTGCGACATCCGGTGTTGCCGTCGGGTTGGACGTGCCTGGGACTGGTGCGGCATCTCACCTTGGTCGTCTAGCGGTTCTGGTTCCGTGCCGTCGTCGCCGGTGAGCCGGTCGATCTCGAAGCCGGGGATGGCGCCTGGCAGGTTATCCCCGACGTGCCGGCCGCGTCCGCCTTCGACTTGTATCGGCAGGAGATAGGGCTCGCGAACGCCATCATTGTCGCCACTCCGCTGGACACCCCACTGGCCCGGTGGCCCGAGGATCATTTCCCGGCCGACTCGCGGCCACAGGATCTGCGGGAGGTCGTCCTGCACGTGCTTGCTGAGACCGCATGCCACGCCGGCCACCTCGACGCTGCACGCGAGCTCATCGACGGCAGGACCTGGCTTATCCTGACAGACTGAGACAGGAGCCCTCCCCTCAGGGATGGCGAATGACCTCCGAGCGGGCTCATGTTTGGCCGCCGAATACAGCCTTATTGCAAGTAGTCGCATCACGGCAGCTTCGGGGACGGCGTCTATTTACCCCGCGCGAAAACTGCTCCGCCCGGAATCTCCCATATACCATCTGTGTCCCGGCGCCCAAGTGCTGGTAAGATGGGGGTAGAACAGCGAGCGTTAGGGGAGGGCTTGTGTACGACAGGTTTTCGGTTGCCGTAGTAGCGAGCGTGCTCGCGATGATCGCGATCGCCTTTTTCTTCTTTATGGTCATCCTGGAGCCGAACCCCGGCACCGCACCCCCCGTCCTGGTGCAGGATCCCATCGTAACGGTCGAAGCCGGCGAGTAGACATCCCCGTGTCGTGACCCGGTCGGCGGCGTCCCGCACCGTATCGGCACATGGACCCCGCGGATCCTGGCGGCACGCAGAGGAGAACGTGGACCAGCGCACGAGCGCGATCCGCTGAGGATCGTGAACGGAACTACCTGATCCTTTTATCCTCTTCGTCATCCTTCGACGGGTCGGGCGCCGTAAAGCCGACGATCAATCCCCACGTGTACATAAGCTCGCGCCACCATCTATAAAGCCTGCGCCGTAGCCCCGATCGACGGTCCTTCGGTGGTGTCGCCCTCACAGGGTCAGGCATCGCTCTCCTTTTCAGTAAGCGGCCGTTGTGGCTGCGCCGTCTGCGCGCACTGCTCGTGCCTCGACCGTCCGATTCTCGGCGTGGCGGATCCAATGTCACCGGTTGATCCCGAGGCTACCGGCGTCTACCGCCGCACGCGCAGCATCAGGTTCCCGCCGATCTGGAACTCGTACGGCACGCGCTCCGTTCGCGCATCGTAGCCCAACCCGCGCAACTCCGCCAGCACAGGCCCCAGGTGCAGCGATTGGTTGCCTCCCAGATCCAGCAGCGGGAAGATCCGTGCCTCCCGAGCGACACGGCACATCTCCCGCACGGACGCCACGTGGAACTCCGTGGAGAAGTGCTCCGAGTACGTGAAGAGGAAGTGCGATGAAAGGGCAAGCCCGGACCGATCCGCCGCGAAGGGCAACACCGGGAAGCCACCGGCGACGTACCGTCCTGATCGGAGCCCCAACGGGTAGTCCTGCAGGAAGGCGCGCATCGCCGCCATGCGGACATCGCCCAGCCGGGCGGGACTTTCAATGCTACCCCAGCAGTACCGATCTCTGCTCGCCTCGACGCCCGCGAGCACGGTATCATACGTCTCCGCGATGCGCGCAGCGATTCGCTCCACATCGAACGCATACAACGGGTCGCAGGACACCGCGTCGAATCCTCGCTCCGCTATCTGCGCCGCAAAGCTCGCCGGTCCACCAGCGCAGTCGAGCACGCCGGAGCGCAGGTCCTCCTCCGAGAGCGCGAACATATCGGTATATTCCGCGAGCGATCTGCCCCACGGCACGACGCTCTCAAGACGCATCGGAGCACACAGCCATCAGGAATCGTCCCTCAGTCTTGCGGGCAGCGTATCCGTACGCACAGCTGTCTCGAGGAGCATGGGATCGGGATGGCTCCGCCGAAGGCGGACGCTTCGCGCTAGCACTCATGAAACCGCACACCGGTCCTCATGTCCTCGATCATGGTGCCGCGGGGCTGCATGAGCACGACCGCGAGCACCCAGACATCACCGACGCACCCCCCGAGGTGGAGGCCCAGCGGCAGGACCAACCAGCCGCCATACGGGAGATACGCCACCGCAAGGCTGCCAAGCAGGGAGATCACCACCGCCGGTGCGAGCGCGACCGCCGCGAACTGAATCCGCGTGAACCGCTCCCCTTCCGCGGTGCAGTAAAAGTACGGCAATACCTTGCCCATCACGCCCACACCGTATCGTGGCCGTCCCCCGAAGAGCCGCATCACGAGACCGTGCAACAACTCGTGCGCGGCGATAAGTACCAGGAGGAGTAGCCCCGTGCTCAGGATAGCCCCGATCCCCACGCCGATCTCCAGCGTGGGGCCCCGCATGACCGGATGGGTGAGGTTGTACACCTCCAGGAAGGTCGCCGCGCCCACGATGGCGAGGACACCCCCGAGCACATTCCAGATAAGACCGATGCCGAAGCCCAGCGTCCACTCGTTCGCACCACGGCTCATCGACACTCCCGCTACGCCCGGGTTACGTCCGTTGTCGCGATGAAGAGCCCCATCTCCTTCGCGATGCGGATCGCACCGTGGCGCGCCAACTCTTCGTCCAGGTCCCGCCGGAGCGCGCCCAATATTCCCTCAAACTCTCGGGGAGGCAACTCGCGCTGTGCAGCTTGGGCGAACATCGTCGAACGAACGTACGCGACGAGCGGCTCGGTCTCCGTCACAACGAGCGCATCCCGGTACCGGCGGAGCACGACGTCCGAGAAAACCTGCCGCAACTGGGCGGTCCCATTCTCCAAGGCGAACCCTTCCAGGCGCGACTCCTCCTCGGTCGCGGCGTATTGGGGGAAATACGTCCGCTTCAAAACCCTGAGCCGGTCGAGGTTGCCGGCCCCGTTCGTCGCGGCATACAGCCGGCCACCCGGAACGAGCACGCGCGCGATCTCACGAAGCGCCCGCTGCCGGTTCGGGACATGGTACAGCATGTGGCTGGCGATCACGGCATCAAACGCGCTGTCATCATACGGCAGGTCCTGCGCATCGGCGACCTGGAAGGCGCCATGGTTCAAGCCTTCGTGGAGCTTCCCACGAGCTTCCTCCAGCATCCCGGCGGACAGATCCGTCAACGTAACGCACCAGCCGTCCGGCACACGGTCCAGGTTCTCGACCCAGAGGATACCTGGACCACAGCCGAGCTCCAGCACTCGCGTGTCGTCCGGCAGATCGAGCTGGTCGAACACCCAACGGAACCAGGGATGCGGGTTCGTGCTGTATCGCTCGTGGAGCGCTGCGCGCGCCCCGAGGTTCGCGCTGTCCCTGTACTGCTCGAGCACCGTCTCGCGGCGCGTTTTCATCGTCTCGTCCCTTCAACTCGCTCCGAGCCAACGGCCTCGCATCGGTGCGGACTGGTAGCGGCAACCACATTGTGTACCACCTTAGAAGCCGTCTGCCATCCACGGCGTCGGCCCGGCGAACACCGTTGCCGCGCGCGTCAGATCGATCTCTGGTCCGTCGACGTATCCGGCGGTCCGCAGGTCCAGTGGCGATAGATAGCCGGTGTACATCGGGGCAAGTCCTCGCACGTCGACGGCGATAGCGCCCGTGCCACCCTGGCGGACCTCCGCTCGCCCTTCGGCAACGGTGAGCACCCAGCGGCCGTTGTTCGGCTCCAGCACGTCGTCGCGCACATCGAGATGTACCTCCGCCTCAAGTCCCGCGGGGTAGCCGCGGGCTGCGAGCGCGGCGGGCACATCAACGATGCGCAGCATCCACTGCTCGTACCAGCCGACCTTGTACGCCTGATTCGGAACGTGCAGCAGCAGCGGCTCTGCGGGCGCGCCAGTCCACACCAGGTTCTCCGCGGTCGAACGGTGGTCGGTGAAGAACGCGACCACCCGCCGCGCGGCGTCCGCCGTGAGCGCCACAAGGTCGCGGCAGTTGATGTCTTTCTCCTTCGCGCCGGGAGCTTGCCCCTGGGTGTATATCACGTATCCCTCGGGCGTGCCGTCACGCTCCACAAGATATATGTTCAGTTGCGCTTCCCTGGGCTCGAGTATACGAGCCCACATGTACTCACTACGATCAAGGTTGCCCGCGGTGCGGCGTGCCCGTTCGGCATAGATGTCGTGCAGCGTGGCCGTGTCCTCGTCTCCCGCCCGGCGGACTTCAAGACTGCGGTCGCCGGTGCCCAGTGCGTGCAGGGGATGCTTGTATTCGATGTTGATACCTGCCTGCTCGTACCCTACCCGGCGATACACCGGCTGAGTCGCAGGGTACAACGCCGATAGCGGCGAGCCGCCAGCGTGAGCCTCCTCGAGCATCTGGCGCAGCATACGCGACATAATACCCGTCGAGCGGTACTCCGGCGCGGTAGCGACGGCGTTGATGCCGACCATTGGCACGCTCTTCCCGCCGAACCACTGGCCCATCGGGAGCATGCCCAACCCGGCAGCGACCACCCCGCGCACCCGCGCCACGCGCAGGTTCTCGACCCCCTGGCGTCGGACGCGCGCGATGTCGGGGGTAGACGGTGGGTTCTCGCTGAAGGCGTAATCGGCCATACCGCGGAAAGCTCGGAGCTCTTCGTCATCCGCGGGCGCGCTTATCTCAATCGTGTGCTGCGTTGTCATCGTGGCTCCTTGCGCCTCGTTGGACGTCGTGCGAACAGAACCACACTACACGAAGCATGGGTAGACCTCAAGCAAGTCCGAACCAGATGGCACATGAGTTGCGCCGTAGGTCCCGGCCCAGCGGACGACAAAGCTCGGCCTGGCTCAGTCGCTCGGCGGTACTCCTTTGTGCGCCGCCTGTTCCGCGTACAACGAGAGCAGGAGCTGCTCGGCCTCATCGATATTTGTGCAGGCGAAGAGATGTCCGCGCTCCTCCACCAGGCGCATCAGATCCCGTACCGCAGTCTCCGCCAGACGCACAATGTGAGACGGATAGCGCAGGGCCAGAGCGTTGTGCTCGAACTCCTCTCGGTCCTCCACCCGATGAGTACCGTCCGGGAGGACGATCACATCAAGGTCCAAGTCAACATAGGAGAGTACGCCGTCCGTCAGCCGAGGGGAGGTAAGGACGTTGCAGAAGTGCTGATGGATCGCGCCCTCGGGTGTGAAAAAGCTGACGATGTTGTAGGGCTGGTCGAGCGGGAGATACTCAAGCGACCAGTACGGGCTTACCCGCGAAGCGTCCGCCCGGCGTATCACTCGGCCCGGCCGACCGCGCGCAAGGAGGAGCGACGACGAGGAGTACAGGAGATCGACGTCCATCGAGAAGCGGAACCGACCGTCGTACTTGGACGACACGATCGTAAGGCTAGAACGGGTCTCGATCATGGACAACCATACGACCAATCTCGGCCCGATGGACAGACTAACGAGTAGCTTCGGAACGAGAAAGGTGCGGACGGTTGGTCGCACCGTAGGTGATCGAGTCGTCCGCGGACGCTTGTAGGTGTGACACCCATAGTACGTACTTCAGGCGTCCGCGCGAACCGGTGTTACCGACGCAACTCCGGGTTGTAGATTCCTCTCCAGGAACGCTGCCACGCGTTCGACGTACGCGGTTCGATCCAGGAAGTACGCGTCGCAGTGTCCGGCGCCGGGGAGGGCCCACATCTCCTTCGGGTGGCCGGCAGCCGCGAACAGCGCATCCGAATCGCGAGGATCGGTGATTGCGTCACGGTCGCCGTGGATGAGCATCAGGGCGCGGGGGGCGATCCTCGCCACCTCCTGGATCGGCTCGACGGCGTTCATATCGTACGGCAGGAACAGTGCAGTTAACGGCAGCAAGGGAAAAGCAGGCAGCCGCGTTCGCCTGCTGAAGTGACGGCGCAGCACCTGCCGTTGCGATGCAAACGGTGAGTCGGCCACGACGGCGCCGATCAACTCGTCCCGGGCCGCGGCCATGATCGCGACCGCACCGCCCATGGAGAAGCCGAAGAGTCCGACCGCGGAGCCTGGTGCTTTCCGTCGCGCGAACGCAGCGGCGGCGAGCGCATCGATTGTCTCACAATACCCGAGGGTGTTGATGTGCGGGTCGGAAGCGCCGCGCCCCCGGAAGTCGAACAAGAGGACATTCATGCCTTTGCGCCAGAGCGCCGCGCCGATACCCAGCGTGTCCGAACGTCCGCCATAGTGCCCCGTGAGCGTCACGATCGTCCGTGTCGCACCGGGGGCTTCGAGCCACCAGCCGGACAGCTTCAGGCCGTCGGAGGTCGTGAACTGCACATCCTCATACGGGATGCCCAGTTCCCATGGAGTGAAGAACTTGAGACCGAGGGTCTTCGGCGCGATGAGCCGTTGGGCGAGGCGCCAGGCACCCAGCGCCGTGAGCACGGTAGCCCACGCGGGGAAGCCAAAAAGCACGCCGCGTCCGATACGTTCAAAATCAGCCATAGCACGCTAATGTACTTGCCGCCACGCGGCCTTGTCAAACCAGCAGCATAGACCGCAGCCGTAAGTGGAACAGTCTCCAGTTTGTGCATTAGTGTTCGACACAATGCGAGTACGTTGCGCACAGCGCTCTGTGGGCAAGGTTTCGTGCAGGTCCGGACGCCGACAACCCCAGATCTACGCGCCCTCAACCGCACGGGTCGGCCGGTAATCCGCTACCATTCAGCGAAAGGCGGCGCCTGCCCAGACTCGCGTAGACATGGCACTGGCTTGGAGGTTCCGCTCGCAGTGAACAGATCGATCCTTCTCCCCATACTCCCCGCGCTCGGCACGGGCGCGGCCATCGGGCTGCAAGGACCGATGAACAGCCTGCTAACCCGGAGCATCGGCATCCTGGAGAGCACGTTCGTGGTGCTCGTGAGCGGCGCCGTTGTGACAGGCCTCGCGCTCCTGCTGGGTCTCGGCAACGGCGACCTCGGCAAAATCAGCCAGGCGCCGCCGATCAGCCTTGCGGGCGGCGTGGTTGGCATCCTGATCATCATCGGGGTGGTGTTCACGATCTCAAAGCTTGGCGTGGCGGCCGGGATCGCGGTCGCGCTTATCGCACAGCTGACCATTGGGGCACTGATCGACCATTTCGGGTTCTTCGGGTTGGAGAAGCATCCGGCAAGCCCTTGGACGTTCGTGGGAATCACGCTGCTTGTCGCTGGCGCCGTGGCAATTCGCCGCTAACGGCGCGAGATGCGGGCACACGTGGTGCTGCGCTCTCGACGCTCATCGTCACTCATTTCGATGCGCGTGGCGGTGCAGGAAGCAGCTCAGTAGGGCGAAGGATGGCCAGTACGGCGGTCATCGTCGCCAATGAGAGGCTTGGCCTGAGTGAGGCCCCTCGAGAGCCGTGCGATTGCCTCGTACGGATTCCAATGGGTGGAGCGGCAACATCCCTTAACCTCGCCTGCGCCACCTCCATAGTGCTTTATGAGGTCGATGCCCAGCGGCGCGCGAAGTCGGGGCGGAGGTCTGCTGGGCACGGGTAAGCGGATGGGCTCGAGTGCAGGGCCTCTGCTACACTCGAACAATGATCACAGATCGAGAAAAGCACACCAGCGCCGCAGACTCGCCCGGTGGCGATTCCACCCTGTTCGGCGTAGACGAGACGGCCGGCATCGTTTCCGCGCTCGCGAAGTACACGGGGCAAGCTCGGGTATGGCGCAGGCTCGACGACGGCACGACCCAGGCGGAGGACGACTCCTTCAACCCATGGCTCCTTGTTCCAGACCTCGCGCTGCTTGGTGACCTGCCGCTCGAGCGACTCGCGGTCTCGGACCGGTTTCCCACGCTACCCCACAGCAGGCAGGCGGGGTATCGAGAGCTCGACGGCGACAACCATTACCGGTTCCTGGTGCTTGCCCGCGACTTCACGATCCTGGAGCGTGCGATCCTGCGTAGCCAGGGTCAAGACCGCCTCTGGGATCTACGCGACCACGTGTACTACCGCCCGCCCGTGGAGCAGTACCTGGTCCAAACCGGGCGCGCCTTCTACAAGGGGCTGCTTTGGGAGGACGTGCGCCGGATGCAGTTCGACCTGGAGACCACGTCGCTGAACCCCCTTGACGGCGAGATCTTCATGATCTCCGTGCGCGACAGTTCCGGCTGGGAACTAGTGCTTGATGCTAAGGCACACGGGGGGGAAGCCGGGCTCCTCTCGGCGTTCGTGCAGATCGTTCGCGAGCGCGATCCCGACGTTCTCGAAGGCCATAACGTCTTCGACTTCGACATCCCGTACCTCGTGGCCCGCTCCGCGGCGAACGGAGTCCACCTCGGCCTGGGGCGCGACAACGACGCTCCCGTAGAAAGCCGCGACGCGCTGAAGGTCGGTGCGCGTAACCAGCAGTTCCGCCGGCACAGTGTCGCCGGCCGGGAGATCATCGACACGCTGCATGCTGTAAAGCGGCGGGACGCCATCGTCCACGATATCCGGTCGTACGGCCTGAAGTCGGCCGCGCGCTATTTTGGCCTCGCATCCGCAGACCGTGAATACGTCGAGGGGCCGGAGATCTACCGCACATGGCGCTCGGACCCGGAGCGGGTGCGACGATACGCGCTCGACGACGTGCGCGAAGTCGATGCGCTCTCCCAGTTGCTGATGGCAAGCTCCTACGCGCTCGCGAGCATGGTCCCGAAGGCGTACGAGCGGATCGCGACGGCGGGCACCGGCCAGGGCCTGATCGAGCCGATGCTCGTGCGCTCCTACCTGTGGGCGGGCCGATCCATCCCCCGCGCGGGAGAGGCCGTCGCAGCGGAGAAGTACATCGGCGGGTATACCCGTATGTACCTGAGCGGCATCCTCTCGAACGTGGTGAAGGCCGACGTCGCCTCGCTGTACCCCAGCATCATGCTGGCGTATGGGATCGCACCGCGTACCGACTCCTTGCTCGTCTTCCCCGGAATGCTTCGCAAGCTCACGGACCTGCGGCTGGAGCACAAGCGCCTCGGCCGCACCCAGTCCCCGGGATCGGCGGAGCGGGTGTACCACGACGCCATGCAGGGCGCGATGAAGATCCTCATCAACAGCTTCTACGGCTCGATGGGCGCGAGCTTCGCCCTGTTCGGTGACATCGGGGCCGCCACGCAGGTCACGCAGCGCGGCCAGGAGATCCTGCGGCAGATGATGCGCGTGCTGCGGGCGAAGGGCATGCGGCTCATAGAGGCGGACACCGACGGCGTGTACTTCACGGTGCCCGAGGGATGGACGTATGCGGACGAGCTGCGACTCGTCGAGGAGGTCGGGCGCGAGTTGCCGCAGGGCATCTCCATCGAGCACGATGGCCGGTATGCGCGGATGTACTCGTACCAGGAGAAGAACTACATCCTGCAGGGCTACGACGGCGAGATCAAGATGGTTGGCGCGGCGTTCAAGAGCTCACGGAACGAGCCTTTTGGGGAGCAGTTCTTCAACGAGGCGCTACCGAAGCTGCTCGCGCTGGATTTTGCGGGCGTTCGGGAAAGTTTCGAGCAACGAGTCATCGCGATCCGTTCGAAGGCGGTGCCAGTCGAGGACCTCGCGGTCACCGTGCAGCTTACCAAGGCGGAGGAAGCGTACCGCGCTTCGGGCAAAAAAGAGGAGCAGTATGAGGTGCTCCTTGCGGCGAACGCGCGCTGGCAGCCTGGCGACCGGGTCCGCTACTATCACGCCGCGCGCGGACGGCACGGCTACAAGAAGCTCTACACGCCGGGGGCCACAGACTACGACGCGGAATACTACGTGAGGAAGCTGCGCGACACGTACGCCGCTCGTCTGTGCCGCGCGGTCGCACCTGAGGACCTCAACAGCCTGTTCGGCGAGATGCGCGGTATGTTTGACCGCGACCCATCCGAGATCCAGCCGGTCGTGGTGGAGGAGAACCCGCCGGAATAGGGGTGCCTTGGGGGGATCCGCTATCCGTCTAGTTCAACTTCGAACGTGGTCACGAGCGGCGTGGACGAAGGCGGTGGCGCACTCTGGCGCAGATACGCCTCTGTCGAGCGGGTCAGGTTTCGCAGCGCCTCCTGGACGTCTCGCCCTTCCGCTGCCGTGCCTATCTCCAGGCATTCCGCGATGTACGTGCCGTCCTCAAACTGCAACACGGCCGTGTATGTCCTCGTCGCCATGCCCTCGCCCCCGATAGCTTCATGTCCGAGAGCAGTATACCGCCACGTGCGGCAGCGGGGCGCGACTCGCCCCTCACGCGTCGAAGGCGAGCAGGCGTTGTACCTCTTCGTCCGTCGTCTGCCGGAAGTCGTCGTACCATAAACCGATCGCCCGCAGGTCCCCTGGGGCGTGTACGTACACCACCTGATCCACCTCCGGCGTGAGCGTCTGAATACCCTGAAACGCGCACACCGGAGCGGCGAAGACCAGGTGGTGGGCACCCTGCTGACGGGCGGAACGGACGGCGGCGAGCGCGGTGACGCCGGTTGCCAGGCCGTCGTCCACAAGTATCACCGTTCTGCCCTGGAGGCTCACGGGTGGGCGATTGCCCCGATACAGGTGCATACGTCGATTCATCTCGACGGTCTCTCGACGGGTTACCGCCTCGATGTACGCAGGCGTCACATCCGGTATGAGTGGCGCATTGGCACTCATGACGATGATGTCGCCCGGCGCGATCGCCCCAATGCCAAGCTCCGGCTGTGTGGGCGCGCCGAGCTTGCGCGCGACCAGCACGTCAAGCGGCGCATCGAGTCTCCGCGCCACCTCGTAGCCGACCGGGACCCCGCCCCGGGGCAAGGCAAGCACAATCGAATCCGTGCCCCGATATCCTTCCAACCGCTCGGCCAGTTGCCGTCCGGCGTCGTGTCTGTCCCGGAACCGCATCGCACGCTACCTTCTTTACGCCACAGCGCTGCACTCAGCAACGCCCACGCCACGAGGCGCGACGGGGTGGGGCCCGCGGTTAGGGGTTCGGTCTGAACAACTGTTGGCCACGCCGCGCGTTCCGCCGGACTGCCAGCCGAAACGCCGCCCATGGCCCGAAGCTCAGGAACCCACACGTTCCGCAAGCATGGACAAGCATCGGGAGGACGGCGGAGCCACCGCCCGGACCGAGTAGAAATAGCGCGCCAAAGAAGCCACCACCAACCGTCACGCCGGCAACAGCCCGCCAGCCCCAACCGGCAGGGAAGTGATACAGGCCAAACACCAGGGTGGAGACAAGCCACGCCACCGGCGCGCCAGTGTGGGTTTGCAGCCAGCCCAGCAGCAGCCCTCGAAAAAACAACTCCTCCGCCGGGGCATTCAGCACGACATAATAGAAGCTCTGCAGTATGTTATCCGCATCGGTCGGTACGACCAGGAAGCGCATATATCGCCGCCGAAACCACCAGGCGAGCCAGCCGAATGGCGGCCCGAGCAACGCACCGAGCGTTATCTGCGCCTGGAGGTGATCCGTAGTAAGTCCGATGGTGCGCGCCGAGAGAGGAGTAAGGCCAACTAGCAGCACGGGCACGAGCAGTAAGGGCAGAACGCGCAACGGCAGGTCCCAGCGTATCCAGCGCCACGAGTCGCGCGGGGTGCTACGGGCTGCGGAGAGAAGCGACGGGCGTTCGCTCACGCGTGGTCGTCCACGGGAAGTCGTAAACACGCACCCAGCGGCGGTGGAGTCCTACGGATCGTACGCACCGCGAGTGCCGATTCGACTCAGGTCGCGGGCCACGTACCTGCGCACGGGCTCGCCACCCGAAAGGTGCTGATGCACGATCTCCCGCACTGCGTCCGGCGTGAGGCCCGAATACCAGATCTTGTCCGGATGGACCACCATGCTCGGGCCTTCCTCGCACAGTTTGTTGCACGCACCAGGACGGGTGCCGACCTCATCGACCAGGTCATGCCGCGCGATCTCCGCGTCCAAGAGGTCCGCGAGCGTCGCAGAGTCGCGCGCCGAACAGTGCGGCCCGCGGCAGATGGCGACCCGCTTTCCCTTCTCGAACATGCCCATGTCGGTACCTCCCTCGATTATATCACCACACTGCTGTGCTACACTGCCGGACGGTGCGGGCGGGAAAGGGGATCCAAGTATGCTGCGGATCGGCATCGTCGGGGCGGGCACACGCGGCCGGATGTACCTCCGGGCTCTTCGCACGGTCCCCGGTGTCGAGGTAGCAGCCGTCGCGGATGCTTCGCTTCCGACAGCCGAAGCCATCGCGCGCGACCTGGGCGTCCGCACGTACCCATCCCATACGGCGCTCTTCCATGGTGAGCGACTGGACGCGGTGGTGATTGCTACACCCGACTTCGCCCACCGAACTCCGGCGCTCGACGCCGCACGCGCCGGGCTGCACCTGCTGATTGAGAAGCCGCTCGCGAGCACTGTGGAGGACGCGACGGCGATCCGGGACGCGGTTGACGCCGCTGGGGTGCAGTGCATGGTGGCGTTTGAGAACCGCTGGAATCCTGCGTTCGTACGCGCACGTGCAGCAATCGACTCCGGCACGGTCGGGGATGTGGTTGCCCAATCGGCGCATCTGAGCAATACCTACGCTGTGCCATTGTCGATGCTCGCCTGGAGCGCTCAATCGAGCCCCGGCTGGTTCCTGATGCCCCATACGGTTGATCTGGCGATCTGGCTCTCCGGCAAACGGCCGGCACGGGTGTACGGCACCGGCTTTCGAGGCCAGCTCGCGCGCCGCGGCATTGACACCTGGGACGGGATCCACGCGCTGCTCACATTCGAGGACGGAACGTCCGCCACGTTGGAATCCCTCTGGGTGCTGCCCGAGTCGATGCCATCGGTTGTCGATTTCAAGTACCGGCTTATCGGTAGTGACGCCGCGCTATACATCGACCAGCAGGACCAGGGACTGTGGTACGCTGGCGAGCGCCTGGAGTTTCCCGCGACCAGCGTCCTCGAGGTCGACGGCACACCGCAGGGCTTTCCTACCTGGATGGCCATCTCCTTCGCCCGCAGCCTGCTCGCCGGAAAGGTGGTGTCCCCCGGCGTCGATCACGGCCTGCTTGTCACGAGGATAGTGCAGGCAATCCACGAGTCTGCTGAGGATCTGGAGCCTCGCTGGTTTTCCTGAGCCGACGAGATACGCACTTGCCGAAACCTGCTCATGCCCTGTCTCGTCCATCTGCCTGGTCCTGTCAACGCAACTTGCGCCAACACCAGCTATAACTTCCAGCGTGCTTTGACGTTGCTCGGATGCGATATACATGATATGTTCTATGCGTACATGCATTCAATGTACTTCATCAGGCGGAGGATCACATCATGGTTGCCACACGGCGCTGGGTTCTTCTTTTTGCACTACCTGTTATTGCAGCGGTCCTGCTCGGGATAGTTGGTCCCATGAGTGGCCGCCAAGGCGACGAGGACGGACCGCCGGTCGAGGATACGGCTAACGCCGCGGCGGTTGCACCGTTGACAACAACCGCCATTCGACTGCCCATCGATAGCAGGCTGAACCAGTTCCCATACGGCGTGTACGGCCTTGACGAACGAGATCGCGATCCAGTGTATACGTATAGATATACGAATGGGTATCGAGAGCCGAGTGGTGACATAGACCCGGTGAACCTACTGGGTGCAATCAAGTCGGATGGTGTCTACAACGTGGTGCTATCGAGCCGGCTTGGCAGCATCAGCATCGAGGACAAGATCATTCGCACGCTGGAAGCTGCCAAGTCACGCAACACCAAGTTGATCGTTCGACTGTTGGCCTGGAACAGCGACTCCACCGTCAATACCACAGAGACCAACAGGCGGATGTGGCGTTTCCGGGGAGTATTCACCAAGCGCCCGGATCTGAGGCCTGTGATATATGCCTGGTATTCGTATGATGAGCCGATGCAGAAGATGGCACAGAGCCTGAGGCTTTCAGAGGTACGCAAGGCGTACACCCTTCACAAGAACCACTTCTCTGACATCCTGGTGTTTACGGTGTACAATCAGAATCTGAACTGCACGGATGGATCAGATGCCGACCGCTTCGGTGAATGCCTGCTGGGCGAGTCGCGCAATCCCTACGGGACCGGCGTCGGAGACATTATTGGACTGAACATTTATCCCGTGGTCTGTCGGGATGGTGTCCCGACCTATGGCACAAACGCAATCCGCAATCTGTATACACACGGCCGTCGGTTAATCGGCAGCAAGCGCATCTTTGCCGTCGCGCAGGCGCATGCCTTTGTCGCGACGCAAAGTGCCTGCCGACAGCGAGCCAGCTTTCTCTCCAGGCAAACGACTGGTTACGCGCTGGCCCGGCCGCGGGCCTGAGAACCATCGATGGGCTGATCTGGTATTCATGGCACTTTCCAGAGGACAGCGTCCAGGTGCGGAGCGATCTGGAGGGCAATGCCACGAACCGTCAGAGAGCCAAAGAAATCGGACAGCGGACGAAGGACGGAAACTGGTAGGTCGGTCGAGCGCATCGATGCTCAAGTCGGGAGCAGCATTCGCTGGCTGATACGCAATCCGCGTGGACCCTGGCGCATGTCATCCCGAACGCAGTGAGGGATCCGTAACCCGTAACCACGGATTCCTCGCGGGCTCGGAATGACACATGCCCTACCGCTTAGCGGAGTCCGTATGATGGCACGCTATAGTGGCAACGAGTGGCGGCAGCTTAAGTGGCACGACCTTCACCGAGGGTGTTCAAGCGTCGGCTAGTGCTTATCGTGGCGTATATCGGGGCCAGTGCAACTGAAAGCCCAGCCGACTGGTGAGGACCTGCCGAAAATCTGCGAGATGGGCGGGGATGTTTCGCACCTGGCGGGGACTGACACCGAGTCGGTGGCAGTACGCCGCTAGTGCACCGGCAGCCTCGCCGATGTTCCACTCCACGGGGTGCAGACGATAGCACCCGTTGGTGATGTGCGTCGTGCCGAGATTCTTGTTCGCTGGCAGCAGGTTCTCGATCCGTACGGGTATAAGCGCGCCCAGTGGGATCTGGAAGGGCCATGAGGAGATGTCGACGTAATTGCGACCGCCGGTGCTTGGGTGGAGATCGATCCGGTAGCTGCCGATGCCTACGCTGTCCGCAAACTCCTCGGCGCCATGAAGATCACCGCGGGCCTTCACGCCGACGTGCTGCTCCAGCACAGTGAACTCGGCCCGGATGCGCCTGCTCTCGCGGACGTAGATGCATTTCGCAAGGCCATCGCTTGTTCCCACGACATCCGGGCGCAGGCGCAGGCCGGGATAACCCACCCCACCGTCGTGCCGGGGCGCTTCTGTCTGCATCCAGTAGAGAAAGGATAGACTGAGCTGCCGCGCTACTTCCAGATTCCTGCGTACTTCCTCCTCGGGCACGCCAAGCAACGGCTCGAGCCAGTAATCGATCTGCGGCCAGTTAACGAGCGTGATATCGGAGGGAAACACACCTTCCGGATAATGCCCCCGGTACAAGATCCGCCGATAATGCCAGAAGTCCCAAGCGCCTCGCCCGTCGGCAGGGCGACTGAAGATCGGCATATGGCGCGCATCGAGGGTCTGCGGGTCGACGTCCGTCCAGCCGAGGTGCGGCCCCGGCCAGAACGGCGCCCGGTATTCCTGCCAAAATTCGTACGCATCCGGTCGTTCGATCGTGTGATCCTCACCGGGTAGGTGGTCAATCGCGAAGCACCAGCTCACCGCCTGCTGATCGAGCGGCTGTGCCTCGCCCTCAACCGCGTTCGGCTCGCCCGTGTCCGCCTGACTCTCAGCCCCTATGACGTGCTCAACACCGGCAAGCGGCAGCAGATCCCCCAGCTCCGTGGCGTCGAGCACGAACGACGCGCGCACAACCACGTCCTTACCCGTTCCGGTTCGCAACGCCACGGCCCGCACCCGGTCGCTGTCGACCTCTGCGGTGACTGGCCAGTGCTCGAGCAACACCAACAGTTGGCGGCTGGACCGGTACGGGGCAAGCATCTCCTCGATGGCGGCCAATGCCGCTCGCGGCTCGTGGCACAGCGCACTCACGTACCCTGCTCCTGGATTAAGGTACGGGTCGGCACGCGGCCCAGGCAGCAGCGGGTAGTTGCGGCGGTAGTATTCCCGGATCTTCTCTCGAAGTTGACGGTAGCTCGCCGTGCAGCCGGACTGCTCGATCCACGGATGCTCGTCCGCCGGCACCGCCTGAGCGGTGAGCTGGCCACCGAGCCAGTCGGTTTCCTCAGTGAGAATGACCCGTGCACCGAGCCGTAGCGCTGCCAGCGCACCGGCCACGCCACCCAACCCGCCGCCGACGATCAGCACATCGGTGGCATGCTCCTTCGGTGCCTGTTCCGCAGATCTCACCGCTCACTCCCCTTATTCATAAGATGACACCGATCGGTTGCTGACAAACCATCGCGTCGACTCCGCTGTAGATCGGAGGGCGTTCCGGTGCGTGCTGAACCCGGACGTTTCCGCCTTCGTACTGCATTGCAGCCAAGCTCGGCACTACCGGCACCTGTGTCAGCAACCTGCTTCAATCCTTGACACCTCTTCCGGCGTGGCAGCATACTTTAGCATGTGCGTAATCGGCGAGACGCCTGTAGACTCCTTGCTGAGTCCACTCCCATGACCACTTCCTCGCATCCTGACCCGGAGGTCCGCTTGGCAACCAGAGACCACAGGTACGTCATCATCGGTAACGGCGCCGCAGGTACGACCTGCGCGGAAACCTTGCGGAAGAACGACCCGAACTGTAGCATCACCGTGCTCACCAACGAACCGTATCCGCTGTATAACCGCGTCGCACTGCCCCGGTTCCTCAAGGGTATCGTGCGCGAGGAGAAGGTGTTCATGCGCACCGTCGCGCAGCACGATGAGCGGCAGATCACGCTGCTCACGGGCGTACTTGTAAAGAGCGTGGACGCCGAAGGACACTCCGTGCTGCTCGAAGACGACCGCGAGCTACCGTACGACGCGCTGCTTGTCGCGACCGGGGGGTGGCCGAACCGAATGCCGTGTCCCGGCGGGGACCACCCTGCCGTGTTCAACTTTCAGACGATGGACGACACCAAGGCAATCATTGCGGAGGCCACGCCGGGCCGAAGCGCCGTCGTCGCTGGTGGCTCGTTCATCGCCTATGAGCTGGCGGAGGGCTTCGCGATGCGCGGGCTCCATACCACCTGGCTCATGCGCAACAAGCCGTTTCTGCGGCGAACGCTCGACGCCGAGGCCGGCGCGATCGTCGACGACCTCGCGGGCGATCACGGCGTGGAGATCATCTACGGCGAGGAGGTGCGTGAGATCATTCCCGCGAACGGCATGCTGCACCACGTGGTGACGACTTCCGGGCGCGAGGTACAGGCGGACGTGATGGGCGTCGGTGTCGGACTCACTCTCAACACGCAACTCCTCGCGGGCACCGGCGTGGAGTTGCGTAAGGGCATCGTGACCGACCAGTACCTGCGAACGAACGTGCCCGATATCTACGCCGCGGGCGATGTCGCGGATTTCTTCGATGTTCACGTCGAGAAACACAACACGATGGGCACATGGGACAACGCGCTCTCGCACGGGCGCACGGCCGGGATAAACATGGCCGGTGGCGAAGAGGTGTACCACGAGGTGCCGACGTACACGAGCCCGCTGTTCTCCTCGAACATCGCGGTGATGGGCGTGACGGCCGAAAACCGTCCAGACCTGGAGTTCGTCACGCGCGCCGTGCCTGAGGAGCGCGAGTATAAGAAGCTCTTCTTCCTGGAAGACCGGCTCGTCGGTGCGGTCACCATTGGCCGGCCGCGCGGTCGTAAGCGACTATTGCAGATGATGCACACGGGCGAGCGGATCACCGGTTCGCGGGAGGCCTTGCTCGATGCAGGGTAGGGACGTCGTCCTGCTGACTGGCTTCGAGCCCTTCGGCGGCGAACTCATCAACCCATCCGCGCTAATCGCCGACCGGCTGCACGGCGCGGAGTTCGGAGGCGTGCGCGTTGTGAGTACCTGCTTGCCCGTTGACATTGGCCGCCTGCCGGGGGAGATCGACCGGCTTCTGGATGGGCCGGCACCCCGGGCCATCATCAACCTCGGCCTCGCAGCGGGACGCACAGCGGTCGCCATCGAGCGGGTCGCCGTGAACGCTCTCGATTTCGCCATCCCGGACAACTCGGGGCAGCAAGTAAGGGATTGCCCAATCGCGCCCAGCGGCCCCGCAGCATACCTGTCGCGACTACCACTGCGGCAAAGCGTCGAGCGCTTGAAGGCGAGGCGGATCCCCGCCTACATCTCCGATACCGCCGGACTCTATCTCTGCAACGCGTGCATGTACCTGGTGCTGCACGGGCTCGCGGGACGCGCGTGGGATGTTCCCGCTGGTTTCGTCCATGTACCGTACATTCCAGAGCAGACGGCACAGCAAGACGCTCCACGTGCATGCCTGCCGCTCGACATGCTCGCGAATGCCACAACGGTGCTCATAGAGACTGCCCTGGCAGACGGCCGTACGATACCCGGCTAATCAGTTTCGTGCCTCAGCGTCGATAACGCGCAGCGTACCATACCCCCCGTACTACACGATGCCGACGCATATCCGGATTTGCGATCAGGTGCGGTGTGCCGGTTGAGGGCAGGCAGAAAGCACGGTAGTACAGGAAAACAATGGTGCCTGACGTTGATAGTATCAGGGCACAGTTGCCGTTTGATCCGGAGTACGTCGTTCGTCGAGCAGCGCGCGACGATTTGATACGGACTAGCGATCCTCCGGGTCCGGAGGCTCGGAGCTGTCCGCCGGTGGCTCGGTGTCTAACGCGCCGAATCCTGTGGCCCCATAGCCGCCGGAGATCCCAGGGTCGGTATCGGACCCGAAGCCGCCAGTCTCCACAGGATCCTGATGCCGTCCTGTCGTCGCGGCGACGACCCCATCAAGCGTCCGATACACCGCGGCCTCGCTCATACCTGTCGTCTGAGCAATCTCCCAGGCGGGCGTGCCGTCCGCTGCAAGCGATGCCACCTGGCGCTCCAGGGCGGGCAGCGTTTGTATGTACGTGTGGGCACCAGCCAGAACGCGGGTCAGCTCAGCTTCGTCACGCGCCACAATTCACCCCCTTGACACTGCGGGTCGCCGTCGCGCTAGCAGGCATCACTGTCACAACAGATGTTATGCTCCACTGAATAGCGTCCAGACACGGTGCAAGAGCGGTGCCAGTGCCGGTTGCACGCGATGTGCTGTGTCCGTCGTCGAAGAAGGGTCAGGAGCACACCGATGGAAAGCACCACCACGCACCGTTCGCGCATCGTTAATCTCGCTGTCGCGGACTACCAAGCGTGATGATGAGACTGCGATTTGTTCCCGCGGGTGAAAGCGCGGTAATGGCGCTGGCGCCGGGGGGAGACCTTGAAGAGCGCGCGGCATACCTTCGGGGAATACTGGCGGCGCTGGAAGCCGCGCCACCTCCACACCTCGTCGATGCTATCCCAACCGGCGATACAATGCTACTGCTCTATGACCCGCTGCGGACAACCGCGGTAGAGATCGAAACGTATGTGTCCGGCTTCGCGGTGCCAGCCCCAGAAGAGCACTCCGAGTCGCGACTGATAGAGATCCCTGTCCTTTACGGCGGCGAGATGGGCGTCGATCTTGGCAGGGTGGCAGCCTTCGCGGGTGTCAGCGAGGCGGAGGTGGTGGAGTTGCACGCTCAGACGGAGTACATCGTGCGCTTTCTGGGATTTATGCCGGGCTTCCCGTATCTCGGCCCCTTGCCAGTTCGGTTGACTACCCCACGGCACGAGACGCCGCGTACCGTCGTGCCCGCGGGAAGTGTCGCCATAGCAGAGGACCAGACCAGCATCTATCCCGTTGCCAGTCCGGGTGGCTGGAACCTTATCGGCCGCACGCCGTGCCGGCTGTTCGACCCGCGTGAGGACCCGCCGTCTATGCTGCTGCCGGGTGACCGTGTGCGCTTCAGGCCGGTCGACGAGGCGGAGTACAGCCGCATCCATTTCGAGATCCTGGCGGGCCGGCGATGAGCAGGGACGCACTGCTCGTTCGCCGGGCCGGGCTCCAGACAACGGTGCAGGATCTCGGCCGGCCTGGCTATGGCCGCTTTGGCGTGCCGCTCAGCGGCGCGATGGACACAGAATCGTTACGACTCGGAAACATGCTCCTTGACAATCCCGCGCATGCCGCCGGACTGGAGATGACACTGGTGGGTCCTGAGCTCGAGGCTTTGGGTAGTCTGGACTGCGCGTACACTGGCGCAGACATGAACCTGACAGTGAACGGTCGGCGCCTTCAACCCTACAGAGCATTCGCCGTGCGCGAAGGCGATGTGCTCCGGTTCGGGGCAGTCCGTACCGGCGCGCGAGCATATCTCTGCCTCCGGGGCGGTGTCGATGTCGAACCCGTGCTCGGTAGCCGCTCCACCGCGGTAACCGCTCGCATCGGCGGGTTCGAAGGCCGCCCGCTGCTTGGTGGGGACATCATCCGCGCCCTTGAGCCAGCCAGTAGTACCACGCCCCTCGTCCGTGGACTTCCGCAGTCCCTCCTACGGCGCCACGGCCGCGAAACGACACTCCGGATCGTGGAGGGACCGCAGGTTGCCGAGATGCATGAGGCGCTCGAACATCTCCTGGCGGCAGACTGGACCGTCAATGGTCGATCCAACCGGGTCGGTGTGCGGCTCGACGGTCCACGATTGCCTGTGCGCCCGCAAGCATGGCGAACTGAGGGCGTTCCCATCGGTGCCGTGCAAGTTCCGGCGGACGGAGCGCCTATCCTCCTGCTCGCCGACCGGCAGACCACAGGCGGCTACCCGAAACCGGCGGTAATCGCGGCCGTGGATCTGCCAGCCGCGGGACAACTGCAGCCCGGCGACCGCGTGGCATTCCGGATGGTCGCGATTGAGGAAGCTGTCGAGTTGCTCCGCGAACGGGAATCCATACTGAGTTCGGCGCGACCGGAGGGGCGCTCTGCGGGTGCGATCGAAAGTACCATCAGCGCGCTGGAAACCAGCACCGTAACGGAGTTGGAAGTCCAGCGGGGATCGCTCGCGTTCAAGTGGACACGCCCTTCCACCGAGTGAACCCCGCCGGGCCTCGTGAGCCCTCAAGAACAAGATGCCATATCCGGCACAGGCATCATTTGTCGCGCTAGAGGTCTTGCAGCTTCTTGACCGCGTTGTCCCGGGTGTCAGCGCCAGTCGTGACGCCACCCTCGGCACCTTCCTCAGCGAACGCGCCGGGCGTGTTCTCCCCACGAGGCCCATCGGCACCACCGTAATTGGACTCCGAGGCAGAGCTACCCTGATGGGCGCCGCTCGTCCCGAAGCTGCCACCTCCGCTCACTCCACTCGGGCCTTGGGCCACAGGGTCGATCGTCTCGCTGCCCTCCGTAAACGGTGCCTCGCCTCGGTGTGGTTCGCGCTCAACCCATGGTGTGTCGCGACCGGCGAGCATATCGTCGCTGGCCTGCTCTACCTGCTTATCGAAGCGCTCTTCGCTATTCGGGGTGTTGTCCACAGTTCGATCCTCCTGAATCGTATTACGGTCATGTCCCATCGCGGGTGCAAGAAAAGTGCCAGATGGAAGCAGGCGTACGGCCAGACGAGCTACACTTGCCAGCCAAAGATCGGCGGATAGCCGTAGAATCACCGTCATCTGCGACTTAAGACTCATTGGCACATGCCTGGACTCATGCAGGACTACCTGGCTCTGTTGGTAGGCATTGTGACCGAGCCCGGCGTGGTCGGCGGTGGTCAAACTCCCACCTCCCAGCCAGAGGAATCCACGTGCGGGCAACTCATCCGCCATTACAAACACGTGACCCCGCAGAACAACCAGGAAGTACGCTCAAAGCACCGAGGTGGCTGACGGTCCGTTATCGCCGGGACGCGGCCCTACGTTGCGCATGACCCTGCCACCCGAGTAACGGAGCAACCAGATCCGACCCAACGGTCGATAGGTGGCCGTTCCCCTGCACCTTATGCCGTCGCGAAGCTCCTGCCGTATGCCATCTGTTGCAGGCGTGCTACCCGCTCGGCGATTGGGGGGTGTGTGCTGAAGAGGCCCGAGAGCCCCCCTCCCTTGAACGGGTTGACGATGAACAGGTGTGCCGTCGCAGGGTTCACGTGCATCGGACGCACGTGCGCGCCGGCCTCCAGCCGCTGAAGCGCACTTGCCAGCGCCATCGGCTGACCGCTGATCTGCGCGCCACCGGCGTCCGCCGCGTACTCACGCGAACGCGAGATCGCCATCTGGATGAGGGTAGCCGCGATTGGCGCGACGATGATGGACACCAGTAACCCGATCGGGTTCATTCCACCCTCGTCGTCGTCCGACCTGCCCAGCCCACCGAAGAGCGCCGCGAACTGCGCCATCTGTGCCAGAAACATGATCGTACCCGCGATCGTCGCGACGATCGTTTGAATCAGCGTGTCGCGATTCTTGATGTGGGCCAGCTCGTGCGCCATAACGCCCCGCAGCTCGTCATAGCTCAGGAGTTGCATGATGCCCGTGGTGGCCGCAACCGCCGCGTGCTTTGGATCACGGCCGGTCGCGAACGCGTTTGGCGAGGGAGTATTGATTACATACACGCGAGGCTTCGGCAACCGCGCGTTCATGGCGAGTTCCTCAACCATGCGGTGCAATTCCGGCGCTTCGGCGGAGCTGACTTCGTGTGCGCCGGACATCGCCAATGCAACCTTGTCTGAGTTCCAGTACGCGAACACGTTCGTAAGCAGCGCGAACCCGAACGCGATGATCAGTCCACCACGTCCGCCGATAGCTCCGCCGACGAGCAGCAACAAACCAGTGAGTGCTGTGAGCAAAAATACCGTCTTTACACCGTTCCGAGTCGTCATCTTGTTCCTCTAAAATCTACCTTCCGGGAGACTATTCTCCCTGCTCAATTATATACCTTGGCGACAAAGCGCGTCGGACATGATCGTGCCAGGAAGTGCTCCCGGCTCGCGCGCCGGCGTGGTCCTGTGCCGGCGGACGACCGTGTTATAATCGGCGCACTCAAACCGGTCCGGGTGAGGGTCGAAGCAAAGGAGAAGAACGGTCGTGACGGAGCAAACACGCGACATCACCATCGAGAGCCTGATGAGCGAGGACCGCTCGTTCCCGCCGTCAGAGGCGTTCCGCGCGCAGGCAAACGTCTCGTCCGAGAGTATCTACGAGGAGGCTGAGCGCGACCTTGAGGGGTACTGGGCGAAGCAGGCGGAGAAGCTGGACTGGTTCCGGCCATATGACACGGTGCTGGAGTGGAACGCACCGTACGCGAAATGGTTCATCGGCGGCAAGCTCAACATCTCATATAACTGCCTCGACCGGCACGTGCGCAACGGTGGGGGCGAGAAGATCGCGTACTACTGGGAGGCAGAGGACGGTGAGCGCAGGGAGATATCCTTCGCCCAGTTGCTGGAGGATGTCTGCCGCTGCGCAAATGCGCTCAAGGAACTCGGCGTCCGCAAGGGCGACCGGGTCGCAATCTATCTGCCAATGATCCTGGAGCTGCCCGTCGCGATGCTCGCATGCGCGCGCCTGGGTGCGCCGCACAACGTGGTATTCGGCGGCTTCTCCGCGGAGTCTCTCGCCGGCCGCATAAATGACTCGGAAGCAAAGATCCTCATCACGGCTGATGGGGGGATCCGCAAGGGGAACGTCGTACCGCTGAAGGCAAACGCCGATGACGCG
Source organism: Thermobaculum sp. (assembly GCA_016782125.1). Classification (GTDB taxonomy): domain Bacteria; phylum Chloroflexota; class Chloroflexia; order Thermobaculales; family Thermobaculaceae; genus JACDAU01. Next base: position 24,649 of record JADDPA010000170.1, read on the forward strand.
CTCCAGAGTACGCCGAGCATCGAGCACGTGCTGTTGGTCCGGCGCACCGGGGAAGACGTGCCGGTGGCTGATGGACGGGACATCTGGTGGCACGACCTTGTGCCGCAGCAGCAGACAGAGTGCGAGCCGGAGCAGCTCGACTCGGAGGACATGCTGTACCTGCTGTACACATCGGGCACGACCGCGAAGCCGAAGGGGATCGTCCATACCACCGCGGGCTACCTGCTCGGCGTGATGACCACGCATGAGATGGTGTTTGACATAAAGTCGGATGACGTGTACTGGTGCGCCGCTGATATCGGCTGGGTGACGGGGCACTCATATATAGTGTATGGCCCGCTCGCGAACCACACAACGGGGGTCATCTACGAGGGCGTACCGGACTTCCCGGCGCGGGATCGGTGGTGGGAGATCATCGAGCGATACAAGGTGACGGTGCTGTACACCGCGCCGACTGCGATCCGAGCGCACATGAAGTGGGGCACGGAGCACGCGGAGAAGCACGACCTGTCCACGTTGCGCCTGCTCGGTTCCGTGGGCGAGCCGATCAACCCCGAGGCGTGGCTGTGGTACCACAAGTACATCGGTGGCGAGCGGTGCCCGGTGGTGGATACGTGGTGGCAAACGGAGACCGGCGCGATCTTGATCGCCCCGCTGCCGGGGATCACCAGCCTGAAGCCGGGCAGCGCTACGCGTCCATTGCCGGGCGTGGAGGCGGACGTGGTGGACGAGCAGGGTAACTCAGTGCCGGCCGGCGGCGGCGGATACCTCGTGCTGAAGAAGCCATGGCCCTCGATGCTGCGTGGTCTCTACAAGGAACTGGAGCGCTACGAGGAGACCTACTGGAGCCGCTTCCCCGGTATGTACTTCCCCGGAGACGGCGCGAAGCGCGGCGAGGATGGCTACTACTGGCTGCTTGGGCGGGTTGATGATGTGATGAACGTCTCCGGCCATCGAATTAGCACGATGGAAGTGGAGAGCGCACTGGTGTCCGACCAGCGGGTCGCGGAGGCTGCGGTGATCGGGCAAAAGAATGACCTGACGGGCGAGGCGATCTTTGCGTTCGTGATCCTTCGCGGTGAGACCGAGCCCGCGCCTGACCTGGGCGAGGAGCTGCGGCAATATGTGGGACGCAAGATCGGCGCGATAGCACGACCAAAGCAGATCATGTTCACGCCGGAGCTGCCGAAGACCCGCAGCGGAAAAATCATGCGCCGGTTGCTGCGCGACATCGCGAACGACCGTGCGCTCGGCGATACCACGACGCTCGCCGACTCAAGCGTCGTCGAGACGATTCGCACCGCGAGCGCCGCCAGCAAGAGCGACGAATAACATCCGGTGCTAGCACCGCCGGACGGATAGATTTACGAACAGGCAATGCCTCGGTGTTGTAGTCGTCGGACAAACAGAAACGGGAGGTCATGTCTTTGGGGCCGTCCAACGGACGTGTGGCTATAATCACGGGCGCTGCACAGGGGATCGGGCGGCGGACCGCAGCACTGCTCGGCGAGCGTGGATACGCCGTCGTGCTCAACGACGTGCGGGAACCGACGGAAACACTGGAGGAGCTGCGGCAGCAGGGAACGGTGGCGATCTCCGTGACAGGCGATGTCTCCTCTGAGGACACCGCGCATCGCGTCTGCCGTGCCGCGCTGGACGCATCCGCCCGAGTGGACGTGCTGGTGAACAACGCCGGTGTCAGCCACATTGCGCCTGCGGAGACGACGACGCTCTCGGACTGGCAGCGCGTCCTCGCGGTGAACCTCACCGGTCCGTTCCTGCTCTGCCGGGAGATCGGACGCCACATGCTGGAGCGCGGACAGGGCAGCGTCGTGAATATCGCGTCTGTCGCCGGACTGCTCGGGGTGGCGGACCGCTCAGCCTATAACGCCAGCAAGCACGGCCTCGTCGGTCTGACGCGCACCCTCGCCGCCGAGTGGGGCGGGCGGGGCGTGCGGTGCAACGCGGTCTGTCCCGGCTGGGTGAAGACGGAGATGGACGCCGTCGACCAGGCGGCCGGCACCTACGCCGACGCCGATATCACCGGGCGCATTCCGATGAACCGCTTCGCCTCCACGGATGATGTCGCACAGGCGGTGGCGTTTCTCGCGGATCCCGCGCTCAGCGGCTTCGTGAACGGCCATACGCTCTCGGTGGACGGGGGCTGGTACGGAGACGGGAGTTGGGAAAGCCTGCGGCTGAGCAAGCGATAGAAGCCGTGCGGGCCGACGGTGGTAGACCGAATGGGGCGATCTGGCAAGACGCGTAGGGCTTGCCCCGATATGCGGGTCGGAGTATAATCCGCCCACGAGTGAGGCAGGAGACAGGAGGAGGCATCCAATGGCACGATTGATCATCCCGAACCGGCACGGTCACCAGACCGTCGAGTGGGACACTACGGTGGATACCGAGGAGACACGAGCTGCCATCGAGGAGGCAGAGCGCATCATCGCGGACGCGCGACGGCAAGGGTGCCTGGTCTCGCGCAAGGTCGGCGACCAGCACCTCCTGGACAACGGACCGTTCGATCCCAAGGCGGAAGAGTACCAGATCATCGCTCCAATAGCCGGCGGTTAACCGCAGGAACAGCGAAAGGGACTGCCGCCTGGTGATGCGGTTCGTGCGGCGGCTGTTTGACGCGAATGGGCCCTCGACCGCGCGCGAGGATGTCCTCGAGTTGCCCTGGACGAGGCGGTGGAGCCATGTGCCGCGACGTAGCGCAGGGCCGGACTTCCATCGTGCGGATTATCGGCGAGCCCGCGAAAACGCCCGGCTTGTTGCGCGTTCGACCCTGGGCGAGGATCTGTGGGTGGACCTGCAACGGCAGGGTTACCTTGAGTTGCCGTCGCGCCTGTTTCCCGGTGTCACCTATCGGCTACGCGTCGGACTACGGATAGAGGTGCTCTGCGAGCCGGGGGTTCGGCCACCGTGGCGACACCCATTCCTCTGCATCAATCCGACGTATCCGCTGCCGGAGGAGGAGTTCTTCGCCCATCTCTATTTGTACGTGCGGGACCGCGAGGAGGAGATCATCCGGGTTGCCGCCCCGCAGCCCTGGGACCAGCCTCTCGGCCGCACCTTCTAACAAAACCGCAGTGACGACAGCACGAGTCAGTCTCTAGCGGATCCTCCGCGGTGCCGCGCTAGTTTCCCGTGCAGTGCGCGCCATATACAGTGACGCCCCAAGAATGGCCGCCAGTTCGGACAGCCCGAGGTACAGGTGCGCCCGGAACGCCATGGCGATGGTGGCCAGAAGCAGGACCGTGAACAGCGACATCCTGAGCCCCGCGGCTATATGAGACGCTGAGCCACCGAGCTCCACCCGTTCACCGTTAGGGCGAGAAGTCATTGATCGCTGTCGAATACCCATTGGTCATCCCTCTCTGATTGACAGCCGCATCGGGCCCCGATGCGGACCATATGCAGGACTGCCTTGTAACGTTCAAAAATGGTGCCAAAGCGAATCAGTCTCGCATCTGTATCGCACTCAACCGCCGCGAGGTGCTGATGCGTGCATCCATCGTCTGATCGCGTATACGGATTACTACTGGTATACTACGCGCCTTGCCTGATAAAGTGCAACGCGCGAGGGTGATAGTTGGGTAAAGGTACTGGTTTCTGGAGGTCACGGATGCGGGCAGCGCCTGACGCGAGCACATTGGAGCGGCTTGCAGGTTTCGACGACTTCGCCCGTGCCGTTCGGGACCAGTGGCAAACACCTGGAGTCGCGATCGCTGTGGTAAGGGACGGAGAGGTCGTGTACGAGCATGCCCTCGGCGTGCGCGATGTGGCGCAGAACCTGGAGGTGACTCCACAGACCCTGTTCGCGATCGCCTCGTGTACGAAGGCATTTACGACCGCCGCGCTCGCGATCTTGGTGGACGAGGGACGCCTCGATTGGGATCTGCCGGTCCGTGAGTACGTGCCCTCTTTCCGCTTGCAGGACCCGCTCGCGACAGAACGAATCACCACGCGCGATCTCGTATGTCACCGCTCGGGCTTGCCTCGTCACGACCTGCTCTGGTACGGCTCAACGAAGAGCCGCTCCGAACTGGTCCAGCGAATGCGCCACCTCGAGCGCAGCACGGACTTCCGTTCGACCTGGCAGTACCAGAACCTGATGTACATGACCGCCGGCTACGTGATCGAGCAGATCACGGGACAGAGTTGGGAGGAGTTTGTCCAGGACCGCATCTTCGCGCCGTTGAGCATGAACGGCAGTACGTTCGCGGTAGAGAAGTCCCGGCAAAACCCGGACCATGCCCTGCCATACAAGCGGGAGCGAGATGGCACGGTGCACGAGATCCCATTCTACTCGCAGTGGGGCATCAGCCCGGCGGGTGGCATCAACTCCTCTGTGCGCGACTTGGCAAAGTGGGTCACGATGCACCTCAATGAGGGCCGGTGGGACGGGACGCAGGTTGTCTCGGAAAGCCAGGTGCGCGAGATGCATACGCCGCAGATGGTGATGCCGCCAAACGACAAGTATCCGGAGTTGTTGCATCCAAGCTATGGCCTGGGATGGTCCATCCGGGGATACCGCGGGCACGACCTGGTGCAGCACGGCGGCAACATCGACGGATTCGCATCGCTCGTTACCTTACTTCCTCGCGAGAACATCGGTGTGGTGGTGCTAACAAATCTGAATAGGAGCCCGGTCCCCTGGATCCTCAGCATGAGCATCTGCGACCGATTGTTGGAACTGCCGGAAGCGCCGTGGAATGACCGGGCACAACTGGAACACGACGAGACTAAGGAAGCGCAGCGGCGGAGCGATGAGAAGGACACCGGGGACAGGAGAACGGACACATTGCCGTCGCACTCTATCGAAAACTACACCGGGGAGTACGAGCATCCTGCCTACGGGGTGATCGAGTTCGTACTCCGGGAGGGCGGGCCGCTTGTCCTGTACAACGGAATCGAGTTTCCGACGGTTCACTACCAGTACGATACGTTCGTGGTGACACTGGAGCAGTGGGACCAGACCTTCAAGGCCACGTTCTCGACCAACGCGAGGGGCGAGGTTGAAAGCCTGCGAATCCCGCTCGAGCCTGAGGTGCGCGACATAAGTTTCGCCCGCTTGCCTGATCGCGCGCTCAGGGACCGTGAGTATCTGGAGCGATTCGCGGGGGTGTACGATCTTTCAGGTGAGACCATGACGATCACGCTGAGAGATGACACCCTACGCGTACAGCTGCCACATCGTCTCCCCCTGGTGTTGGTCCCATCAAGAGAGAATCAGTTCACCGCGAAGGGCGTGTCTGGGTACGAGCTTGCCTTCGTGGTCGACGCCGAGGGCAGGGTAGTTGAGGCGACCATCACGCAACCGGGCGCGGTGCAACCCGCCAAAAGAATCTAAGCACCGCTGTGGAACGCACGGCCGGGTCGCATGTCAGCTCCATACTCACGAAGCTCGACGCGACGAATCGAACGGAAGCCGTCACACGGGCCGCTGTTCGTGGGATCCCCAAACTGCCGGCGAAAAGAACCAAATGAGCAACTGGAGTTACGCTTCGCACGTGCATTGACGGCGAATCGGCGGCGTGTTATCGTAAGAGTCGCGGATGGCACCTAATGTGGTGTAGCCGCCCATCGGAGTAGAAATGCATCGCTAGTATGGCCGGTGAAAGTCCTCAGCTTGGTCACATCTCACGGGTGAGCCTTCAGGGCTTCACTGTTGTTGGGACGTGGCTGGGTGTAGCCCAGGTCCATACTGCATCCTTCAGTACAGCACAGGCGTAGCGCGCAACACCAGAGATCCAGTAGGGCCGTGGGCGGTTGATCGGACATCGCCCACGGCCTTTTTGCGCGCTTCGTGAACATTTCCAAGAGCAGAGGCAGCAACGCCGGCGACGGCCAAACACTGGCCGGACTCTGTGAAAAAGTGAGATGAATCCATGTCAGGTTCAGGTGCGCCACTCGTACCGCGACGTCAATATCTAGACCTGCTGCTCGTCTACCTGCGGCCCCATCGCCTGCAGGCGGCGCTGCTCGCCGTGCTCCTGCTCACGACCACCGGTCTGCAGCTGCTCAACCCGCAGATCCTGCGGTACTTCATCGACACCGCAGCCGAAGGGGGCGCAGTGCAAACGTTGCTCCTCATGGCAACCGCCTTCATCGTGGTGGCATTCGCCGGACAGGTGCTGAGCGTGTGTGCCACCTATGTGGGGGAGTGGCTGGGATGGACGGCAACCAACGCTCTGCGGGCCGATCTCGCGCAGCACTGCCTTGATCTCGACATGTCTTTCCACAATGAGCGCACGCCGGGCGAGCTGATCGAGCGCATCGATGGCGATGTCACCACCCTCTCAAACTTCTTCTCTCGTTTCGTGATTCTCGTCGTCGGGAGCGGGCTATTGCTGATCGGCGTGTTGGTAATTCTGTTCTGGGAAGACTGGCGCGTAGGGCTCGCGCTTGCGTTGTTCGCGCTCTTTGCACTCCGAGTGCTGTGGCGGCTTCAGCACATCGCGGTACCGGCACTTGCCGAAGAGCGGCAGGCAACCGCGGAGTTGTTTGGCTTTCTTGAGGAGCGGCTTGCGGGCATCCGCGACCTGCGCGCCAACGGCGCGGGCGCGTACACCATGGGGCGGTATCACGTTCACATGCGAACCCTCTACCGTAAGGCGCGTAGAGCCTGGATGAGAGCCGAGATCGTGTGGATGAGCACGACAATGCTGTTCGCCATAGGCTACGCGCTCGCGTTCGGCCTCGGTGCGCTGCTCTTCCGGGCAGACGCGATCACGATCGGCACGGTGTACCTCATCTTCCATTACACGGAGCTACTGCGCCGTCCGATTGAGGAGCTCTCCGGCCAGCTCCAGGACCTGCAGCGCGCCACGGCCGGCATTGGCAGGGTCAGAGAGCTACACGATACGCGCAGCACACTCCAAGACGGGCGGGGCGATCCCCTGCCGCCGGGACCGCTCGGCGTCGAGTTCCGGCACGTCTCATTCGGGTATAGTCCGGACGAGCTGGTGCTCAAGGATGTTTCACTACGCTTGGAGCCGGGCGAAGTACTCGGCCTGCTCGGGCGCACCGGCAGCGGCAAGAGCACCATCGCCCGGTTACTGTTTCGACTGTACGATCCCTCGGATGGGGAAATTGTCCTGGGTGGCGTGGATGTGCGGCGAGTGCGCCTCGCGGAGCTACACGCCGCTGTCGGCATGGTCACGCAGCAGGTCCAGCTCTTCCAGGGTACAGTGCGCGACAACCTCACGCTCTTCACACCGAACATATCGGATGACCATATCCTGCACGTGTTGGAGGAAGTGGGGCTTGCTGACTGGTTCGCGGCCCTGCCCGACGGGCTCGACGGGCACCTTTCCTCGGGAAACGCCGGACTCTCTGCGGGCGAGGCACAGCTCCTCGCCTTCGCGCGCGTGTTTCTGCGCTCACCCCAGCTCGTTGTCCTGGACGAAGCATCATCGCGGCTAGATCCGGCGACGGAGCACCTCGTCGAGCAAGCCGTTGACCGGCTGCTGGAGGGCCGGACCGCGATTATCATCGCGCATCGGCTCGCCACCGTCGAGCGCGCGGATCGTATTCTCATCCTGGACGATGGACACGTGATCGAGCACGGCAGGAGGGAAGAACTGGCGAGAGATCCGAACTCACGCTTGCATCGCTTGTTGCGAACGGGCGAGACGATGGCCGCCGGAGCGGTGCCAGGTCGAGCGCCGGACCTGTTGAGCTAAGGAGACGCCTTGATGAGCGGTTCCCCGCAATCGATCACACCAACATGGCGTGTACTCCTGCGCCTGGCTGGTTTCCCCCGCGGACTGTACGCAACCAATCTCGCGCTGTGGGCCCTTTGGTACAACATCCCGCTGGCGACAGGGTTGATCGCGCGAGTATTTCGATGCGCTGACGAACGAGGCGCGGGCGGACTTCGGGATATGGACGCTCGTCGCCTTCATGGTCGGGATAGGCGCCGCGCACGTCGCCAGCTTTGTCGCCGCAATCTACGCGTTCCTTGTGTGGTGGTTCCATGGCGAGGCCCTGATGCGCAAGAACCTGCTGGACGCCGTGCTCCACGATCTACTCTCAGTCCCGGGGCTGCCTGATTCACCCGGCGAGGCGGTCAGCCGTTTCCGCGACGATGTGGACGCGGTGCTGGAGACGCTCGACAGCATTCTGGACACGCTGGGGCAGGGACTCTTCGCACTGGCGGCGCTCGGAGTGATGATCTCCATTAATCCCGCGCTTACCGCCGTTGTGTTCCTGCCCGTGCTCACGGCGGTGGGAGCGGCGAACCTGCTGGGCACGCGCATTCAGAAGCGGCGTGCCGCAAGCCGCGCGGCGACCGGTCAGGTGACGGGCTTTATTGGTGAGATCTTCGGCTCCGTGCAGGCGGTCAAAGTGGCGTCCGCGACCCCGCACGTTATGGCTCGCTTCAAGACGCTGAACAACGCGCGCCGGGAGGCCGCACTGCGGGATAGCCTGCTCACCCGAGTGCTCGACTCGATCAACTTCAATACCGTTAACCTGGCCACGGGCCTCATGCTCTTGCTGGCGGCGCAGGTGATGCAATCGGGGCGGTTCACGGTGGGCGACTTTGCACTCTTCGCCACCTATCTCAGCGGCGTGACCAGCTTTCCTCGGTGGATCGGCCGAGCATATGTACGCTACAAGCAGGCCAATGTGTCGATCGCTCGCATGACCGCGTTGATGGGTGGCGCACCCGGCCTCGCGATAGCCGCGCACGGGCCGGTCTATCTGCGTGGCACACAAGCTCTAACGCCCGTGCCCATTAGACAAAACCCGCAGCCCTTGGAGTGCCTCGATGCAAAGGGCCTCACGTATCGGTATGACGACGGGGGTCGCGGGATCGAGAACATGGATCTGCGCCTGCCGCGCGGTTCCTTCACGGTGGTGGTTACCGGCCGCATAGGCTCCGGCAAGACGACGATGCTGGAGGTCCTGCTTGGCTTAGAGCGAGTGAAGAAACGACTGAGGCGTGTGGCA
>JADDPA010000052.1 GCA_016782125.1 Thermobaculum sp.
AGCGTCAAGGCGACAACGACCGACCGCCTGGGTCCCTGGGGCCGCGAGGAGGGTATTGCCGCCGAGGCTATGTGCCTTTTGCACCGCGCTCGCCCCACCTGATCGAACCGAGGTCCAGACCATTGCGGGGATCGGGACCGACCGCCTTAGCCGGTGGGCACGGGCTCTACGATGAACGACGCTCGCTCCGCCGCCAGCAGCGCACCATTGCGGCTGAGGACCAGGCCGGAGAGGATGAGCGTTGCCGCCGCACCATAGATCAGCGCGAACGAGGGCGAGACCAGCGAGGCCACGGCGCCCGCCTGCAGGCTGCCGAGTGGGATGAAGCCGAGGCCGACGAGCATCCACACACTCATCACCCGCCCGCGGATCTCGTCCGGGACAAGCGCCTGCACCACGGTGTTGCCCGTCGCCATGAAGGTCACGAGCGACCACCCGATGAAGACAAGCGCCAACATGGAGAGCGGCAGATATCGCGAGCTGGCGAAGAGGGTCGCGGCGAGCGCGAAGCCAACCTGCGCCCGCAGCATCCAGCGCACGCCGGTTTGCACGCTATCGCGCCGCCGGGCAAGCATCAGCGAGGCGACGAGCGCGCCGACCCCGGCCGAAACCAGCAACAGACTGAATCCACTCGCCTCCAGCCCGAGGACGTTCTTGGCGAACACCGGCAGGAGCGTGCCGTACGGAAACAGGAAGATCGTCTGAACCATCGCGAGGAGCAACACCGGCCGGATCACCGCATGGGCGCGGACGTAGCTGATGGCCACCGCGAGACTGCGCACCACCCCCTCCGGACTGCTCTGCTTGCGCACCGCCGCATGCTTGGGACGGATGAAGAGCATGGCCAAGAAGAACACGAGGTAGCTTGCCGCGTTGAAGTAGTACGCCGCCGCAACACCAAGGAACTTGATCATCAGCCCGCCGACGGTGGGACCGATAATGCGCGTCAGGTTGAACTGCGCGGAGTTCAGGGCAATGGCATTCATGAGGTTCGGCCTGCCGACGATCTCGGGAACGATCGCCTGAAAGGACGGCGCCGTGAGCGCGAGCACGGTCCCGCTGCCCGCGGAGATAAGCATCAGGTGCCACAACTCGATGTTGCCGGTGTGAATCAGCACCGCAAGCGAGCCGATGAGGCCGACAGAGATTACCTGCGACGCAAGCAGGATCTGCTTCTTTGGGAGCCGATCCGCCAGCACGCCGCCGAAGAGCGAGAGGAAGAGCGTCGGGATCATCGCGCAGAATGCAACCAGACCGACGAGGAACTCGGAGTCCGTGAGGGACACGACGAGCCAGCCCTGCGCGACCTGCTGCATCCACATGCCGATGTTCGTGACCATCGCGCCACCGAAGAACATCCGATAGTCCCGGTTGTGGAGTGCGGTGAACATGCCGCCCGCGACGTCGCGCGGCGCCCCTGCGGCTTCAGTGCCGGTCCGGCCCGCTCGCACCGCGCGAAGTCGTGACCCCAGTGTCGTTATCATTGGGTCTGTACGTCCTGTTCCATCTGCGCTATCCGCTCTTTGAAGCCCGTCAAGTCCCGTGCCAGCTCCTTCTTCATCGCCTGCATCTGCACGATCTTGTCCTCGACCAACCGGAGCTGACGCTCCGTGATCTCCGCGGCGTCGTGCATCTGCTTCAGCTTGCGCTTGATGCTGCGCTCCTGCTTGTAGCCGGTGCGCAGTTGCTGCTTCGCCTCCTCGGCCTCGACCACCGTCTTGATCTCGCCCAACGTGAAGCCGAGCAGGTCCTTCATGCGCCGCACCTGCGCAATGCGTTGCAGGTCCCCGGCGGTGTACAAGCGCTGGCCACGGGCAACACGCGCAGGGGGCTTGAGCACACCAAGCTCCTCGTAGTAGCGCAAGGTACGCTGCGTGAGGCCACTTCGCTCCGCCGCCTCTCCGATACTGATGTACTCCGGCGCCGCCTCGGCGCGCTCGACAACCTTCGTCATGGGCAAACCCCTCCACCACCAAGTGTATCAACACTTAACGTTTACGTCAAAGGTAGAGAGATAACGAGAGGGTCACAGTGGATGAGATACCGGGGGCGTGTGGGGACGAGGAATCAGCGGCGAGGTACGCACGATTGGCGAGCAGTTGGTTTGTTGGCGAGGAGAAGTCCGTGATGGGTCGGTTGTTGGCGGAGCTACGCCCCGAGGGGGTACGAGGCGTGGATCTCGCGGCGATACGCGAGCCGCCAGTCATCTTCTTGCTCGCCAGCCCACCACTGGGAGCGATCACGGATCTGGGAAAGGGTCGCGGACGAGGTGTTCGGGGCGGGCGCAAGGCCGAGCGCGTCGCGCACGCGAGGGGCGAGATCCTCTACCATCGTCGACTTGTTCACCACCTGCGCGGCTCGGGTGCGGTGATGTTCGCCAAAGACCCACGGCTCCAGACTGAAGAGCACCAGCGGGATGTTCGCCGTCGCAGGATCGTTATCGAGAATCTCGGCGAACTGGTCGCCCGTCATCTCGGGTAGCGTCCACGAGAGGATGATCAGGTCAGGGGTATGTTGGCGCACGAGCCGCAGCCCGTCGCGCGCGGTGGTCGCCCACAGCAGCCGGTACGGCTCATCGCGCAGCAGCGACACCGCAAACTTCACGGCTTCCGGATCGTCATCAACCAATAGTACTCGCCGTGTTTCCATACCCCAAAGGACCTTTCGAAAATCGCCTTGCCTACACCACAATAACGCAGGGATCGTACCACCCACACCGTTCCGGAAACGTTTCTTTACGGGTGCGTCGCTATGCTTGCCTAATTCGTATCGGTGCCAGGCTGCATAGCACACGGATCACGCAATCCATGTACTCTACGGAACGCTTGTAATCTCAGATTCTATTGCTGGTACGCCCGGCCGGTGACGCGGGCGCTCTTCCCAGGGTGGGCAGGCGACTGCTACCCTTGACGTGCAGTGGAAGGTTCGGCGTGCCGTTTCTGATTGCGTACATTCTGACGATCTTCGCAGCTAATTGGGCGATATCGCGCTTCGGCGCGGTGCCGGTGGGGTTCGGCCTGATGGCGCCGCCGGGGTGTACCTCGCGGGCATCGCGTTCACCCTGCGCGATCTGACTCAGGAGCGGCTGGGGCGGGCATGGGTGGTGGCTGCGATCGTGGGAGGCGCGGGGCTCTCCGCCGTGATCTCGCCCGATTTCGCGCTGGCCAGTGGCGTGGCGTTCCTGGTGTCGGAGCTCGCGGATCTCGCGGTATACACACCGCTGCGCGAGCGCCACTGGCTGGGGGCGATCGCCGCCTCCAACGTCGTCGGGCTCGTGCTCGACTCGCTAATCTTTCTCACGTTGGCGTTCGGCTCGCTGGAGTTCCTGACCGGACAGATCGTCGGCAAGGCGTGGATGACGTTGCTCGCGGTGCTGCTCATCACCATGTGGCGGCGCGGGCGCGTGAGCAGGCCGGGGCTGCACGCATGAGCAGGTAGGTTATTCCCGCTCGCCGATCCGCGACCGAGTCTCGATGGTAATCCCGCCCCTCGGCTTCTGGACGAGGGTCACTTCAACCCAGTGCGGGCGCACCTGCTCCCGAACATCCAGCGCGATGATATCCGCGAGCTTCTCGCAGAAGTGGCCCTCATCGCGAAAGCTCCACAAATAGAGCTTGAGGCTCTTGGACTCGATGCACAACCCATCGGGCGCGTACTCGATGCGCACCGTATACCAATCGGGCTGGCCGGTGATGGGGCACAGGCTCGTCACCTCGTCCGACTGCATGGAGATGTACCGAGTGTGCTCGGGGCGGGGAAGGTTTCGAGCGTCTTGCCGGGCGCGCGCACGTCTCTCCCTAATATGGTTAGCTCGTTCAAGCGACCGGTCCTCCTGCAACGCTTCTGCCTGTCCCTATTATGCCGTACGAGTAGGACGTATCGTTCCGGCAGACGTCGCGGCAGGCCGGCCCGACACGGCGATGTTGTCGAACTACCACATCGAAACTGCGCTATTCGAGCGTCACGATGAAGTCCCGCGCGATGAGCCGCCGCAGAGCGCGGATGTACGCTCGCGCCTCCTACGCCGTCATGTCGTGTGGGCGGATCCCTCACTTGCGCCGCCACGGGAACACCGAGCGGGCTGAGGGTCGGACGTACCGTGCCCCTCAGCCCGCTCGGCGCGGGTCGTTTGCTTATTGGAGGACGAGCTAGGCGCTCTCCTTTATTTCCTTCGCGTCGTCCTCGAGCTGCTTGGCCACGTTCGCGAAGGCCTCCTTCGCGGGGGTGTTGTTCACGAGGATGCGCTCGAGTCCCGTGCCGATCGTCTGGTCACCGTTGGGGATGAGCAGCCTGGCGGTGTCCTGCGGCTGGGTCTTGGGCAGCTGCTCCACCGCGACCTTGTAGTTGGGGTTCTCCTTGAAGTAGGCCTGCATCTCCTTGGACTCGCGCGCCGACTTCGTGACGGGCATGTACCCGGTGGTCTTGGCCCAGGACGCCGCGTTCTCGGGCTTTGCGAGGAAGCGGATGAACTCGAAGGCCGCCCGCTTGCGCTCGTCGGGCGCGCTGGCGAGGATACCGAGGCCCGCGCCGCCGGTCGGGCACCCGAACTTCTCCTGCTCCGGCAGCATCGCCGTGCCGACCTCGAACTTCGCCGTCTCAACGATACCACCAAGCGAGCCGGTGCTCTGCTGCGTGGTCGCGGCCAACCCGTTGCCGAAGTCTATGGACTGGTCCTCGGCCATGTAGCCCATCTTGTCCTGGTGCACGAACTTGCGGAGCCACTCGCCGGCCTCGAGCGCCCCGCCCTCGTCAATGAGGATGTTGAAGTCCTCGTCGGAGTATGCTCCGCCCCACTGCCACGCGTTCGCCTGGAAGTGCCACGCGTTGTAGTTCTTCGCGTTCGTGTACGCGAACACCTTCTTCGCGCCGCCCTTACCCATGAGATCCTTGCCCCACTCGCGCAGCTCGTCCCACGTCTTGGGGCCGCGGTCCGGCAGGCCGGCCTTCTTGAACATGTCGCGGTTGTAGTAGAAGAGCGGTGTGCTGCGCGCGAACGGGACCCACCAGATCTTGCCGTCCTTCGTCCCCTCGCCGATCAGCGACTCCACATAGTCCTTCGGGTCGAGCTTCGCTTCCGCGAAGTACCCCGTTATGTCCTGGAGCGAGTTGTTGAGGAAGAACTTGTTCCACGTCACCTCGGAGAGGCTCGCCATGTCGGGAACCTGACGCGCCGCAAGCGCGGTGGCCAGCTTCTGGGCCGTCTCCTCGTACGTGCCCTGGTACTGGTTGTCCACGAAAATCTCTTTCTGAGAAGCGTTGAACTCGTCGGCGAGCTTCTGCAGCGCCTCGCCACTCGTCGCGCTCCAGGAGGACCAGAACACGACCCGCGTCTTGCCCTCGGCCGCCTTTGCCGCCTCGCCAGTGGCCGCCGGCTGCTGTACGCTGCCCGAGTTGTTGCCACATCCTATGAGGATGAGCGAGCCTACTGCGCCACCGGACCGGATGAGGAATGTACGCCTGTCCAAGATGATGTCCCTTTCCTGTTGATGCGTTCTGCTGGTTTCGACTAGCCCTTAGTTGCCCCCGCGATCAGGCCCGAGATGATATGCCGCTGCGCCCAGATGAACAAGATGACTATAGGCATCACGACGAAGATGGTCGCGGCCATGATGATGCCCCACTGATTATTTCCTTCGCGGTCGAACAGGTACGACAGCCCGATTGGGAGGACGCGCATGTTCAACCGGTTGGTCACGATGAGCGGCCACAGGAAGTCGTTCCACTTCGCCACGACCGAGATCAGAATACCGGTGACGAGCACCGGCCTGGATAGCGGCAGCACGATGCGCCACAGCAGCTGCAGGTGGCCGGCGCCCTCCAATCGGGCTGCCTCGAGCAACGCCGTCGGCAGCGTCAGGAAGTGCTGCCGCAGCAAGAACGCCGTGAACGCGACCGACGCCCCTGGCAGGATGATGCCCTGGTACGTGTTCAGCCAGCCGAGCGCCGCTATCGTCAGGTAGTTGGGCAGGATCGTGACCTGCACCGGGATCATCAGCGCCGCGAGCAGCACGATGAAGATCAGGTTCTTGCCGGGGAAGCGCAGGAACACCAGGGCATACGCCGTCAGCGCGGCGTTGACGATCTCCAACCCCACCCCGAAGAAGGTGGTTATCAGCGTGTTGATGTAGAAGCGGGTGAACGGCGCCGCGTTCCACGCCTTCGGGTAATTCTCCCACTTCGGCTGCGTTGGGACCCACACCGGCGGGAAGGTATATATCTCCTGCAGGCCCTTGAGGGATGCTGTCGCCATCCAGAACAAGGGCACGATAAACACGAGCGCCGTCAGCAGGAGCAGCACGTACTGCATCACCGATCCCAGACCGGCCCAGCGACTCTGCGTCTCCTGGACGCCGCGCGAACGGCCTCTCGCCTCGTCAGCTGTTATATCCACTCGGTAGCCCTCAACTGTAATGCACCCGGCGCTGCAGGTAGCGGACCTGTACCAGCGTCACCGCGAGCATCAGCACGAACAAAATCATCGCGGCAGCAGCAGCCCTGCCCGCCCGGAAGGCCACAAATCCCTCCTCGTACAGGTACCACACCATCGTCGTCGTGGCGTTGACCGGCCCGCCCTTCGTCATAACCGCGATGATATCGAACGCCTGGAAGGACCCGAGGATGGTCGTGACGACGATAAAGAACGTCGTCGGGGAGAGCTGCGGCAGTGTGACGTTGCGGAAGGACTGCCACGGCGTCGCACCATCCACACGCGCCGCCTCGTAGAGGTCCTGCGGGATATTCTGGAGGCCGGCGAGATACACAATCGCACTGTACCCGAGGTTCTTCCATAGATACACAATGATGATGGCGGGCATCGCCCACTTGGTATCCGTGAGCCACGAGGGGGACGACAGTCCAATGGCGCCAAGCAGAACGCGCATGAGCCCGTAGGTTGGGTCAAAGATGTATGCCCATACCAGGCCGATCGCCGCGCCGCTGAGGATCACGGGAGCGAACACCACCGAGCGCACGATGTTCCTGCCTCGCAGCCTCTGGTTCAGCAGGACCGCCAGGCCGAGGCCGAGCACGATGCTGCCCAGCAGCACGGTGCCCGTGAAGTAGAACGTATTGAACAGCACCCGCTGAAACTCCTGGCCGCCGAACAGCACGACGTAGTTCTCCAGCCCGACAAACTGCTTGGTCGGCGAGATCAGGTCCCATCGGGTGAGGCTCAGATACGACTGATATACCATCGGCCAGTACGTGAACAACCCTAGAAGCAGGAAGTTCGGCGCGACGAAAGCGAGAAAGATCAGGTGGTCGCGGTGCAGGCGGCCCTTCCCGCCGATGCCGGCCTTGCCGTTTCTCGCAGTGCGCTTCGCTGTGACGCTCAAAATGCTCCTTTAGTTCGGACGAGAACGAATGCGTTCTGGCATCGCTACTCACTCACCGGTCGTTCGCGCGGGGAGCAATCTATGCCCCTATCGCCTAGGGCCACATCACGCAACGCGAGACAGGATAGCAGGTCGACGTTAAACGGATATTAAGGGTGCTTAAGGCAATGTTAAGGGCACTGCGAACCAGGTGAGTATCCAGAAGTTGCCGGGTATAAACAGACCAAGACGCTCCGAAGATCCTTCGTCCGTGCCGGATATGATTATGCGCGATGATCGTGTCGATGTCTAGCGGGCTTATCTCGACGCGCGGATCATGGAGACACAGTATGCCACTCAATGCTCGGAAACCCGCATGGCGCAAAGCCCTAGCTGCCACGGCACCCGCGGATTCACGGCATTGCGGCCCTACCCTTCGTCCCACCGAATACCTCCCAGATGATGTCCTCGATGACCGGGCCGGCAAGTCGCCCCAGCCTACGCAACCGCCCGGCGAACTCCGCGACATCCACCCGGGCGACGGGGAGCTTTACCTTCCGCTACCCGCGACCTTCGGCATCACCCGCCGATATGGTCGCAGAACGATCGAGTAATACGGACTCCGGCTGAACGTCGGGCCATCTGTCATCCCGAACACAGTGAGGTATCCGTGGAACGGGCTACGGATCCTCCAATGTGTTCGGGATGACCTGCACCACGGCTCGAGCGATTGCGTATAATCCGGTCGCGAACAGCCGTGGGCATATCCGGGCTCCGGGGCCTTCGTCACGACCAAGGGACACCTTGAAAGGGTAAACAGTGTCCGAGACGCGGGAAACCGCCGTGGTGCAGGTCCTACGCGCCGCGTCCGGAGACGCAGATGCGATCGCGCAGGTCAAGGTGGACACATGGCGCACGACGTACCGCAGCATGGTGCCCGACCGCTACCTCGAACGGATGTCGTACGCCGCCCACGCCGAGGACTGGTCGCGGATCGCCGGTGATCCCGCGACGTTCGTGTACGTTGCGGAGGACGGGGTGGGCCAGGCGGTGGGCTTTGTTGCCGGAGGGCCGCGGTGGAACGGCCCCGAGCGATACGCCGCTGAATTGTACGCTTTGTACATCCGCGCCGAGCACCAGGGCCGCGGGGTGGGCACGCGGCTGATGGAAACGCTCGTCACCGCGTTCGAGCGCACAGGATATTCCTCGATGCTCTTGTGGGCGCTGATCGAGAATCACCGCGCCCGCGCGTTCTACGAGAAACTCGCCGGCGTGGCCATAGCCGCGCAGGGGTTCGAGATCGACGGCGTGCGCATCGGCGAGATCGCCTACGGGTGGGAGCAGACCGGCACGCTGCTGGACCGACTGTGCAACCGGGACCGCGCAGCAGGAACCGGGTGAGTGCCGGCTCAACTGGCTACGCCCCCCAGCAGGTCGTCCAGCCGCTCCGGGTCATAGCCCGCGACCCACCGCCCGTTATATGCGACCACCAGGGGCAGGGGTGCGCCCAGCGCGAGGAACTCGGCGAGCGCCTCCGGGTCGTGCACAACGTCGCGCGGTACGTATAGTATGCCTCGTTCGGAGAGAAACTCTCTCATGGCACAGGGTAGCAGCCGATAACACCAGAAGGACGCTGCGGGCATGAACTCCAGAGCCCCACACTAGAACTCATCTCATAAATATCTGAGGAGGATGAGGATACAGCCGAGATGGACGAAGCCGAGGAAGTTGTCGGCGTGACGCTCATAGCGGACGACCACGCGACGATAGGTGCCCAACCAGAGGAAGAGCTGCTCGGCTTTCCATCTGCGCTTGTACCTCCTCAACTGCCTGCCGTCCTGAGCGTTATGCCTGCCACGGCGATTCGATGCTATCATCTTGATACCTTGCTCTTGGAGCTCACGTTCGAGCCCGTCGGAGTCGTAAGCCTTGTCCCCGATCAAATGACGGGGGAGTTACTTGATGAATCGACATTGATAATCTCGTCCATACGGCTTCAGCCGGTGACTGGAACGCTCCAGTCACCGGCTGAACATTGGCGGCGCGTCGAGCTTATGCTAGCCCGGATTATTCATGGGATCGCCCAAAGCCAAGTAAATGCTAGGAGAAGCCGATTTCGCACTTTCCTGCCGTACCAGCGCTGATATAGCCTCTTTCGTGAGGCAGGAACTGGACTTTCGCCCGCTCCAACTGCTAAGCAACGAGTGCTCATGAATAATCCGGGCTAGAGGAACTGGCACTGCCCCTGCTTCTGCTTGGCGATGTTGCCACCTCCAGTGGGCGGCGGGTAATTGTCCTGGCACTGCAGTCCGTTCCCGATACGGTTGCCCGTAATCTCAATGCCTCCGACGTTCTTATTCGCCTGTACGCTGCCAGAGATCTCGTTGCCGTTGATGGCTACATACCCTCTGTTGTCTTCGAGCTGGACGTCACCCGTCACGCTTGAGTTGGTCAGCTCAACA
This sequence comes from Thermobaculum sp., assembly GCA_016782125.1. Taxonomy (GTDB): domain Bacteria; phylum Chloroflexota; class Chloroflexia; order Thermobaculales; family Thermobaculaceae; genus JACDAU01. The sequence continues at coordinate 9,776 of JADDPA010000052.1, forward strand.
GTTCCGCCCCGCTCGCTCCTGACGACCGAGAAGCTGTTGCCAAGGGTAGAATCCCTCACTATCACGTTCCTGGAGCCCTGACTCTGCAGACCGCCGGTGGCCGTGACCCCAGTGGCCTGGAGCGTCGCGCGGGACTTGACGACGCTGGTGCCCTGAACGTACGTGCCCTCCAGGTCACAGGTTGAGTCGTCGGACACTATGAGGTTGCCGACAATCGTGACGGCACCGAGCCCGCCTCGACATTCGTAGTCCCCTGCTTGGGCCGATGGGCTCCCAAAAGCAAGCGCCGATAGCGCGAGGATCATTGCCATATA
>JADDPA010000041.1 GCA_016782125.1 Thermobaculum sp.
TCGCTCTTCCGCCTTGATAATGAAGTTCTCCAGCTCGCGCCGGATTGTCGCCCCCTTCGGCAGCCACGTAACGAGCCCACCGCCTATCTGCTCACTGACCATGAAGAGGTCGAGGTCCTTGCCGATCCTCCGATGATCGCGCTTCTTCGCCTCCTCAAGCCGCCACAGATAGTCGTCGAGCTCCTGCTGAGTAGCCCACGCCGTGCCGTACAGTCGCTGGAGCTGTGGGCGCTTCTCGTCCCCACGCCAGTACGCAGCCGCAACACTCAGCAGCTTGAATGGTCCCACCTGTCCGGCGGACGGCACGTGCGGCCCGCGGCAGAGGTCCGTGAAGTGGGCCTGCTTGTACACGGAGATTGTCGCATCCTCGGGCAGGTCGTTGATGATCTCGACCTTGTACGGCTGATCGCCGAACGCCTCCAGAGCCTCAGAGCGAGACAGCTCGGCGCGCTCAAAGGGGTTGTCCGCCTTGCGGAGCCTGGCCATACGCTCCTCGATCTCCGGAAAGTCGTCGGGCGTTAGCGAGCGGGGCAGCTCGAAGTCGTAGTAGTATCCGTTCTCGATCGCAGGCCCTATTGCGAACCGCGCGTCCGGGAACATCTCCAGTACCGCGGCGGCCATGATGTGCGCCGCCGAGTGACGCATCGTGTCGAGCGGCGAGTCCTGCTCCATCTCCCCACCGTGGTACGCCATCTGCTCCGCGCTCGGCTTGCTCTGTGTGCTCATAGCTCCGCTCCCCTAAAAACAAAATGCCTCTCGTCCGGTCAATGTCCGGGACGAAAGGCAAACTTCCGTGGTTCCACCCGAGTTCGTGAGGCTAGAGCCTCACCTCGTTAGATGCCTGTAACGGTGGCCACCGGGACTCCATACTCACGCGGGCTTTGGGGAGCCGGCTCGCAGGTGGTTTTCCATCCCTCGCCTTGCCGGGGGCTCTCAGTCGGCGGCCCCGCCTCTCTGTCGGCTGCGCTGGAGATGTACTCGTCCTGCTCATCGCCTGTATCTGTTGTGCGCCCAGTATATCAGGCGCCGGAGAAAAATCAACCATCGCCCAACAGCCGATGAAGTTCGTTGCCGGCGGTTCCCAGCAGACTGCGCAGATGTCTTGACGGAGTGCAGGGTCGGTTGTATCCTTGCGCTACCCTGAGTGTCTACCCCGGACGTTTCGTCGGGGCTGCCCGGGCCAACCCGCGCATCTACTGGAGCACCGCGATGTCCGACCAGGAAGTCCCCCCGTCGGATGGTCAGGGGGCTGATCGAGGTCTGCCCACACCCCGCCAGCCCCTGCTGCAACCCGGCCCTGTCGTTGCCCCCCTCAAGGATCCCGTCCAGCGAGGCCATCTCGGCCTGTCCACGAACGACGATGATCTCGACCCGCTCATCGTGGAGCTAAACCTGGGGCACGCGGAGGGGCTTCCGGCGGCCAAACAGCGCTTCTTCGACCTGTACGAGGAGGTGGTGGTTACCGGTGGCGTGGGGCGACGCGAGCCGCAGGTCGTAGCCAATACCTACGTGAGCTGCGAGCTGTCCATGACTGAGGTGCGAGTCCTGGTTGGCCGAGACCAGGCAAACACGAGTGTCAGACAGCGTGCCATCTACAGGATCTGGCCCGACTTCGAAGTTCGGCCCCTCATAGATGCCTCCGTGACAACCGTGAAGGCGGACGCAGCACAGCGGTCGTTCGCGGCCACTGGCAGAGGCATAAGCTGGGCCGTCGTGGACACCGGCATCGACCCCTTGCACCCTCATTTTAGGACGTACGACTCGCTCGGCGGAGACGTTGCCCAGCTGCACAAGGACTTCGGTGGTGGCGACGCGCCCCTGACGGACAGCATCGGCCACGGAACGCACGTCGGGGGAATCATCGCCGGTGGCTTGCCGCCGCAGGTGCCGGAGAACCTGAGGATAACCGCCCACATCAAAGACGAGTATGACGTGGAGCGGCTTCAGGATAGGCCACTCGCGGATGGTGCGCGGCTAGCTGGGGTTGCTCCACAATGCAAGCTGGTCAGCCTGAAGGTCTTCGATCAAAGCGGCCGCAGCAGGACCAGCAATGTAATGATGGCGCTCGAGTACGTCCGGCGCCAGATCAACGCGGACAAGATACTTCGCATCCATGGGGTCAACCTGAGCCTCGGCTACGAGTTCGATGCCAAGTGGTACGCGGCCGGGCAGAGCCCGTTATGTGTGGAGGTGGACCGACTGGTCAGGTCTGGGGTGGTCGTGGTAGCCGCTGCCGGCAACACGGGATACGGTTCTCTGAACGCAGACGAACGTCAAACAAGCACTGGAATGGCGCTGACTATCAACGATCCCGGAAACGCAGAGCTCGCAATTACGGTTGGATCCACACACCGCGACTCGCCTTACACGTACGGGGTATCGTATTTCTCCTCGAAGGGGCCGACCGGTGACGGTCGTCTCAAGCCCGACCTGGTAGCGCCGGGCGAACGGATCACGTCCTGCGCCGCGGGAAAGGCACTCGAGAAGATGCACGGACCGAACCCCCCATCCGGGCTGCCGTACTACATCGACGACAGCGGAACCAGCATGGCGGCGCCACACGTTTCGGGAGCGATAGCCGCCTTTCTCTCTATCCGTCGGGAATTCATCGGCAGGCCAGAGCAGGTGAAGCGCATCTTTCTTCAGAGCGCAACATCACTTGGACGAGAGAGGTACTTTCAAGGGCATGGCCTAGTGGATCTCATGCGCGCCATCCAGTCCATATAGTCGCTGCTGAGCGGGAGGTCTTGACGGATGGCAGATGAGATGGCAGGGTTCCCCTTCTGGGAGTTGCGCTTCGACGAGTCCGGACGGCTGGTAAACGCGGGGGAGGTGGACGCATTAGTAGGCGACCTACCGACGCAACGGCTTACTGACCTTTTCATCATCTCTCACGGCTGGAACAACGACCGGGAGTTCGCGCGCGGCATGTACGAGCGTTTTCTCGGCCAGATGCGCTCCGTGCTTGATTCCCCGCTCACGGCGGCGTCTGAGCAAGTTCGCATTGGAGTGGCCGGGTCGTCTGGCTGTCCATGCGTTGGGCGGACGAGGACGTTCCAGGGGATGACATGGGGGGCACCGCAAGCTTCAGCCGTCCGCATACAGATGCCGACCTTATTCAGGAGCTCAAAGCGGTATACGGCTCGCCGGAACAACAAGCCGCGCTGGACGAGCTGGCCCGGCTGCTTGAGGAGCGGCCGGAGGATCCTCAGGCTCTCGCCCGCTTCCAGGAACTGATGCGCCCGCTGACGGACGCCAGCGACGCCGGGGATGCTGAGGAGGACCAGGGCGAGGTGGCGCTTCTGGAGGACGACCCACGGCTGGTATTCGAGCGGTTCGCTGCTATATCGCCCAGACCACACGACGAGGGCGGTATCGCCGGATTCGGCGACGGGTTGTCCAGGCTCTGGGAAGGCGCGAAGAACGCCTTGCGGCAGGCCACTTACTGGCAGATGAAGAAGCGGGCAGGAATTGTGGGACAGGAGGGACTGGCGCCCGTCGTCCGGCGTCTTCACGAGTCTCAGCCAGAGCTTCGCATACACCTCGTCGGCCACAGCTTCGGCGCCCGCCTCGTATCGTATGCCCTCGCCGGCCTGTCGGAAACCGGAACGGCTTCGCCGATCAAGTCCGTGGTACTGCTTCAGGGCGCGTTCTCCCATTTTGCATTCGCGGACTCGCTTCCACACGACCCGAATCGAGCCGGCGGTCTCGCGGGGCATGAAGCGAAGGTGGACGGCCCACTGGTAGTCACACATTCTACGCACGACTCGGCTGTTGGCCGGTTCTATCCGCTCGCCTCAATCGCTGCGGGACAGGATGCCGCTGCCGCGGAAGACCGCTTCTACCGCTGGGGCGCTATGGGGTACGGCGGCGCGCAGGCAGTAGGCGCCACGGAAGCGTTTTTTGGCGTTGTCGGAACCGACTACCCCTTCGCGCCCGGCACGATAGTCAACTTAGACGGCAATGAGGTTATCACCGAAGGACGCCCGCCTTCGGGAGCGCACAGCGACATCTTCCGTCCCGAGATAGCATGGGCCACTCTCGCAGCCGCCGGCGTGACAGCAGTGCGAGAGCGCTGAGGTGCCTTTGGGCGTGTGAGGGTATCCGAGTAGACCTACCGGCTATCCTTACATGCCGCTACCTTTGGCCCACCTCTCGCTCGTACACGATGCTCGAGTGGGTGAACCCTATCTCGTCCACCGTGCCCGCAGTCTGATATCCCAGCCGCGAGAGGTACCAGACCTTGCTGCCTCCCACGGACTCCCCCAGCTGCCAGCCTATCACCCGCACATCTTCCTCCGGGCCCTCTCGAAGCACGGCGCTGTGGGTACTCGCTCCTCGCCGCACCGAGTCGGCATGCAGCAGTCGCGCAGGGCTGGCGCAAAGCCTGGGAACCTTTGAAGCGTATCCGGAGTCATGGAACGGTTTGACGTTGCGGGTGCGAAGCACGGACGAGTGAGCATACCCGATCTCATCCGGTACGCCGCTAGACTTGTAGCCTACCTTCACCAGATACCAAACGTTGTTGCCCCCGACAGCCTGACCATCCTCGAGCCCCAGTACCCTCACATCGTCGGATGCTCCGTTGAAGACCACCACCCCGGCCGTGCTCGGCGCCTTTCTCACGTTGGAGTCTGGCATCAGCCGCGCCGGCTTAGCCGCAAGCCGGGGAACGCCCTCGGCGCGACCACACTTGACGAACAATTTGCCGTTTCGCACTGGCACCACTGGATCCCTCTTTTTCTGCATCGCGGGGAAGAACCAGTCGGAGGTGACGGTGAGACCCGGACACGTCTTGCCGGCGCCCGGGGCGTCACGGTGAAACAACAGTCCAAGGGGCTGACTAGGGTTATCCCGGCCCGGAGCACAGTTTCGTATCGGAATCCGGTTGCCACATACGGTCTGTATCACATCGCGGTAGAGTCCCACCATCGCGGCTGACATCTCCTGGTAATCGTAGTAACCAATGGCCTCGATGTGCAGCCAGCGAGTGTTTCGTCCAACGATGCCGTATCCGTCGTGGCGCGGGTGGGTACCGACGTATACGAGCGGCTGACTCGGCTTATAGCTACCGGTACCGTCATACAGCCAGAGGTGCGGGCCGACGCCCCACGGCCTCCATCCCCGGTTGTGATAGTAGTCGTCAAAGACTGCCTTGAGGCGCTGTGGGCCGGTCCACTGGCTGGCGTCCGGTCTGAACGTGTGGTGGATGCCAACGGCATTGAAGGGCTTGGCTCCCAGGTTCTGGGCGGCAAACCACTGAGTGAACTCCTCGGGAGTGAACTCCTTGCCTACGTATAGCTTGTCACTCTCATCCGTATATGCCATCGGAAACTCCTCCTCCCACGCTGTACAATAACCATTCAGCTTGCGTACGTATGTGTCGACGTCGTTCTCACTAGCCGGCGCGTATACCGGGATGGCCTTGCTCACCGTCGGGAGTCGCCGCTGGTGGTGGTACTCGCGCATTCTCTTAGCGAAGTCGAGCAGGCCGTCGCGATAGGTATCGTATGAGCAGAAGCGGTCCGCAGCCCCCGCGGCCATTGCTGCCCGGAGGCTGGCAAAACGGCCCAGAACACGGTCGTACACGGGCCCAGGCCAGTCGGGTCTGGGCCGGAGATTCCCCCAGCTCTTTGTGTGGCCAGCCATCCCCTCCCAGCGCAGCCCGTGCTCGTGTCTTGCAAATCCAAGCGCGATGTTCGGATCTATCCCGGCCTCGAGTAGGTCGGCGTACAGGCGCTCCGCCGCCGTACGGACCTCTCTCGGCGCCCCACACCGATCGAGGACCACCCGAAAACCTTCAGAGCTGATTGTAGGCGGACCGCACAGCTTGTAGTCCTTCCCCACGTCTTCCACCCCCCTTCTGCATAGCGCCTCGGTCTCGCTAGTGTCGCAGGACGCAACTTTGCCTATGTCCGCCCGCTAATGGTGCACACGCACGGAGGCGTGGCTGCGACCTCCACCGATCAATGTAGCGCCCCACGAGTGGGGCTACCAGCACCTTCACACATTCAGGCAATTTCTCACCCTTTTCATTTCGGCAGGATGAGGAGCGTCCCTGGAGGCACCTTTCCGGGCATGTCGTGAAGTGCGCACGGCATATGACACAGGGCTTGCTCCTCTCCCGCGATGCGAAGCAGAGGTTCGAAGGTCAGGAGAAGGGGGGTGCTCACAGTAGCGCGGTGGCTACGCCGCGACGGAACGCCGGAGAGCACGCGGCCTAGCCCACAGGGACGGCATCCCGCGTCCTCCCATGACTCGCGCCACTTCGCCTGGTATCCCATAGCACGGTGCCCCTGATCCGCGGCGTCTGTGGTTCATGCCGCGCGCGCGAACTGAACGACCGCAATATAGCACGGATCCACTTGATGTTGTGAGGTCGCCCAATCGAGATATCTATTCAACTTCGGGCAGCGTGCGTGACGCGAGCCCTAGCAACACAACGCTGTAGGCCGCGAGGACCGCGAGGCTCGGCCACGACTCGCTCTGCACGCCGGCAGGCTGGATCACTTTTTGAATGACGTCGTTCGCATAGTACAACGGAAAAGCATGGCCCAGCCAGCGCGCCCATTCCGGAAGCAGGTCCGTGTTGACGAGCAGTCCGGAGAGAAAGACAGACGGTAGGGTAATCATAGGAATGAACGGGAAGACCTGGCCCTCATGCCGAGCGAATGTCGACACGAAGATGCCCAGCATTACTGACGCTATGGCAAGCAGTCACACCACTAGAAAGAGCATCCCGAGCGTCGCCGCATCGTAGTCCAGATCGAACAGTAACAGCACCTCCGCGAGCGCGACTACAGCCTGCAGTGTTGCCAGGCCGAGGTATCCGAGCAGGTAGCCGCCGATGATCGCCGTGCGCCTGTAGCCATTTATGAACATGCGCTCCAGAGTGCCTGCGGTGCGCTCTTGCACGAGCACGATCGCGCACAGGAGGAAGGAAAGGAAGTGAACGAGGAACGCAGCGACCGGCACAACATATCGCGCCTTGGGAAAATCAGGAGGGAATGTGTCGAAGAACAACTTCAAGAAGTAGACGATCACGAGTGGAGCAACCACCGAGAGACCCAGAAGTCGCCGGTCTCGGCGTAGCTGCCTTACAACTCGCCGCGCCACAATCGTGGTGCGTCTCATGGCGCTGCCTCCTCTCCGATAAGTCCCAACACCACAGTCTCCAGTGTGTCCGCACGTACTGCCACCGCGCTCACTTCTGGATAGAGGCCATACCCGCGGAGCGCCTCCGCCAGGTCTTCGGGACGGGACTCGATCAAGTGCTCGCGCTCCGCTAAACCGCAGCGCACCGTAAGCTTTGATCTTCCTCGCTGTAGCAGGCCTTGGGGAGTATCGGTAGCGAGGATGCTTCCCTGCCGTAAGATCGCGACCTCGTCGCACAGGAGCGCCTCATCCATCAGGTGGGTGCTTATGAAAAGCGTCACGCCGGTTGCCGCCAGGTCGCGGAAGGTGCGCCAGAAGCGGCCACGGAGATGAGGATCCACCGCGGCCGTCGGCTCATCGAGGAAAAGCACACGGGGCTGGTGAACGAGCGCGCAGGCGAGCGACACGCGCCTCTTCATACCACCGGAAAAGGTGTGGACCGGATCGTCCGCGCGCTCTGCCAGATCCGCGAAGGCAAGCACCTCCTCGACACGTTTGCCCGCATCGGGCGAGCCGTGAGCGCTCGCGAAGAAGAGGACGTTTTCCCTGGCGGACAGGTCCTCATACAGCGCGGGCGACTGGGGCATGTACCCTATCTGTGCTCGCAGCCTTGCCGGTTCCCGCAGCGGGTCCAGTCCGAGCACACGCAGCTCTCCGCTGGACGGGCGGAGTGCACCTACGAGCGCTTTGATGAGCGTGCTCTTCCCCGCACCGTTCGGGCCTAGTAACCCGAAGAGAGAGCCGGTGCGGACCTCGAGATCGACGCCCCTCAACGCCTCAAAGCCACCGTAATTCTTTCTAAGATTCTGCACCTCTATTGCGCTCATGGAGCCTCCTAAGATTCTGGAGCGAGACCTCGCAGAAAAATATCGGTGACTGTACCGATGTGCTCCTCGTCCGAGAGCCCATCGTTCTTCAAGACGGGCAGGAACACCGTGGCCATCATTTGCGGCATGAGCATCCCTATATACGCCCGCGCACTGGCCCGGACGTCGTGAGGTCTCAGGCGGCCGAGGTCGACCTGATGACTCAGATATCTTTTCAGGAATGACAACACCACCGAGGGTCCCCGGCGGGCGAACACTTCAGCCATCTCCGGACGCCTGAGCGACTCACCGATCACCAGCTTGGCGAGCCGAATCCCTATGGGCTGGTCGGCGAAGCTCAGGTATGCCGTAGCAAGCTGTGGGAGAACCTCCTCAGGCGGGCGATCCATTAGCCCATTGGGGTCCCGTATCGCCTGGAGTATGGGCGCATACTGCCCGAGAACGGCTTGAAACAGGGCTTCCTTGTTCGGAAAGTACCAGTAGATAAGAGCCTGGGACTGCAGACGCGCCGCCCTTGCAATACTGTTGATGGTGGCGCCGCGAAATCCCTTCGCGGAGAACTCTTCGAGCGCTGCATCGAGTATCTGCATTCGACGGTCACTCTCCTCAGGCATCGGGATACTCCTTGACTGAACGTTCAACTAAGCGTAGAATACACCTAGTTGAACGTTCAGTCAAGAGGTTGGCGCCAACTTGGGCTCGGAGACGGCCGTTGAACCGCGCGGTGTTGCGCTACTACCCCATTCGCGTCTAGTACCCCATACCGGCCTCGCGCGCGCGCACGATTGCCTGGGCACGGTCCGCGACCTGCAACTTGTCGAAGATGCTGGAGATGTGGTTGCGCACCGTCTTAGGGCTCAGGAAGGTTCGACTGGCGATCTCAGCATTACTCAGTCCGCGCGCGATCAAGCTAAGGATCTCGCGCTCACGGTCGGTGAGATCGGGGAAAGCGCGGGATCCAGCGCCTGGTTCGGCTTTGGAGAAGAAGCCAATCAGCCGCTCCGCAATCTCCGGCCCGAATAGCGCCTCTCCGTTCGCCACCGCGCGGACGACCCTGAGCATCTCCGACTCGTCCGCGCCTTTCACCACGTAGCCGCGCGCTCCGGCGCGCAGCGCAGCGAACACGGAGTCATCGTCCTCGAGCATGATCAGCACCACGATCCTTGCAGACGGGTCGCCGCGCAGTATCCGCCGCGTCGCCTCGATGCCGTTCGTACCCGGCATCTTGACGTCCATAAGGACAACGTCGGGCCGAACCTCCGCTGCGAGGATGACTGCCTCCTCGCCACCTGCCGCCTCCCCCACCAGCTCGATGTCGGGAACCGATGCGAGAAGCGCCCGGATTCCCCGGCGGAAGAGCGTGTGGTCATCCACGATTAGAACGCGGATAGTCTGCGTTCCCGGCACCTGCTCAGCCATTTGAATCTCCCACGGGCAAGCGTGCGCAGACCCTGGTTCCTCCACCAGGCTCTGACTGAATAGTGAAGCTACCACCCAATTCAGTCGCACGCTCCCGCATCGACACCAGACCCGTTCCAGCACGAGAGTCCGGACTCATCCCGCAACCGTCGTCTATTACCTCCAACTGCAACCAGTTGGGGCCTCGTTGGTCGTCCGCACCGGGTGTCCGGCTGACTAATGAGAGCCGGACGGTGCAGCTACGTGCCCGTGAATGATTCGCCACGTTAGTGAGCGACTCGAGCGCGATCCGGTACACAGCCACCTCCACAGCTGCCGACAGCGGTGGCAGCCCTTCGGGTGACTCTACCTGGATCTGCAGCCCATCGTGGCTCAGGCGCGCTGAGTGCACCCTCAGAGCCTGGACCAGACCGAGTTCATCGAGTGCGGGCGGGCGAAGTGCGTACACTACTCTGCGGACGTCGGTGACGGCCTCCTGCATCTGCGTTTTCAGGTCGGTGAGCCTCTCGACTATGGCCGGGTCCGTAGCGACCAGATTGCGCAAGTCGCCGATCGCATCCTCGTTGGACGGGACCTTGGGCCAGGTCGCCCGCCGCC
>JADDPA010000147.1:0-28443 GCA_016782125.1 Thermobaculum sp.
CCCAACCGTTGATGTCATCGACATAGCCATTGCCATCGTCGTCGCGTCCGTTGCTTGCCTTGTTGCGTCCACCGCTATCGGTACCGGATTCGCCGGGGTTGGTCCAGCACCGCGCGGACAGGTCAGGGTGCGAAAAATCAACTCCGTCATCGATGACAGCCACCACCGTAGTGGGAGAGCCAAGCCTCAAGACCGAGGACTGGAGCGCGTTGGTATCGACGTCGCTGACGCCGGGGTAATTCTGCACGGTCTGCCCCGTGTTGTGCAGGCCCCACAACTGGCCGAATTCGGCCTCATTGGAGTATCCGCTCGGCCGGCGAGTGTGGTCCGGCTCCGCATACGCTACATCGGGGCGCCGATTCATGGAACGTACCGCGTCGGCGACTGAGCGCCCGCTGACCTTGGCCACCTCTGCGCGGATGAGGCCGAGATCGCGCACTTTCTCCATTTTCTCTTGACGGCGGATGCTGGCCCGCTCCGCCTGGCCCGTGCGCTCCTCGTACCTGACGATGATCTGGTCTGACTCGGCTGCGGCGGCCCGAGCGTTGGTGGGAAAAGTGGCCTTTCCACGCGGGGCCTTGGAACTGACGCCATCGCTTCCGGACGCCTCTGCGACTTCCGCCGTGGGCACGCTAACGCGGAGTTCCGGTCCCTGCTCGCCCTCGTGAATAGCGACGGTCGGGGCGCTCCCGGCACGCGTACCATAAAAGCTTGCGGTGAGAGCGAGCAAGATCAGCAGGCCAATCTTGCTGTATTTCCTGAATCGCATCAAACTACTTCTCCTGTCGCTCTCCCGTCCACCGTCGATCGAGTGGTATGGGCGATAGTCAACTGTATTGCCACATAGAAGTTTACTCCCCGCCCCGCTGGCCTCCAATAGCCCATTCGTACTATGGTTCGACGGACAGGCTGGATCGTCCCTCCAATGAAAATGGGAGTGAATTGGCCATTGGGCGTTCAGGGTTTTCAGCTGGGGCCGCTCATATAGGGTGTACAAAGAGAGCCTGCTCGATATCGAGCAGGCTCTCCTGATTTTTGATCCTCAGTTGTACCCCAGTCTGGACATCACTTATGGCTGCACGTGCAATGGTAATCGCGCAGTGCTGTCTTTGTGCCGAGAGTTTCGGAGTAAGCCACTGCTTGCCGACGCCGCGCGGGTATCGGCTTACGTCAGTGGTTGCTCCTCGCCCAGTACCCATCGACCAAGCAGCTTCAGTGTCGCCGGGTCCTGCGGCGGGTTGTACAATCCGGCACGTGCGTCACGGAACAGGCGCTCCAGGGGCAGCCTGCGCGACAGGGCCGGACCGCCGACGGTGCGCATCGCGATGTCCGTCACCTGGATCGCCGCATTCGTGGCGAGGTACTTGGCTGCCGCGATGTCCGGGGTCAGTCGTGCCCTGCCCGTGGGATCGCGGTCCCACGCCGCCGCGGTACCCAGCAGCAGTGGACGCGCACCGCGCATTGCGATCTCCATCCGCCCCAGGTTCTCCTGCACTCCCTCCAGCTCCGCGATCGGCTTGCCGAGGCCAGTGGGCACCCGTTCCTGCGCGTACTTCGCGGTGAAATCGCGTGCAGCACGAGCCACTCCGAGGTATGCGGCGGAGAGCAAGAGCGCCGCCCACGCTCTGCCGCTCCCCCCATCGCCGGGCGGTCGATCCGACGGTGGCACGATGCGGGCCTCCTCGGGTACGATGACGCTTTCCAACACAAGGTCGTGCGAACCCGTTGCGCGCATACCGAGCACGTCCCACGTCTCCACGACCGAGAGTCCTGGCGTGGCACGCTCGACAAGGAAGTTCCCGCGCTCACTCTCCCCGACGGCTGCGAGCACGACGAAGTAATCCAGCACCGGCGCGAGTGTTGTGAACGTCTTTCGTCCGGAGATCTCCCATCCCCCGTCGATGCGGTGGGCCGTGGTGGTGGGCATTCCCCCGTGGCTGGGTGAGCCCATCTCCGGTTCTGTCGCTGCGGCGTTCACGAGCGCCCCCCGCAGCACGACATCCCGACATACCCGATCCCACATCCCGGACGGCCATGCCCGATCCTCCGAAAGCCTGCCGAAAAGCCCGAGGTGCATGCCGATGCCGAGCGCAGTTGCCCCATCGCCGGCACCGAGTTCCTCCTGGCCGAGGCACGTGTCGAGCAACCCCGCTTCCCTGCCGCCAAACTCACGGGGAACCGTCAGCGCCTGATAGCCGACTCGCCGGAGGTCATCGTAGTTCACATACGGGAAGGAGTTCTCGCGGTCGTGCTCCACCGCACGCTCCGCGAACGCCGGCGCGAGCGAACGAGCCGTCTCCACGATCTCCTGCTGTGACTGCGTGCGCGCGAGTACCATGCGACCTCTCCCTCATCCATAGGTGTGCGTTATACGCAATCTGGTTGAAGACTATCGCATGTCATCCCGAACGGAGTGAGGGATCCGTAGCCCGAACAACGGATTCCTCGAAGGCTCGGAATGACAGATACCCTGCAGTTCAGCCGGATTGCTTATTACTGTACCGCACTGCTCGATCCACACTCAATAGCTCTGGTGAGGGGCTCCGAACGTCCCAATCTGTTATACATGGTGGGTGGCAGGAGCCGTGGTGCAGGACGTGCTCGTACTATCGCGACAAGGCGAGGGACAGTGACGGCGAGGCTCATAAACCTGGTACACCGGCGCAGTCAGCAACAACTCACATTGCTGGTCGTGTGCATGGCACTCTTCTTCAACGTGCTGAACGGCACGATGGTCAATATCGCGCTGCCTGCAATCGGGCGCGATTTCGGCATCGAGCCCGCGCGACTCGGGTGGATTGCCACCGGTTACCTGCTGGTGTTCGGTGTGGCCGTGCCCTTCTATGGCCGGCTCGCGGACCGGTTTGGCGCTCGCAGGCTCTTTGTGATCGGGCTTTGTATCTATTCCTTTAGCTCGCTTGCCTGCGCAATCGCGCCGAGCTATTCCTTTTTGCTCGCCGGCAGGATCGCACAAGCATGTGGTGCCGCATCCATCGCCGGCCTGGGCATGGCGATTATCAGCGGTGTGTACCCGCCCGAGCGGCGGGGCACCGCACTCGGGTACGTGAGCGCAACGGTCGGCTCCGGCGCTGCGGTGGGTCCGATCGTCGGCGGCACGATCACCGGCCTGCTGAACTGGCACGCGATGTTCCTGCTCAGCGCACTCTCGGGACTGATCGTACCGATAGCGATGCGCGTACTGCCGCCCAGCGAGCGCAGGCCCGGCGAGGGCATCGATCTGCTCGGCGGAGTCCTCCTTGGACTCGGCGTCGGCGGCGCGCTGCTGGCATCGACAGAGGGCGCGCGTGGAGACATTACCGCGCCCGTCGTGCTCGGCGCGGCGACGGTTTCCCTGGTCTCGTTTGTATTGCTGGTGCTTCGTCAGCGGCTTACCACGAGTCCATTCGTGCCGCGTGAGTTGTTGCAAAACAGCCAGTTCATCGCGCTCGTCATTGTGAGCTTTTGTGCGATGACCGCGAACGTCGCGACATTCGTCTCGCTGCCTCTGCTCCTCAATCGCGACTATAATCTTGCAGAAGTGCAGATCGGGTTTGTGTTGCTGCCGAACGCGCTCGCCGTGGCAACGTTGGGACCGGTGGCAGGGCGTCTCGTTGACCGCATTGGGGGGCGGTTGCCCTTGCGGGTCGGGCTTGTCGTGATCCTCGTGGCGCAGGTCGCCTTCTCGTCCATCGGGGTCGGCAATGCGGTTTGGTTCGTGAGCCTGCTCGCCGGGGTACAGGGTGTGGGCTTCGCCCTAATGAACTCGCCGATTGCGACGATGGTGTCCCTTGTCGCCGGTCGGGACCGCCAGTCTTCCGGGCTGAGTATGAACAGCATGGCGTTCTTCCTGGGTGGTGGTTTCGGCACCGCGATGCTCACGGCGATCCTGACACTGCGCGCGTCGGCGACGAGCGCCATTAACCCCCTGTACGGCCGCGACGCGATCCCGTACAGCGACGCCTTTCTCGTCTTCACCGTGCCGCTGCTGCTCGCGCTTGCCCTGTCGCTCCGACTGCCCAGCGGGGAGCAACAGTTCGAGGAGCGGAGATCGGAAGCCGCAGCCACCCCCGCCCGCGCCACCGCCCGCTGACGCGCGCACTGCACCCACCGTGACCCGTCTGGTCACCCGCGATCCACTTGAACCGTGGTGTGTGCCATCCCAGATGCCGTGACGGATCCGTGGCCCGGACTACGGAATCCTCTTCTCCCACAGCTTCTAACTCGCCAGCGCGGGGCGGCATACGTCGCACGCTCGGTACCCAGCTGAGACTGCCTGTTGCGGTGTACGGAACGTCACGAAGCGCGGCTCGGCCAGTCGCCGGTGCATCCCCGCGCACGTCGGCAGGCAGAACGTGTGGTCCTCCGTATCGCCCAGGTATCGCACACCCCGCCTGGCAAGGTTCTCCAGGAGATCCGGCGAGGCGCCCTCCGCCTCCAACACCGCCCGTTTCGCCGCACTGCCGAACGCGTACTCACCTACACGCCCATTTGTCTGCACGACCCGGTGACACGGGATGAGCAGCGGCACGGGGTTGTGATTCAGCGCCGTGCCGACCGCTCGCACCGCGCCCGGCCTGCCGATCTCGCGAGCAATCCACCCGTACGGTCGGACCTCGCCGCGTGGGATCTCCATCGTCTTCTGGAGCACCGCCCGCTGGAACGCCGTTACGCCGCGCAGGTCGATCTCGATCTCCCCCTGTGCATCCGAACCCAAGCGCTGCTCGACTACATCGGCAAGCGGACGGGGCGGACGCGCGACCTGGGTAACCGGGCGACCAAATCGGGCGCGATACCATTCTTCGAAATGTGCGGGGGATGACGTTTGCCGAACCGCCGACACACCGCCCTCACCATACGCGACGTACACCGGCCCGATAGGAGTGCCCTGCTGCCAGTAAGCATCCTGCAGCCCGACGCGCGCAAGCACGCCCGGCAAGAATGAGGACGGGGCCCGCACATTCCCTCGGCTGTGTAGCCCGTCCAGAACGCGCTGTGTCCCAGCAGTTGGGGCTCGATAACCCTCGCTCATCCTTGTATGCTCCCCTCGTTCGCTGTTCTGTCCATCGCCTCGCGCAACATCTGCACACCGCGATGGACATTCGACTTCACCGTCCCAACTGGCTCGCCCAGCACCGCCGCGACCTCGGCGTACCCCATCCCGTCGATGTGGCGAAGGACGATCGCCGCCCTATATCGTTCCGGTAGTGTCGCCACCAGGACACCCATCTCCCGGGTCCCCTCGTAGCGCTCGAGCACCATGTCGGGCCGCTCGCGCTCATCCGCCTCGGGCTCGATCTCCGAATGTCCGTCCTCGTCCCCCTGCATCTGAACGAGTCGTACGTGCTTCCCTCGGGCGCGGTTGCGGCAGCCGTTCAGCGCGATCTGATAGAGCCAGGGCCGAAGCGCCAGCGCTCGTATCCGATCAGTCGGGTAGGCACGGAGCGCGCGATACGCGGAGACAAAAGCATCCTGGGCGATCTCCTCCGCATCTTCCGGACTCCCGGTGTATCGCAGGCAAAAGGCGTAAATCCGGTCCTGGTAGCATCGCACCAGGCGCTCGAAGTGTGCGTCGAGATCGAGCGCGAGCGCACGCGGGAGGTCTGCCGTAGTCTCATCGAATTGTTCGATCACGCGTCGCTCCGCGCTCATTCGCCACCAGCCCGCGACCAGTGGTGTCGCCGCTCCCACTCCCGACTCTCAAATCCGTCTGAGCTATCGACGCCCCAGCGCCAGGCGGCCATGTCGAATGCTACCAGAACGATCAGTAACCCAACGATTTCCATGAAGCCCTCCGCGGTGCCTTGTTGAGGCGCCGGATTTCCGACTCGCCTCTGCGTCCTTAAACACATCGTGCAGGCATCGGGTTGCACGGTCCGAGCGGCGCGGGTGTGGCTCCTGCTACCATGGCGGCCATGAAGAACTTACAAGACCGATACGTCCGCACGGGAACGATCCGAACGCACTATGTGGAGGCTGGCGATGGCCCACCGCTCGTGCTGCTGCCCGGAGTGTTCATCCTTGCCCAGACGTATCGTGGGCTTATCCAACGGCTACGCTCGCAGTTTCGCACGATCGTGCCGGATCTTCCCGGGTCCGGCCTTAGCGGCGGGCTTCCGGACCCATGGAGCTTTGAGCAGTATGCCGAGTGGACCCCAAGCTTTCTGGACGCTCTCAAACTCGAACGCGCCACCATCGTGGGCCACTCCAACGGCGGTGGGGTCGCTCTGGTGACCGCAGCCAAGTATCCTGAGCGCATCGACACTTTGGTGCTCGTCGACACCGTTGGAGCCCGCGCCTCTGCGTCGCCGATCGGTGTGCTTGGCGGTCGGACATTGGATGCCTGGCTGGAAATGAAGCTGAACCTCGTTGCGTGGAAACACGTGGTCTACAACCTCACGTACCACCGCCGGACCTTCAAACATCAACTCAAGGCGGCGATCACCGCGAACCTCCTCCCATACGCACCACAGATAGCGGCACCGACGCTCCTCGCATGGGGCAGGCGAGATTGGACCATGCCTCTCGATTGCGCCTTAAGGCTCCAACGGTTGATCCCTCGGTCGGAGTTGTATGTATCGAACGCCAGTCACGACTGGCTGATGACCGAGCCCGACGAGTTCTCCGGAGTTGTGGGTCGTTTCGTTCGGCAGCACCTGCCACAACAGGTCGGAGCGTAGCTACCGGTGAGCCTGATACAGATCATCTCCCTACTCGGTGCGGCATTGATTCTCGCAGCATACGTCGCCCCGCAACTGGGACGGATGCGGCCGGGCAGCACGGCGTACAACGCGCTCAACCTTGTGGGAAGTGCGCTCCTGGCATACGTCGCCATTGTGGAGAGCCAGTACGGTTTCATCGCTCTCGAGGGAGTGTGGGCTGTCGTCAGTCTCTACGCCTTGCTCCGGCCCCGTGTGGCTCAGTCCTCGGAGCAGCGATAGGGTGGACATGAAGGAGCCACTGCCCCCGAGTTTTACGACCGCGCGACGCTGGATGTAGCGCGCGAGCTGCTGGGCTGCGTGCTGGTGCGCGAAAGCCCCGAAGGACGGGCGGCCGGCCGGATCGTGGAGACGGAAGGATACGTCCCCCTGATTGACCCCGCATCGCATGCGTATCGCAGGCGCACCAATCGCAACGCGCCGATGTGGGGGCCGCCGGGCAGGGCGTACGTGTACTTCACGTATGGGATGCATTACATGGTGAACCTCGTCACGGAACCGGAAGGGCAGGCCGCTGCGGTGCTGGTGCGAGCGCTGGAGCCGCTGGACGGCGTTGATCTCATGCGTCGGCGCCGAGGGGTGGACAAGGTCCGGCTGTTGTGCTCCGGGCCGGGGAAACTCTGCCAGGCACTCGGGATCGGCGCGGCGCTCAACGGGGCGGCGCTCCAAGGCCCCGACCTCCTCGTGCTGCCCGGCGACCCCGTGCACGAGATTGTAAGCACCACCCGGATCGGTATCACCCGTGGCGTGGACCTGCCGTGGCGTTTCTATGAGGCTGGAAGCAACTGGGTGTCGCGCCGGTAGGCACGGGCATATACCATGCCTCGACGATCCTACTGTTTGATCGAAGTGCACATATAGCTACGGGCAATGACGCAATGACGTGCCGTCTCAATAGGCGAGTTTACTGCACCCCTTGCGGCGCGCAACATCCGCGACTCACGAACACGAGGGAAGAAAACGATCATGAGAATAGCCGCTCTCTCGCTGCGCACCCGCCATCTCGATGAGTTGAGAGCTTTCTACGCGGACATCATCGGGTTACCGCTCCTCGCCGAGTCCCCACAGTCCGCAACATTCGGCGTGGGCATGACGCAAATGACGTTCGCACGCTCCGCGGCCGTAGGCGATCCGACATATCACTTCGCCTTCAACATCCCGCCCCGCACGATATCGGAGGCGAAAGCCTGGCTCTCGTCGCGCGTGCCATTGCTCGATCAGGCGGGCGAGGATCAGTTTCATTCCGAGAACTGGAATGCCGATAATATCTACTTCCGTGATCCCGCCGGCAACATCGGCGAACTCATAGCCCGCCATACCCTGTCCGATGAGCTGCCCGGTCCATTCGGCGCACAGCACCTAATGTGCGTCAGCGAGATCGGGTTGCCGGCACCCGATGTCCCCGAGCTTGTCCGCAGGCTGATCGAAGCGTTCGACCTCGCGCGATACGGCGAGGCTTCCAATACATTCTCGCCGGTGGGCGATGAGTGCGGGCTGTTCATTGTGGTGCGCGAAGGCAGGCCATGGTTCCCGACTGACAGCGCGGCGGAGCTACACGCCGTCTCCGCAGTGATTCAAGGGGCGAGCGAGGCAAACCTCAGCCTTGCCGGGCTTCCCTACGATATCCGGCAGCGGCGCGTTTCGCTAGCATAAGCGGACGGGACTGACAAAGTACTGTCTCTGACACGGCCCCGATATGGTTTACGCTTGTGATCTGATTGGATCTCTCTGAACATCAGCAGGCAGGACATAAGCCTGGCTAGGGCAGCAGCGCACTGTATCGACTTCACGGCCTCGGCTACAATCCATCGTGGACATCAGCGTGGAGGAAGGAAACGACCGTGCCCGTTGTGAAAGTGAACCAGTTACGTATCGCATACGATTCGGTTGGCGCGGGCGGCTCCGCTGTGGTGTTTCTACACGGCGTCGGTTCTGACCGAACTGTGTGGCACGAACAGCTCGCGGACCTCGGTGATGATCACCGAGCCATCGCGCTGGATATTCGGGGCCACGGCGCGTCTCAGATCCCCGTAGCGCCGGTAGATCGCGCAGCGTTCGCCGCGGATGTTGAGGGCCTGCTCAACGCCTTGGATATCCCGCACGCGCACCTGGTTGGCCTCTCGATGGGCGGGGTCATCGCGCTGGAGACGTATAGTCTGTACCCCGAACGCGTGCTCTCCCTCACACTTGCCGACACCTTCGCCGCCTTTCCTGGCTGGGAGGAAGGCATGAAACAGCGTGAGCGTGACTTGCAGCTCATGTCGATGCGAGAGATCGCCGAGGCGCGCATTCCCGCGTGCCTCCGGCCCTATCCCAATCCCGAGAAGCTTGCGGCCGCGATCGAGCAGATGGCGAACAAGGACAAACGCGTATACGCGGAGAGTTCTGCCGCAACCTGGAGCCCGGACTATCGCTCGCTGCTCGGACGCATCACGGTACCGGTGCTCATATTGTGGGGTGAGCATGATACCATCACGCCGCGTAAGCTCTCTGAGGAGCTGCACTCCGGCATACATGGCTCGCGCTGCATCGTCATCCCAAACGCCGGGCATATCTCGAACCTGGACAATCCGGCCGCGTTCAATGCCGCGGTACGGGAGTTTCTCTTCCGCGCGGATGCCGTGTACCACCAAGGAGACGCATTGTGACGACGACCATCCCCGGCGTGCACGAAGATCTGCTGGCGTACCGCGACCAGTTCCCGATCCTGGAACGCAAGACATACCTGAACTCGTGCTCACTCGGTGCTCTCTCCCGACGCTCGATGCAGGGCCTGGCCGATTTTCAGGAGGAGTGGAACGAGTATGGTGCGGCGGCGTGGTATAGCCGCTGGATCTCGCGCCTTGGGGACCTTCGTTCAGCGTACGGGCGGGTCATCGGTGCACGCGAGGGGGAGATTGCACTCCAGCCCAACGTCTCGACTGCGCTGACAATGGTGGCCTCGTGCCTTGACCACACCGAACGGCGAAAGGTCGTGGTCGCGGACGTCGATTTCCCGACGATCGCGCACCAATGGCTCGCGAAGCGGCGACTCGGCGTCGAGGTCGTCACCGTCCCAAGCGAGGGGCGGATACACATCCCGCTTGAACGCTGGGCAGAGGCAATCGATGATCGCACCGCGCTCGTCGCCACATCGCATGTCCTGTACACCAGCGGTCAGATTCAGGACGTGGCAGCGATTGCGGAGATGGCGCACCGGAGCGGCGCGCTCTGCCTCGTGGATGGCTACCAGTCGGCGGGTCAGGTTCCGCTGGACGTTCATGCCCTTGAAGCGGATTTCTACGTCGGCGGATCCTTGAAGTGGCTGCTCGGGGGACAAGGGATGGCGTTCCTGTGGGTGCGCCCGGACCTGATCGGGTCACTGGAGCCGACCGTCACGGGCTGGTTCGCCGCCGACGCGCAGTTCTCGTTTCAGAACACGGAGCTGCAACTGCGTGACGACGCCGTGCGCTTCGAGTACGGCACCCCATCGATCCCGACCGCATACACCGCGCTCGGCGGTCTCTCGATTGTCGAAGAGGTGGGCGTGCTGCGCATTCGCGAGCGGACCGACCACCTCACCCGCGACCTCGTGGCCAAGGCACGGGCGCGCGGTCTGCAACTCCGTGTCCCCAATGATCCCGAGCAGCATGCGGCCATCACGATGGTCGATGTACCGGACGCCGCTGCCGCCGTGGCCGGTCTCTCGGAGCAGGGGGTGATAGCGGACTACCGCCACGGACTCCTGCGCCTTTCGCCGTATTTCTACAACACGGAAGCGGAGAACGACCGCACGCTCGACGTCCTGGAAGAGGTGATACGCGGCATGCCGGCGATGCCGGACCGGCCCAGCTCCGCCACGACCGGGTAGGAGGCAGGTTCGGCGTCACCGCTCCAGTTCCGACGATCGCGCGCAGGGCAAGAGGTGCCCAGTTTGAGGAGGACCGCCGATGTCCAAGCCACCCGCTGATCTCGTCATCCGTCCGCCCAGGCTCGACGATGCCCACCGTCTCCATCAGCTGCGTACCCTGCCGGGGGTTATGTGGGGCACCATGCAGATCCCCTCGATGACGTTCGAACAGGTCCGGCGCCAGATGGAGACTCCCTCTCCGACACGACTTTCCACGCCTTTGTGGCGGAGCTCCACGGTGAGATCGTCGGTGCGGCTGGGATGCACGTCGGCAATCGACGGCGCTCGCGCGTGGGCGATGTGGGGCTCTCGGTACACGACCTGTGGACGGGACAGGGCATCGGCCGCGCACTGATGCAGGCGCTACTTGATGTCGCGGACAACTACCTGGGCCTCAAGCGCCTGGAGTTGGAGGTTGTCACCGATAACGAGGCGGCGATCCAGCTTTACGAGAGCCTCGGGTTCAAGCGTGAAGGCATCAAACGCTCCTCCATGTTTCGCGGCGGCGTCTTCGTCGACACGCTTATGATGGGCCGCGTCCGAGATGATTGAGTGCCCTGGTGCGTGCCTATGCGGTAGATCTGCGTGAGGCACTATTGTTGCCTGTTGCGGGAGATAGGCATCATTCACACGAGGAATGTGCAGCAGCGTCCGTCCGGAAGTAAGTGACAATGAGCGCCGAGGTGGCACGGCTCGTGCAACCACTAGGTCAAGTGAAAGGTGAACCAGCATGGAAACCACGAATCAGAGCGGAACGCCGAATGAGACCCCTTCTAGCCGGCTTGGTGGGGTCGCTAAGGGTAGTGCAGATATGTTCCGGCGGGCATTCAGTGTCGCGGCGCAACAGGAGATGAATCAGATCGGCGAGAACCTGCGCGAGGAGACCGTCGAGCGTATTACGCCTATGGCTCGTTCCACCGCGATGATGCTCGCCGGAGGGACCATCGCGGCATACGGCACGATCTACATCGTCCAGGGTATCGTTCGCGCCCTTTCCACCCGTATGCCCGCGTGGCTGGCATCGCTGCTCACGGGAGTCGTCATCGCGCTAGGCGGAGTCGCTCTCCTGGAAAGTGGTCGTCGGCAACTGAGTAACTCGTCCCCGTCGACCGCAGCGGATAATCGTGCGGCCGGAACACAACCATCAGTCCAATAGCCGTCCCTTAATTGGCCGACTTTCATCAAGGGAGACGGTAGGGCTGGTGAGGCTGCCATAGCACCGCACGAAAAGCGAGGAAATCTCGGAGAGTTGGCATGGCTGGCTCTTCGACTCGGTCTGACCGCCTTCGGCGGACCAGCGGCACATATCGCGATGCTTCGACAGGAGGTCGTCTCGCGCCATAGCTGGTTATCCGAGCAGAAGTTCCTCGACCTACTGGGCGCCACGAATCTCATACCCGGTCCCAACTCCACCGAGATGGTGATGCACGTCGGCCGCGAGCGGGCCGGGTGGCGTGGCCTCATCGTGGCGGGTAGTCTCTTCATCCTCCCCGCAGCGCTCATCGTGCTCGTACTCGCATGGGCGTATGTTAAATATGGCTCTCGGCCGCAGGCGGAGTGGCTCCTGTTCGGCTTCAAGCCGGTCATCATTGCCATCGTCGGCCAGGCGCTTTGGGGACTCGCGCGTACTGCCATGCAGAGTCGCCTGCTGGCGGCGCTTACCATTGCCACGCTCGCGCTGTTCCTGCTTGGTGTGAACGAGCTTCTGCTGCTCTTTGGCACGGGAATCCTAGTCGCGGGAATCCGAAATGCCGGTCAGGCATCCACCCGCAGTCCTGCCTCGTCGCTGGTTTTCCTGCCCGGCTGGCTCTTACCTGTCGCTGCCGCTGCTGTCCCGGTGTCACTCCCAACGCTCTTCCTCACGTTCCTGAAGATTGGCGCGCTGCTGTACGGTAGCGGCTATGTGCTACTCGCCTTCCTGCGGAACGACCTGGTGGAGCGTCTCGGCTGGCTCACGGATGTGCAGCTCCTTGACGCCGTTGCCGTAGGACAACTCACCCCCGGCCCGGTCTTCACGACGGCAACGTTCGTCGGGTACGTCATTGCGGGGGTACCCGGCGCGGTGCTCGCGACGGTCGGTATCTTCCTTCCTGCCTTCGCCTATGTCGCTTTGCTTGGCCCGCTTATCCCACGCCTGCGCTCGTCGCCGTGGATGTCCGCGTTTCTGGATGGCGTGAATGTCGCGGCCGTCGGACTGATGGCCGGAGTGACTCTGCAGCTCGCCCGGTCAGCGGTGGTGGACTGGATCACCGCCCTCCTTGCGGGCCTTTCCGCCGCCGCGCTCCTGCGGTATCGGGTCAACTCAGCGTGGCTCATCCTCGGCGGTGCACTGGTCGGCATAGCATATCGATTGGCGACCGCGTAGGCCAGCGCTTGTACCCGCAGATCAGATCGCAGTATCATGCGCGTTGATTGTTCGTGGGGCAGGGTTGATGGCGAACGCCCACCACGCCGGTCAGCGATGAGAGCCCGGGACGTGCCGGTCCAAGGTTTCGCCCTATCAAGACTCGGAGGGACCATGAAGATTGGGGTTGTCCTGCCATTCGCTGAGGACCCGGAGGTGGGCGGGATGCCGTCGTACGCGACGATCCGCGAGAGTGCACTCCAGGCAGAGGCGGCCGGGTTGGACTCGATCTGGCTCTACGACCACCTCCTGTTCCGGTTCCCCGATCAGCCTAGCGTCGGCATCTGGGAGATATGGACGGTCTGTCCGCGCTCGCCGAGGCAACGGAGCGAGTTGAGATCGGCACCGTTGTGCTGTGCGTACCGTTCCGCAACCCCGCCATTCTCGCCAAGATGGCCGATACCCTCGACGAAGTAAGCGGGGGGCGGCTCATCCTGGGGCTGGGTGCGGGCTGGCATCAGCCTGAGTTCGACGCCTTCGGTGTTCCGTTCGATCACAAGGCCGCGCGCTTCGAGGAGGCGCTCGGAATCATCACGCCGTTGCTCCGCGAGGGGAGTGTCGATCTTCAGGGAACGTACTACTCCGCGCCGAACTGCGATCTGCGCCCCCGCGGGGCCCGTCCGCGCGGCCTGCCCATCATGGTCGCATCGTCCGGACCGCGGATGCTTCGCCTCACCGCACAGTATGCCGATAGCTGGAACACCGCGTGGCTCGGTCCGCCGGAGCCGCTCGCGGAGCGAAGGGCAAAGCTGGAGGTGGCCTGCGCGGAGGTTAACCGCGACCCCAACACGCTGGAAGTGACCGTGGGGGTCAACGTCTCCTACGAGGATGGCACGCCGGCTGGGGATACCGAGGCACCCCGCCATCTGTCCGGATCACCTTCCGAGATCGCGGCCGCGCTCGACGCCTACAAACAGCTTGGGGTGGGCCATCTCATTTGTGGACTCGCGCCCGACACGCCCGAATCGCTTGCCGCGTTTGCGGAGGCGGTCACGCTGCATCGGGCTTCTGCCTAAGGATGGGGCATATACTGCACACATCAATGCCCTGCACGGTTCGGGCTGCGTGACATAATCTATCGCAGTCGCTGCTATGGCGTCCGCTCGAACCAGAGGGGTAAAATAGGGTGCGCGCGACAGCGGAGGAACGCATGCTTTTACTGTCTCAACTCCTCGGCAGACCCGTTCTGGACAGTGATCGAGAACGGATCGGGAGTGTTCGGGATGTCGTGGTCACCATGCACGGTGAGCGGTTCCCGGTTGTTACTGGCCTTGTCGTGCGGCAGGGGCGGCGCGAATCGCTTGTTTCCGCCGCGCAGATCGCGGAGATAACCGAGCACGGTCCACGACTGACGACCACTCGCGAGAAGCTCGAGCCGTTCGCCCGCACCGGCGAGGAAGTGCTCCTCTCGCGCAATGTGCTTGACCACCAGCTCATCGACCTGGATGGTAAGCGCATCATTCGAGTCAACGATCTGCAACTGACTGGCACGTCAGCCGGCTGGCGCGTGACCGCCGTTGACGTCAGTCCGCAGCCGCTGGCTCGCCGCCTGGGGCTTCGACGTCCGGCGCGGACTAATCAGCCGCGCGAAATGCTCGACTGGGCGGATGTCGAGTACTTCACGAGCGAGGTACCGGCTGGTCACCCGAAGGCGACCCACGAGCGCCTCGCTCGCCTGCACCCGGCTGACATCGCGCACCTTGTTGACGCGGTGCCATTCCGACACGGTGCCGAGATCGTCGAGTCCCTGCCGATCGAAACCGCCGCGGAGGCGATGGAGGAGATGACGCCCGAGCGTCAGGCCGATCTCGTTGCGGGGATGGACGTCCAGCGGGCGGCGGAGATTATCGAGCAGATGGCCCCGGACGATGCCGCGGATCTGCTCGCAGACCTCGACGACGCGAAGGCCCGGGATCTCCTCGACCGTATGGAGGAAGAGGCTTCGGGTGATGTCGAGGACCTACTGGCATACGCCGAGGACACCGCTGGTGGGCTGATGACGCCCGAGTTCGTGAGCGTCACTCCTGATATGAGCGTGAGCGAGGCGATTGACCACACGCGCCGCCTGCCGTTCGAGCCGGAGATCATCTACTACGTTTACGTTGTCGACTCGCTGGACTACGATACCCCGCTGCTGTTAGGCATCGCGTCCCTGCGGGACATGATCCTCGGTGGGTTGGAGCGGCGGATGGAGGAGGTGATGATGACCTCGTTCCACGCCGCGACACCCAACACTCCTGCGGAGGAGGTGGCACGGGTGGTGAGCGAGTACAACCTGCTTGCTCTGCCGGTTGTGGAGGAGGGGCAGATCCTGGGCATTGTCACCGTGGATGACGTTATGGAGATGCTGCTTCCCGGCCCGTGGCGGGAGCGTATCCCCCGCTTGTTCCGGTGAGCGCCTGTACGTCTCCCACGCGCGCTGTTCCTCCATCTCGTTCGCTCGCAGGGTAGTGCCGGTTGGCCATTAGGCCTTCGACGGGGCTTAGGGTGCCCTTCGTCTGCCCAGCACGGCAGTCACGGCAATCAGCAGCCACAAGAGTCCGGCACTGTAGCCCCCGAGCACGTCGCTAAAGTAGTGGTGCCCCAGGTAAATGCGGCTCACGCCGACCGCGAACACGATGACGAACGCAGCACAGAACGCCGCGATGCCTCGTCTCCGACCCAGCACCATCCACGCAACTACTGCCAGCGACGCGTAGAAAATGAATGAGTTCATGGCGTGTCCGCTTGGGAAGCTATATTCGGGGATCGCTTCGGCCCATGACAGGATAGGCCGGGGCCGGTGGAAGATCACTTTCATCGTCTGGTTCAGTACGACGCCACCAACCAGCGCCACGGCAAGGAAGAGTGCCTCGCGCGCCCGACCGAGCCTGAGCAGCCAGACCGCCACCAGGACGAAGAGCGGGCCGATCACCACAATCGACCCGACAAGGCTGGCAACGCGCATGGCAGTGTCCAGGGCGGGTGCGGAGAGAACGTGCAGGTACGGTCCCAGGCTGTCGTCAAGGATCGTTGCCTCTTCGTCGTACACATTCTCGGCGAGCCAGCCGAACACGGCAAGCGCCAGCAACGCGAGCGCGAAGCCGAGGGTGAGAATGGAAATGCGCGAGGGGACGAGCCCTACTTGTTCGTCGAGCCGTGCCTCGGCGTCCGTCGCTATGGTCAGCGGCGCCTCGACATCCTGCACCACTTGGGGCCGTCCCTCCTGAGAATCCAATGTCGGTATCCCGTTCCTTGCTGCGCCTATTGGACTACCATGCAGCATCGTTCGGTGGAACGTGTTGCATGGTCACTTTGCTACTGCCTCGCCGCATATACGGTGACGATGACTACCGCAAGGGCAATCCGATAGAGGACGAACGGCAGGAAGCTGTTGCGCTTAAGGTAGGAAAGCAGGAAGCCGATAGCGAGCACGCCCACGACGAAGGAGATGCCGATCCCGATCCAGAACGACGCATAGCCGAGCGCCGCGGTGTCGAGGTCACCGAGCTTGAGCAAGCCGGCGCCCGCGGTTATCGGTGTCGCCATCAGGAAGGCGAAGCGGGCTGCCGTTTCGCGGCTCAGGCCGAGGGCCCGCCCCATGGTCATTGTTGATCCGGAGCGCGACACACCTGGCACGAATGCGAGACACTGGGCGAAACCGATCAGAAGGGCTTTTCCCCACGATATCTGGCCGATGTCGTCGTTGCTCTGCGCACGGCGGTCCACGAGGTAGAGCACGATGCCCATCACCACTAGTGCCGCGGCGATGACCAGGTACTTATCCCGGAAGTAGTCCTCAGCAAGTCGGTCGAGCACGAAGCCGATTGCGGCGCCAGGCACGGACGCGACGACGAGGAGCCGGAGAAGCCGACCCTGCTCCGTGCGCGGGCGGTGGGCATTGAGCAGGAGATTCACCCAGTCGCGCCAAAAGAAGCCGAGGAGCGCCAGCAGAGTGCCCATGTGCAGTGCGACATCATAGGTCTGGGAGTTGAGGAAGGAGCCCGGAGCAACCCACCCGAACAGCCACGGAACGACGATCAGGTGTGCCGAGGAGGAGATAGGCAGGAACTCCCCCAGGCCCTGTACGATGCCGAGCACAGCGGACCTGCGGTTGTCGCCTGTGAGGAGCAGCGCGAACACGACAATCCCCAGCAGCACCGCCCATGGCAGGAGCCGGAGCACGGCGGGGAACCGACGCGGGCTTGCTGGCTGCGCCTCGGGATCCCCGATTGCGGAACGGTCGCGCGTTGACGTCATTCCTTTCTCCTTGCCTTTTGTCTACTGCCTGCTCGTGCACCGCGGGTGTTCGGTCGCACACCGTACAATTCGCCTCGGCTATGGGAGCAGTCGGGTGTCATACCGCAGTGCGCGAGCGGGGCCAGTCGCCTCGCCTTCCGCCAGGCTGCGCGGGTCAGTGTAGTGACTCATGCGATACGCGTTGAATAACGGGACTGGCCGTCAATACTCAAGACATAGATGACGGTACCTATACGCCCCTCATGTTGATGCAACTGCTGCTGCATGATACGGTTGATGGGTCTAACGCACAAGCGGCAGTGCGGAAAGGAGGACATGATCGTGGCCACTGTAAGCCTTTATTCATGCCCTGTCCTTGGCGTCATGTCCACCGACTTCGCGCTACCGCTCCTCCCGTATGCTGAGTTGTGGCGACAGCAGCCAAACGCCGGTATCCACGCGGCCGGACCGCGCGGGAGCGACGATGCAAACTCGGCGGAGCGGGGGATGGGCCGGTGCGCGTGATCGATCGCTGGAAGGGGCGGGCGAGCCAGCTCAAGACAGAGTCCTACGCGATGTACTTCGCCTGCAAGGATCCACGAGCGCCCTGGTACGCAAAACTTGTCGCGCTCCTGGTTGCCGGCTATGCGTTCAGCCCGATCGACCCCATTCCCGACTTTATCCCCCTCGTCGGTTTCCTGGATGAGCTGGTTGTCCTGCCGCTGGCTATTGCGCTCGCACTGCGATTGATGCCCCCCTCGGTGCTCGCGGAGGCGCGCCGGCGGGCGCGAGCAGCCGAGAGCCAGCCCGTCAGCCGGGTTGCCGCGTTCTTCGTTATCGCGGCCTGGCTGGTCCTGGCAGCGCTCGGCGTCATCGTGGCAGCCTGGTTGGTGCGCTAATCCGGCGACTTACCATCGTCCGACCGCCACGCCCACCGATGAGTCAACCGGGATGCGTATGCAACTCCCAGCCCGTAGTCCTGCTGCATGACCATACTGGGATCTGTGTGGTGTTTCGGTGCCGCTGAGCAACGGTAGCATCGGTCCATAGCAGGCGATTAAGGCGTTGGCGTGCTCGTCGCAGGTGGTGGCAGACGCACCAGGACTTTGGGGGGGTCGATGGCGACATCGTTGACCGACCTACCAGCGCGGTCTGTGGCGAATAGCGTTTGCGTCTGTGGAGCATCGGGCGAGAGGGATGCCAGGTCCACGTTCATGCGCACCTCAGCAACTCGGCTGACGTTGCGTCGCGCCCCCCGAACTATGACTCTGTCCGGACTCAAGCGCAGGTCCGCGGGATCAAAAGCGTTGGTGTCCGCGGCGATGTATCGGGTTGTCACAGGGAACGATGTGCGATGCACCTCCTCGATCCATACGGGGATCTGCGCTGGCTGGATGGCCACCGCGTTTGGGTCATTGACGTTATCGACCTGCACTTGAACCATCCTGTTGCCGGGCATCAAGTTCCCGAGGTCCACGTACGGAACGGGGGTATCTTGGTCTCTCTCCTCTTCGTTCCGGCCGGTGTTGGCAATCTGCACATTGGCGCTGGGAAGCTTGTTCACGATGAGCAGGTCCTGGTCGATGTTGCGCACCGCGATGGGGAGGTTCGGGTGGATCGTAGAAGTCTGCGGCTCGGTTGGATCACTAATCGAGGAGACGTACAACCAGAAAAGCAGCGACATACCCAACGCGACTGCCAGGCGAGGCAGGCGAGAAAGCCCAGCCGGCTCTCGCATTCCTCGGAGCCGGGTCGTGAGAGTGGTGTCTCTGTCCGTCGTGGTCAGTTGGTCTCACCTCCCGAAAACGTACGCCGCACGGCTCGCGCTATCCCGGTTCCGTGGCACCCACCGCATCAGGATTGCGTTCGATGTCTGTGCGCCCGCTGTGTTTCTATGGTAACAGCGACCAGGCACGGCGGCAATAACATCACAACGCATCACCATTGCCACGCCGTTCCCCGCGACGATTCGAAGCAGGCTACAGTGCGCCAAGGGTTGCGGAGAGAAAGCGATACAGTCGCTCTTCCGAAAAATTACTGAGCAGTCGCCCGTTCTGGGCCACCGAGATGGACCCCGTTTCCTCACTCACGATAATCGCGACCGCATCGGAGGTCTCGGTGATCCCCAGTGCGGCCCTGTGCCGGGTGCCACGGTCGCCGACAACCCGCAGGTTATCGCTCAGTGGTAAGACACACCCGGCCGCCACGATACGCCCCTGGCTGATCACGACCGCTCCATCGTGCAGGGGACCGCCCGGTACGAAAATGCTCTCCAACAAGCCAACCTCGACGCTCGAGTCCATGCGCGTTCCGGCTATCGTAACGTCTTCCAGACCCGTCTCGCGCTCCAGAACGATCAGGGCGCCAATGCGGCGCTCGGCGAGGTCGGCTGCCGCCTTGGAGATCGCGTACGCGACCTGATCGTGCTCCTCCGCATCGTGATGTGGCATGAGGACCTGCAGGCTGGCCGAGGTCCCGAGCCGCTCCAGCGCGCGCCGTAATTCGGGCTGAAAGATTATCGGGATGGCGACGACGAAACCCGGAAGTATGGCGCGCTGAATAAGAAAGTCGAGCGCGTCCAGACGGATCTGGCCCAGTTGGAACAAGGTACCAAGCGCCACCGATGCAACGAGGAGCACGGCGAGTCCGCGCAACACCGGGACCGCCCGTGTACCGCCAACGATGCCGAGTAGCCAGTAGAACACCGCGGCGACCGCGAGCACATCGAGGAGTGCGACGAGTGGTCCGACTTGCTGCAGTTGGTTGAGCAGCGCGGTCACGGAACCTCAATCTCCTTTATGCAACAGGGGCAGTATAGCACGCCACTCCCGGCGTTGACCTCCCAAGCAGCAACGTATGCGAGTGATACGGACACCGGCTGATCGGTAAGGCATTGGTCATTCCGAGTGTGCGAGGAATCGGTGGTATAGGCTACGGATCCCTCACTGCGTTCGGGATGACACTCCCTACGGTTCAGGCGGACTGCGTAGTATGCGGGTATGGGAGGCACCGAGTAAGGCCCTGCCTCCGTTCGGCGCGGCTCTACACCGGGGGCTCGGCCCTCTTTCGCGGCCGGAAGTCGGGCGCGCTCATCTTGACGTGCCGGACGAGCGACCGGTCCTGCAGGCGGGACCGGATGCGGAAGTCGATTGTCTCCAGGTCCTGGTTCGTGGTGACAACCGTTGGAAGCTGCGCGTTGTAGCGGTGATTGAAGAGTTGATATAACTTTTCCTTTGCCCACGGGGTGGCGCTCTCGGTTCCCAGGTCGTCGAGGATGAGCAGCGGAATGCGGCGTATATCCTCGAAGCGCTGATCGTAGGTGATTACGGAGGTCGGGTTGAACGCCTCCCGCAGGTAGTCGAGCAGGTCGGGAACGGTCCAGATGATGGCATCCACGCCGCGAGCCAGGCTGGCGTTCAGGACGGCCGCCGCGAGGTGCGTCTTGCCTGTGCCCACCGATCCTGACAGCAGCAGCCAGTTCTGGTTTGGTTGTTCCGCGAATCCGACCGCCGCGGTGTAAGCTTCACGCACGCTCGGACTGCTGCCGGCGTTGAAGTTCTCGAAGGTCAGGTTGGCATAGCCATCGGAGTTGCTCTTCTCGCGCATCTCCATCTGCTTGCGCTCATCCACCTCTTGCATGAGGCAGGTGCACATAATAAGCCGACCGAAGTTCGGGTCGCCGACGTGCGCGTCCATGCGCAGCCAACCGGCGCCGCCGCAGATCGGGCACTGTTCCGGTTCCGCGCGCCGGGGAACGGCGGTCCCCGCCGGGATGCGCTCCGCGAATTGCTGTATGAGTTCGCCTAGCCGTTTAGCCAATGCCCTAAACCTCGCGTCTCATTACTTCCAGGTCCGCGAACCGGGTAGTGTCACCGAAGAACCGCAGGCTGATATCCCGGGTTGCACCGTTGCGGTGTTTCGCCACGATGATGTCAGCGATGTTCTTCCGGTCGGTGTCCTTGTTGTACAGCTCCTCGCGGTAGATGAACATCACCACGTCCGCGTCCTGCTCGATGGAGCCGGACTCGCGCAGGTCCGACAGCATCGGCTTGTGGTCCTGGCGCTGCTCGACCGCGCGGCTGAGTTGTGAGAGGGCCACGACGGGGATGTTCAACTCGCGCGCGAGGCCCTTGAGCCCGCGGCTGATCTCCGACACTTCCTGGACCCGGTTCTCCGTCCGTCCGCCCTGCATCAGTTGCAGGTAGTCGATCAGGATCAGATCAACCCCGGCCTGGGCATGGAGCCGTCTCGCCTTGCTGCGCAGCTCCTGCGACGATGCTCCGGCCGTGTCATCGATGTAGATGGGCGCTTCGGACAACTTACCGAATGCTTGAGTCAGAAGTCCCCACTCGTCCTCGTCGAGGTAGCCCATGCGCAGTCGGTGGGAGTCGATCCCCGTTTCCATCGCGAGCAGGCGCAGCACGAGCTGCTCCGCGCTCATCTCCAGGCTGAAAATTCCCACGGGCTGCTGGTGCTTGATGGCGGCGCTCGCCGCCATACTCAGCGCGAACGCCGTCTTACCAACGGAAGGACGGGCGGCGACGATGACAAGGTCGGACCGTTGCAGCCCGCCGGTGAGTTGGTCGAGATCGTGGAACCCCGTCGGCACCCCCACGATCTCGCCACGATGCTGGTGCAGGTAGTCAAGCCGATCAAAGAACTGTGCGAGCGCGTCGCGCAGCGTGACGAAATCGCCGCCACTCCGCCGCTGGGCGACGCGGTAGAGGGTCTGCTCGGCGCGGTCCATCGCCTCGCCGACCTCAGTGTCTTCCTCATAGCCGATGCCGGCGATCTCGCTGCCCGCGTCAATGAGCCGGCGCATGGTGGCCGTTCGCTCCACGATTCGGCCGTAGTACTCGACGTGCACGCTGGTCGGCACGGAGTTCATCAGCCATGTGAGGTAGCTGGCGCCACCGATTTGCTCGGCGTCGCCGGAACGAGACAACTCCTCATGCACCGTTATCAGGTCCGGCGGCTCGCGTCGGTTGTACAGGTCCAGGATGGACTCGTACACGCGCGCGTGCGCCTCGCGATAGAAGTCATCGGTACGCAGGAACGGCGCGACCTTAATGATGGCGTCCCGATCGAGCAGGAGGCTGCCCAGCAGGGATTGCTCGGCCTCGATACTATGAGGGGGCAGCTTCTCCAGCGTCTCGATCAAATGCTTAGCCTTCCGCTTCCACGACAACCTTCACAACGGGCGAGTGGCTCGCGCTCAGCCGCACCGGTACTTCGTACGTGCCGAGCACGTGGATCGGCTCGTCGAGGATCACGCGCCGCTTGTCGACATCCTCGCCGATCTGGCGCGACAGGACCTCCGCGACATCACCGTTAGTCACGGATCCGTACAGCCGGCCCTCTTCGCCCGCGCGCACCCGGAACGTCAGTCGCTGACCCTCGATCCGCGCCGCCATCGCCGCGGCCTGCTCGTCCAGCTTCGCCTGCCGGCGACTCTCGGTGTCTCGGGCACGCTCCACCTGCTTCAGCGCTCCCGCGGTTGCGGGTGTTGCCAGCTTTCTGGGCAGCAGATAGTTCCGCGCATAGCCGTCCGCAACGTCCTTGACCGTGCCCGGCCCACCGATCCCCTGAACTTCCTGTAGGAGTACGACCTTCACTTGCCTCGTCCTTTCTCCCCGGAGGGAGCACTACTGATACTAGGCCGTGCATGGTCCCGTTGCAACGGCTGTGAAATGGTACGGGGCACGGAAAGTCAGCGTCAAGCGGGGCACATACGCGAGGCAACTGTCGGCTCATAGGGCAAGACGCATTCGTTTGTGAGCACGTGGGAGCGGAGGAGAGATGTTTCAACCTGCTCGGGGCGAGGGTGCGGCGACGTACTGGGCGTATTATTGAACGGGTTCGTCGTGTGACTCGAGAGGGAATGCCAGCAGGACGGAACTCGACCCGCGGTTAGTACCCCACCGGCGTTCGGTATTCATCACAATAAGCATATAAATGCTACCGTATAATGGTCGCTATGGAGACGAATGATACGTACGTGGCGATGTACGATGCGCATCTCGCGCGGCTTGAGAGCCTCGTCCGCCGTTTACTGCCTCTAGAAAAGCTAGCTCTTTTGGATCCGTGGGCATTGCAGTTGGAACTGCTCGATTACCACTTCGAGTTGCAGATGGCCATCAAGGCAGAGAATGACGCGAAAGCTGTTATCGGGGCTCGCATAGTTGGATTCGCGCGCTCGGGCCAGGGCGACGTGAACGAGCAAAGCTTGAGGAGTCTGCAGGGACGACTCGACGGGATCAAGCACCGCATCGAGATTCACAATCATGTTCTACGGCTGGCGCGGTGCATTGGGGATGCCGTCGCATGGCTCGTGCTCGGTCATAATCGCCGCTATATAGTCCTCCACGCAGAGAACGCCCCGCACGGCAATGTGCCGCCTCGCGAGTCTGTGGTAGCGATGGTGGAGACGGCTAAGGGCTTATCATCACGCTACGGCTATCCGATTCTCCATGATTTGACGAACTGGCTTCGTATCGGTGACCTCACCTTCGTGTCAACCGATGGTCAGCCTATCTGCTATGAGGTCAAGGCGCAACAGCCGATTGACGTTGAGGGCGGGAAGCTATATGTGATGTCCGCGGAGGGGTTCTCGATGGCGCCTGACAGCTCCACCACGACCCCGCCGGAGGTCGCCTTAGACGAGCCATTTGATAAGCAGGTGGATCAGGTCACCGAGGAGTCCTTGCTCAATGATGTAATGCCGCGTCGCGTCAGGCAGCTACGCCGGATGCACGATGCCAGGGTATTGTTTGACGCTGAGCCGAATACGACAGTATCGGTGCGAGGCCAGGACCGGATGATGGGCGCCTACCCACGGGGAGACGGGGACTACCATTTTGATGTGATGAACCAAGTAGTTAACGCAGCAATGAGGGACAACTATTCAAGCTGTGTGGTGGACGATGCGCTTTTATACTTTGCTGTGCGAACCGACAAGCCAGTGTGGTACCCCTGGCAGGCTCGGCAGGATCTGCCACATTGCGATCAGTTGGTGGCTGACGCCCTTGTTGGTGGCTTGTGGGACCCAAAGGGACACGATACGCTGTACACCCACTTAGGTGGTACCTGGGAGCACCTAGGCGGTGGTTTGCCACCTCACGTCAAGCCGTTCCTTCTCTACCAATACCTGCCACTTGAGGCTAAGGTCGAAATACTGCACGGTCGGTTAACCGTCGGGGTGTGGCTCGACCTGCGGAGAGTTTACGAAGCACTCGTGGCGATTGGCGTAGACGCGCGGCTGCCTGCAAACAGCGATGAGGTGAATGTGGCACTTATCCCAGTTTCTGTCACTACCACGCTCCCCGATGGTCGCCGGATAATCAGGGACCTTGACGTGGTACGCTGGCTGGGGTGGGAACTGATACACCACTGCCTATCTCTTCCGGCGTTCGCACGAGAGGTCGAGCAGATCGTTGAGCAGGTGGCTGAACGCGATAGCAGCGTTTTCGCCGAAGTCGACTTGCCGGTCAACCCTTCTAAACCAAGAGGGGTATCGCCGTGAGAGCGTCCCAGATCGAGGCGTGGGCGATAAGGGTGCTTGATGCAGTACAAACCGGCCAGGCAAACGAGGACGATCGGGTCGAACTCAAGGCTCTCTGGCCGGAGGATAATAAGGCCGCGCGGCGTATCGCCGGTCATGCGAACTCGATGCGTGGCGAATTCATTTTGTGGCTGATCGGTGTCGATGAGAAGCAGGCAACTGTAGAGGGGGCGCCTGCGAGAGATCCTGCTGAGTGGTGGACAAAAGTCTCGGCACAGTTCGATGGGGTTGCTCCGGTAGAGAGATTTATCAACGTCCCGTGGAATGGCAAGACCGTCGTTGCCTTGGCACTTGAGACAGACCGAGCACCGTACGTCGTGAAGAACCCCGAATTCGGGGTCGTGCAGGGGTTGTCACCGAACGCGAAGTCCCTTGGAGAACGGCAACCCGAATCAGGTCGGCGACCCGCTCGGAAATCATGCGCATGCTCACACCGCTCATAGGATCGCCAGACTTTGCCTTGATGGGTGGACGAATAAGTCTGTTCAAACATACTCCTGACATCGACGAGCAGTTGGGTTGGTATCTGGACTTGTGGCTCATCGTTGAGCCAAGGACTGACGGTTGGGTGGTGTTCCCAAAGCATTTCTGCGAAGCCTCGTATGCTCTCGAAGGACGGACGACGCAGGCCGCGTTTCAGCGAACATCCTTGTCGTCGCTCTACCGTAGTCGACCAGAAGAAGGTCGGGTGTACGCTCCGAATGTAAATGAGACGCGTAACGAGATAATGATCAAGGGGCCAGCAGTCCTTACGCTCGGCGGCAACTCGACTGGAGTCTTCTCTGCGGACCATATACCGACCGAGGACGTTGAAGTAGTAGCGAGGATGCGGCCCACACACGTGGCGGCTCCAATGACCATCAACCTAACGCTGAAGCGTAAGCCGCCAGACCAACAGGAGGTAGAAACTAACTCCTCATCAGGAGAGAGCATGGGGCGGCTGGCAACTTGGGTATATGGCCAGCAGTTTGCTCTGTAGCGGGTGCAGTCTAACTGATTCCAGGAGTACATTGACTATCGATGTGTCTTTCAATCGGTTTACTGCAGGGACAGTATTATACCGGGCAGTCCAGCTTACAACGTGCAGTGAACCGTGATGGCGGCGCGCCGTGCGCAGGGTTATATGGCTCTAAGGTCGTGTATGGTCCCGTTGAACGGCTGTGAAATGGTACGGGACACGGAAAGTCAGCGTCAAGCCGGGCCCTCAGAGGCAACGAGCCGGCTGAGTGGGCAGAGATCGCAGAGGCGCTGCGCGCAGTACCGCTTGTACAGCTACAAGCGTACACTTCAGCTTAACGCTACGCTGGACGGATCGCGATGCCGCCGGAGCTGGAGAGGCGGCGTAGATCGGCATTCGCTGGCCGGTGTCGGTCGCCGTGGCTGGAGCTGTATGCTAGCCAAGTTCTTGCTCAAGCCTGGCAGCGAAGTCGCTCAGTGACAAGCTCATCGCACCGCACCACCACCGCAGCTCCACGACGTCGAGCCGTCGCTCGCCGCGCTCTACTTTGCTCACAAACGACTGCGTCTGCGCAAGCCGGTCGGCGAGCTGCACCTGCGTCAGACCAGCCTCATCTCTGGCGCGCCTGAGCAGCTTGAGGAACACATCATATTCGCTGCGGTCGACGGACTTCGGCAATTTGACTCGCTCCGAGAGCGATGGTAAAGTCCGAATCGGAATAGGCCAAAATCGACTATCGGCGCGGCTTGATTGGCTCGCGCAGAAGGAGCGCAGACGTGGACGAGCGGACAGGCCTGTCGTTCTGTGGAGAATGCGGCTACAACCATGGCGGAGCGAAGTGGTGTCCACGATGCGGCGCACCGCAGCAGGTAGACGAGCAGGCTTCCGCCTCATCAGGTGAGTTGGATCGGCAGACCGATCAAGATGCCGTAGACGCGGACGGCACACTCACAGATGCAGATAAATACGCAGCAGCCGAGAACGATCACTCAGCGGTCGTGCCTGCGCAGCCGCTGACCGCCGGTTACAAAACCAAGCGCCTCGGCAAGGCACTCGTCCTCCTGATTGTGGCCGCGATGCTCGTGTCGGCTGCCGAGCAATGCTCCACGACCACTTCCAGCACCGATCCGAGCAATCAGGCATCGTCCGCCGTAGCAAATCCGGAACTCAGGACATACTTG
Source organism: Thermobaculum sp. (assembly GCA_016782125.1). Taxonomy (GTDB): domain Bacteria; phylum Chloroflexota; class Chloroflexia; order Thermobaculales; family Thermobaculaceae; genus JACDAU01. The sequence continues at coordinate 26,928 of JADDPA010000147.1, forward strand.
GAGGAAGCGCTCGTCAAACACAACGAATACAATGAGGCGACGCTGACCTTCACGCAGTACATGAGCGAGATGAATATGGATCGCGCAGCCGACAAGGAATCGATGGATCAGGCCATCAGGCACGCGCAGAACGTGGAAGATAAGTCGCATGACTTGTCCTACATCAGTTCGGTGCCGGACGAGGCGAAGGTACTGGACGGCATCTTCGTGGAGATGAGTGAGCACGCCACCGAAGTGAAGTCAGCGGTTCAGGCGTGGTCGAGGAGTCCTTACGATGCCACAGCGATAGACGATGTCGCGTATGAGGCTAGAGGCTTCAAGATCTACGGCTGCAGAGCGGCGGCGGAGTACCAGCGGCTCGGCGAGATGGTGGATATGGACACGTCTGCTATGCAGAATTACGCCGAGAGCGATTGCCAATAGTCGGCTCGCTGCATCGCATCCTTATCACCAGACCTCGTCGTCTGCCGTCCGTGTCGCTATGCACTCGGCGCGGTACCGGCACCTGGTCTACCGTACGGCAGTCCTTCCGACTCTACGCGGTAGGCTGGCAGCAGGAGTCGTCCAACCTCCTCTAAAGCGGACTTCGACTGATCAACGCATCTAGCGGCGGCATCCTTTGTGATGGTTCCGCGCGGATCCGCACGCAGGTATGCCAAGTCTCTGCACCGTTCGAGTTCGCTATATTCTACGAGCGCGGCACGCAGCTTCCACTGCGCCGAATCCAGCAGATACTCTGGCTGGCCTTGAGCTACGCGGCGGCCAGCATCGCGTACCTCCGCTACCAGTTGCGCAATCCGAGTCAGGTGCTCATGCCGACGCGCCTCGGCTTCTAGCTGGCGTTCGCGCTCTCGCTCCGTGCGGAGCGCAGCACGATAACGCTCTTCCTCCAGTCGTTCCTGCTCGCGCGCTCGATGCTCCTGCGCTCGATAACGTGCTTCCTCGCGTCGAGCCATCCTCGTCAGCTTGATCGACTGATTGCCTACCTTCACCGACTGCCACGCAAAGTACAGCGCGGCGACGGCTGCGAAGGTGGTGATCAGGTTAAGAAAGGACTGCCACACTCGCTGCCTCCTTACCGTGCCAAAATAATGCCTTGCGTAGCAGAGGACTAGTGACCGGATACTGCATCCAGTGGTGCTCAAGTCTTGGACGAGCGGCGCCTCTTGCGCAGGCTAAACGGCTTGCGCAATCGCGAGCGACGGTCGACGCCGAGCGCCAGTCGGAAGTCGACCTCAAGGTCGCGTATCCACGCCTGCAGTTCCTCGCGCGCCCATCGCCACGTCTCCCGGCGCACTTCGAATTGCTCAGCCCACTCGGTGTTGTCGAGAGGCTCGTTATCGAAGGCGTCATAGAGCTTATGAAAGTGCTTCCAAATGTCGTCAGTAAAGAGTTTGAGCTGGTCCAGCGTCGGCTTGTCAAACCAGAGCATATGTGAGCCGTAGTAGGCGACGAACTCGCGGATGACTCCGTAGACTTCCTTGCCTTGCTCCAGCTTCGACGGTTCGCCTTCATA
>JADDPA010000147.1:28466-32770 GCA_016782125.1 Thermobaculum sp.
GGAAGCTGTTGTTCGCCTCCAGCAGTAACCGCCACGTCTCGCCAATCACCTCGTCACGGCGCTGGTACTGCCGCTAGAAGCGTGTTCCGTGTTCTGTCTGCCGTAGCGCGAAGCGGTGCGCGAGCCACGCGCCAGCGAAGGCGGTCAGGCCAGGAAGTATGGTTTGGAGTAGCTCACTCACCGGAGTTCACCTCGGACTGAGAAGTCAGACTGCTTCAGATTTCGAGAGCCATGCAGAGCGCCTGCAGCACCTCGTCGCCCTCGTCTCGACCGGACGCAGCGCGCTGAAGCAGCGCCGTCTCAGAGGCGTCGCCTAGACCTCCTCGCTGCATCTCCTCGACCGCCCACCGTAGGAGCCGCCGCTGCTCCTCGCGGAGGACTCTCCACCACCGATCCTTTGCGCTATCCTCGAACCACTGCGTGTAGATGGCGTTTGCGACACGGCGGTCTGTACTCCACGGCAGGCTCCTGCTCCGCTGGTACAGATCATCCTCGGCACGGTGGAAGGCGTTGAGAGCGTACGCATATGCGCGCTGTGGCTGGTGCGGAGGACGGTCCGATCTCATCTGGCACAGCGCGACCACGCGCTCCTTGAGTGCCTGGGACCGAGCTATGCTCTCGTCGTTGTGGTGGTCAGTCATGGACGCCTCGCTCTAGACGGCGCGTTGCTACAGCCGCACGCCTAAGCGTAGCGCGAAGCAGTGCACGTCACAATAGGCTAGATTAAATCGAGCGTGGCCTGCGCCGCATCCGGCACGCGCACACGCCGCGCCTCCTTGAAGGTGCCGTGCGCCGGTGGCATCTTGATCTCCGCACCGTGGAGGAGCTGGCTGATAGTCAGCACTTGTATCCTCGAGTAGTCCGTGTTCCAACCAGGCGAGTGGTAGTAGCCTGCGCTCACCGCCTCTGTCGCCATGTCACGCGTCGGCTCCTCTAGCGTGATAAACACGCCGATGGCCGCGCTCTCGCGCTCCACCGTGCCACGCAGATCGCGGATGTCACCGCTCCTCACGTGGCCGCTCTTCACCTGCACGAGCACGCGCTTCGGCTTGCCGGAGTTGTCGTCTACGAAGTTGATCACGCCATCGATGCCTTTGTCGCTACCTTTCTTGCCGGTCTTGCCTCCGTCGCCGCCGAGAGGCTTCGCCTTGACGAGAGAGAGCGCCCACCACTGGAACTGGTAACGATCAGCATTGGCGAGTTCGACCGCACCGCCTACGTCCTCAGGCTCGCCGATCACCTTGAATTGAGCGTCTGGGAACATGGCGCACAGACGGTACTTCATCAGCGCGATACTCAGGTGCGTGATGTCGATACCGAGCCAGCGCCTGCCTAGCTTCTGTGCCGCAGCGATGGCGGTGCCGCAGCCGCAGAACGGATCGAGCACGACGTCGCCTGGATTGCTGCTCGCCTGAATGATGCGCTCCAGCAAGGCCATCGGCTTCTGCGTTGGATAGCCGAGCCGCTCGGCAGCTTGCGATTGCACAGGCAGGATATCATCCCACACGTTGCCGACCGGAACGCCAGGCATCTCATCGAGGTAGCGCTTCAACTGGATTCGGCCTTCCGCCTTCTTCGGAAAGTAGAGCCGACCTTCAGCATCTAGCTGCTCCATACGCATCTTTGACACAGCCCAACCATTAGGATGCGGCTTGTAGCCTTTGTAGTCGTATGTCAGGTTTGGACGTGGATTCGGACTACGAAGGTTGTCCAAACGGTACCGCCGTCCATTTGCGTCTATATGGCGGTAGAAGTCTCGAATGTAGGATTCATCGTAAGGACTGTGCTGAACATGGAACACGGAATTAGCACTCTTGGAATAGTACAGAATCGTGTCGCTGAGGAAACCGAAACGACGCCGCGCGTCGTTATGACTGCTAGTGCGCTTCCATATGAGCTCGTTCCGAAAGTTGAGCGGTCCGAAGATCGCATCCATGATGATCTTGAGGTAGTGGCTGGCGGTAGGATCGCAATGGAGATAGATTGAGCCGGTCGGCCTGAGGACACGGTGCAGCTCGACGAGCCGCGCGGCCATCATGACGAGATATGCCATCATCTCGTTCGTGCCGACGAGCGCACGCAGTGCCGCGATCATTTCCGAAACGCGCGCCGGAGCGTCCGTCACCAGCTCGTGATACGTTCGCTCGGCGGCCTGTGTCCAGTGCCAAGTATCCTCAAAGGCCTCAATCTGCGCCTCGCTATACTTGCCGCTCTCGTCTCGGAACAGCACGTTGTAGTTGCGACTACTATTAAATGGTGGGTCTAGGTAGATGAGGTCGACGCTGCTGTCGGCCACGTACTCGCGCAGAATATCGAGGTTGTCACCATAGAACAAGGCGTTCTGTGTGATCGGCTGAGGCACGTCTGACTCCTGTCCGGCTGAACATTCAGGCTGCGCCTAGTTTATCACGACGAATGTCAAGTATCGCGGTGCATAGCGGTATGGCGACACAGTGGCCGATCAATGTCTGCTCATTTATTGTCAAGCACTCTGACTAGAATGCCACCGGCTCACCTGGCTCCATCAGACGTGTCACGCGCTAGCACGTCTGCCTCGATCTCCTCGATGGTGACCGCCTCCTGATACAGGCTCCGCTACTCTCGCTTCAGGATGGCCGACTGCAGCATCCACACTGGACGCTGTCCGCTGCTGTCCGGCTGCGCCTTGACTTGTGGCAGCCACATCTGGCTGTATGGTCGTGGAGCGAGACCACGAGCGCAAAGAGCGCCAGTGGCTCGCTTCACTGCGTTAACAGAGGCACTACACGAGGAGGTAATGATGACTCAGGCAACGATTGTGAGAACGCAGCCGGTACTGCTCCGCGCTCGCGACGTAGCACGCGTTCTGTCGCTGACGACCGATACGGTCTATGAGATGGCCGCGCGAGGTGATCTTCCAGCGGTCTACCTCGGCAGGAACGTCAGATTTCCCAAGCGAGAGATCGAACGGCTGATCCACATCAACATCGATGAGGAGGCTGGCTCAGAGCCGCTGGAGACGTGAGGCAAAGAGAGAGGCGCTTGACGGCCACTCTGGAGACAAGAGAGTGACGACGACAAGAAGAAGCTCTGTTCCGATTGCCGCCGGAACAGAGCGTTGAGGAGATGGAGATGACGATGACGATGACTTCAATGACCAACACCAACGTTACCGTGCAGGCGCCTGACAGTCAAGCGCTCAACGCGGAGCTGACGAGCCTCGACCAGTGGATCAGATGGAAGCGCGAGCGGCGAGGCGACACGGTGGCTAAGGTGCCGTTCGACGAGACCACTGGACGGCGCATCAATGCTCTCGATCCGGCCAACTGGCGCTCGTTCGATGCCGTCCACGCTGTGGTATCCACAGGTGGTGCGGACGGCGCAGGCTTCGTGCTCACAAGGAACGATCCATACTTCTGCATCGACCTTGATCACTGCCGCGATCCGGAGACAGGCGAGATCGATCCGGCGGCGCAGGAGGTGCTCGACCGCTTCGACACGTACGCCGAGATCAGCGCATCAGGCACAGGTGTGCATATCATCGGACGTGGTGCGCTGCCGGATGGCGCTAGGAACCGCACCGGCAATGTGGAGGTCTATGACCGCGCGCGCCTCATCGCCGTGACCGGCCATCGGCTGAACGGCAAGCCGGTATCCGACTGCTCAGAGGAGCTAGTCAGATGGCACGCCGAGACGTTCGGACAGCCGCGCTTGTCTCGCGAGCGGACCGAGCGTAGGTCGCAGCCTCTCACCGACGACCAGTTGCTTGAGGTAATGGCGCGCGCACGGAACGCCGACAAGATCCGAGCGCTGTTGTTCGGCGACACGAGCGGATACGCCAGTCAGAGCGAGGCGGATCTGGCACTCGTCAGCCATCTCGCGTTCTACACGCAGGACGAGCAGCAGATAGACCGCCTGATCCGGCAGTCCGGACTATATCGAGAGAAGTGGAACCAGTCGCGCGGTACTGGCACGTACGGCGATCAAACCATCGACGCGGCGCTAGACGGCCTGAGCAGTGTATGGACCGGCGTTGCGGCACACGTGGCCGCTGGTGGCGAAGTGTTCCGACTCGATGATGAGATGCGCGCCGGACGACCGCTCTACTCAATCGACGAGATTATGGACACGCCGAAGCCTGAGTGGATGGTCGACGGATGGCTCCAGCACGACACACTGGCGGCGCTCTATTCACCACCTGGAGGCGGCAAGACACATACAGCGCTGGACTTCACCATGCGGATCGCCTCCGGCACACCGTGGCACGGCTGCCGGACCGAGCAAGGCACTGTGGTCTACATCGCTGCGGAAGGCGCGGCAGGACT
>JADDPA010000084.1 GCA_016782125.1 Thermobaculum sp.
GCCGAGGAGGGCCGCGCGTGCGTCGAGATGATCCTTGGGGCATATCAGGCAGCACACGACGGCCGCAGGGTCCGATTCCCCATCCAGCAGCCCTCATAGTTCCCGTGGTACCTCGCCGGAACGGTGCTTGCGGAACTGCTGCGAGGAGGGTACGCGATGCTGCGAGTCAGTGAGAACGGGCGGTTCCTGGTGCACCAGGATGGATCGCCGTTCTTCTACCTAGGCGACACGGCGTGGTCGCTCCTTCAACGTTTGCGGCGCGAGGAGGTGGACCACTTCCTGGAGGACCGAGCCGCCAAGGGCTTCACCGCGCTCCAGGTGGTGGGCATCTCCGAGTTCGACGGGCTCACCGTGGGGAACGCCTATGGCGAGGTGCCGTTTCATGACCTCGATCCGGCGAAGCCGAACGATGCGTATTATCGTCACGTGGACTACGTCGTGGAGAGGGCGGAAGCGCTCGGGATGTACATCGCGCTGCTGCCCACGTGGGGTGACAAGGTAGGGCCGCTGCAGTGGGGCACGGGACCGGAGGTGTTCGATCCCGAGACGGCGCGGAGCTACGGGGAGTACCTCGGCAGGCGCTACCGCGACAGCGCGGTCATCTGGGTGATCGGTGGCGATCGCGACCCGACGGAGGAGCGCCACTACGCCACGTGGCGGGCGCTCGCCGAGGGGCTGAATCGCGGCGACGGCGGCGCGCATGTGATGACGTTCCACCCGCAGGGCGGCTCTTCATCGTCGGACTTCTTCCATGAGGACCCGTGGCTCGATTTCAACATGCAGCAGTCCGGGCACGGTGCATACAACATCGACAACTACAACCGCATCGCCGCCGACTACGTCCGCACCCCCACGAAGCCCTGCATGGACGGGGAGCCGTGTTACGAGGATCATCCCGTGCGCCAGGGGCCGGACAGTGCATACTTCGACGCATACGACGCGCGCAAGCTCGCGTACTGGGCGCTCTTCGCCGGGGCGCACGGGCACACTTACGGGGCGAACGGCGTGTTCCAGTTCTGGACGCCCGACCGCGAAGACCGCTTCGGCGTCCGTCGTCCCTGGCAGGAGGCGATGAATCTGCCGGGTTCGGCGCAGATGCAGCACGCCCGCCGGCTGCTAGAGTCCCGTCCCTTCCTCACCCGCGTGCCCGACCAGTCGCTGCTACTTTCCGATTCCGGTACGGGCGGGGGACACGTCCGGGCAACGCGCGCCAGCGACGGCAGCTATGCGCTCGTGTACACCCCGCTCGGCGAGCCGGTGCGCGTCGACATGGCTAAACTCTCCGGCGAAGCCGCGATTGCCCACTGGTACGATCCGCGGGACGGCAGCGCGCGCCAGATCGAGTCGCTCCCTACCGGTGGCGAGCAGGAGTTCACGCCGCCGTCCAGCGGTCCCGGTAACGACTGGGTGCTGGTGCTCGACGACGCGGCGCGGGGGTACGGAACCCCAGGCGGCGACCATGGTTAGTCGCGTGCAAAGCATCGAGTCTATGGAGTGGTCGTGAACAGCATAAAAAACCGACCGAACATCGTCATCGTCGCTATCGATAGCTTGCGGGCGGATCACCTCGGCTGCTATGGATACCAAAAGGACACCTCGCCGGAGATTGACGCGCTCGCCCGGGAGTCCGTCGTGTTCGATGCCGCGTTCGCCGCGGGAATCCCCACGATGCCATCGTTCACGACGCTCCTCACGGGGCTGCATCCATATCGGACCGGCATCGTGTCGCACATCGGGCAGCGACGCCTCTCCGAGCACGTCCGTACGTTGCCGGAGCTTGCGCGCGAACACGGCTATGTCACCGTGGGGATAGACAACCTAGTGGTGCAGGGCGAGGGCCGTGGGAGCTGGTTCGCGCGCGGCTACGATCACTACTCCGGCTACCTGTACCGCCCGTTTGGCGACCAGGACGCCCGGCTTACGGACCGCGCCCTTGGCTATATGGAGGAGTACGCCGGCAATCCGCTCTTCCTCTTCCTGCACCTGTGGAGCCCGCATACCCCGTACGGACCGCAGCCGCCGTACGACACCCGCTTCTATGAGCTAGGCAGTGCCCCATACGACATGGCCGAGGTCCGCAAGCTTCAGCCCGACTACTACGAGGCGTTCGTCGACGACATGAAGCTCGCGCACCCCGAGGACTACGCGTATCTTGTCGCGCAATACGATGGCGAGATCGCCCAGACAGACGCTCAGGTGGGTCGGGTCGTGCGCGCGATCAAGCAGCGTGGCGCGTGGGAGGACACCGTGCTGCTGGTGATGTCCGATCACGGAGAGTGCTTCGGTGAGGGAGACTTCCACTTCGACCACCACGGGCTGTACGACGCCGTCACTCGCGTCGCCATGCTCCTAAGGCTGCCGGGACAGCAGCCTGGGCGTTGCGGCGCGCTGGTATCCACCGAGGACATCTTCCCCACGCTGGCGGAACTCACGGACTTCCCATCGCCGCACTACCCGCTCACCGGCGCGAGCCTGCTTCCGCTGCTCGGCGGGGACGCCACGCCAATCCGGCCGTACGTCGTCTCTGTCGAGGCCACGCGCCAGGCATCGCTCGCGCTGCGGACACCCGAGTACAAGCTCATCCTCCCGTTCACGGAGGATGCGGCTGGCGCGCCATTGCCCGACTTCTACGGCAGGCCGCGCGACCCCGCCCCGTTGCTCTTCGATCTGCGTACCGACCCCGAAGAACAGCGCGACATCGCCAGCGATGCACCCGACCGACTCGCCGAGATGATGGGGATGCTCCGGGCATGGCGCGCGGAGATGGCCGACGCAACCGACGAGCCCGACCCGATCCAGGCGCAGGGCCTCAGCCTCTCGTTCGACCGTTTCATGGAACGCTTGCTCGCGCGCCGGTGAGTGGCACGGAGCCCGAGAGCGACCGACTTCGGGAGATGATCGCCGAACCGCGCTCGCATCGGCGCAACTCCCCTTGCCCGGCCTCGCGGCACCGGCTCTACCCCGGGTGGCCGCTGGGCGCGGCATCCTACGACACGGAAAAGGTAGCCCGAGCTACCAGCCGCCGACGCCGAGATGGATGCGAGCAGTGCTCCAGGAGGACAACAGCTGCTCCACGTCAGGGGCGAAGGCCGTTGCGAGAATGGGGCCATCGATGCGGCGATCTTCCCCGAGCCACTGGTAACTGAGGTCGCCCTCCAGCAGGACCCATCCGAGCCGCTCGTAGAAGCCAACGCGCCGTTCCCCCGTCCACAGCACACCAAACCCATAGCCCCGCGCCTGCGCGTCCTCCATCCACGCCCGCACTATCCGCGAGCCGTAGCCCCGCTGCCGGTGCGACTCCTCCACAGCAACCCCGCCGAGCGCGGCTATTCGGTGCGGTTCCCCGTTCACGGTGATCTCCCGATCCCCCAGTACACACGCGCCGAGCAGCGAGCCGTCATCCCCGAGCAGCATGGTGTACGCGACCATCGTCTCCACGAACTCAGGGTCGTCCTCATGTGGTTCGTCGGGGTTCGGCGGCCAGGTGCGTGTCCACAGCGCATCGCACGCCGTGCGCTCAGCGTCGGAGGTTTCGGCCGCGTCCCGGACAACCAGCCGGGTGTTCTCTGTGCTCACGGACGAATCACCGTGCCGTCCAGGCGGCGGACCGGGGGCCACGCGCCGTTGAGCGGGTGGTCCGGGAAGGGATAACGCGCCGCTTGTTCCTCATCCAGGTCAATGCCGAGGCCAGGGCGGTCGTTGCTCCACAGGTAGCCATCGCGCAGCTCCGGGCAGCCCGGGAACACCTCGCGCGTCCGCTCCCCGAATTCATGCTGCTCCTGCACGCCGAAGTTGTGGCACGCGAGGTCGAGCTGCAGGTTCGCGGCGTGCCCGATCGGCGAGACATCCCCCGGTCCGTGCCACGCGGTGCGCACGCCAAACAGCTCGCAGTATGCCGCGAGCTTGCGCGCCGGGCTCAGGCCGCCGATGTCGGAGATGTGCACTCGGATAAAGTCGATGAGCCGGTCGCGGATGAGGGGAACGTACTCTGCCTGGTTCACGAAGAGCTCACCCATCGCGATCGGAATCGCCGTCTGCTGCCGCATAAGCCGGAAGTACTCGATATCCTCGGGCGCGAACGGGTCTTCCAGGAAGTACAGGTTGTACTTCTCCAACTCCTTGGCCAGCCCGATCGCCTGGATCGGCGGGACCCGCTCGTGGATATCATGCAGCAGCTCCACCTCGTCACCGAGCGCGCCCCGCAGGTGCTCGAACAAGCGGGGTATCGCGCGGCAATACACGGTCGGCTCCCATGGCTCGCTCCCGAGCCCGAGCGGCTGGGGTGCCGGCTCGGCCTTCTCCGGGGTGATCTGTGCGCCATACGTCGAGTAACCGGGCACCGAAACCTGGCAGCGTACGTGGCGATAGCCCTGCTCGATATAACGGCGGGCCCGCTCTTCGACCTCGCGCGCATCGCGGCCGGAGGCATGGGCATACAGCGCGGCCGCCTTGCGACACTTCCCGCCAAATAGCTGGTAGACGGGCATCCCGGCCCGCTTGCCGAGGATGTCCCACAGCGCCATGTCCACGCCCGAGAGCGCGTTGTTGAGCACGGGGCCGGATCGCCAGTAGGAGCTCACGTATGCCGTCTGCCAGATGTCCTCGATGTCCGCTGGATCCCGCCCGAGGAGGAACGGCGCGAGGTACTCCTCGATTGCCGTCACAACCGCGAGCGGCCGCTGCGTGAACGTCGCGCATCCGAGGCCGTATAATCCGGGCTCGCTCGTTTCCACCTTCACGACGACCAGACGGATGCCGTCCGGCGCCGTACCAATGGCGCGGACCCTCGTGATCCGCAACGCGGGCATCCCTCCGGCGGACTCCCACGCTGGCGGGACCGCCGGACGCGCTGACTCTGCATGGGTGGGTTGCGACACAGCACATCCTCCTCGCGGTGGGGTGGCAATCGGATTGCCAGTCTATCAAATGGTAGGGGGCAGTGCTTGATCCCTGACGCCCGCCCGAGCCGAGCGACCGATTGTACGTCCTGCGTCCGCCGGCAGGTGCCCACCCCGCGACCAAACAGATTCAACGACAATAACGCACTCCTTATGGGTACTGACAGGCCGCGGATCTCCACAAGCGTTGCCGATGCTCCTGTCCACGAAGCTGAGGGTCCGCCTGGGTGTGAGCTGTCCGCGAACAAGTGGTTTCTGCACGCCCGCCGTTGTAGACTCCCCACAGCAGATGGAATGGCTGAGCAGTGCCCGGGGAGACGAACGATGACCGAGACCAGACCTACGCAAACTGGCTACGCTGAGGTGAACGGTGCGCGGCTCTGGTACGAGGCCGCGGGGACGGGCCACCCGCTCATCATGCTGCACGGCGGGCTCGTGGACAGTGGGCTCTGGGACCCACAGTTCCCGGTGTTCGCGCAGCACTATCGGACGATCCGCTACGACCTACGAGGCCACGGCCGATCGTGTGATGCGGGGCTGGAGCCCTACTCTCACATCGATGATCTACTCGCGCTGCTCGGCGTCCTGGAGATAGCACGGGCGCACATCCTCGGCCTGTCCATGAGCGGCGCTATCGTCGTGGATTTCGCGCTCGCCCACCCGGAGATGGTTACCGCGCTCCTTCCCGTGGCCGCGGGACTGAGCGGGTATGAGCCCAGGGCAATGCCGGCGCCGGAGATCGAGCAACGCTTCGCGGAGGAGGAAGAGGCGCTGGAGCGGGGGGCCGTGGACGAGGCGGTGGAGATCTCCCTGCAACCCTGGACGGACGGCACAGAGCGCGGGCCCGAACGGGTGAACCCTGCCGTGCGCGAGCGCGTGCGTCAGATGACGACGGCGCTCTACACCCGCGGTGATCCGCCGAGCCCCGTGCGCATCGAACGGCCAACAGCGACCAGGCTCGGCGAGATCCGGGTTCCGACGCTTGTCATCGTCGGTGATCGGGATCTCCCCAACATACGGGAGATGGCGGACGCGCTGGCTGCGGGCATCCCCGGCGCGCGCCAGGCAATCATCCCGAATACCGCCCACCATCTGAACCTTGAACAGCCGGAGGAGTTCAACCGCATCGTGCTCGACTTCCTCGCCGAGCAGCCGTGATCGCGTTCCCCAATCGGCACTTACTCAGTCTCGCATAGGGCGGAGGTGGCTATACTGCATGGCCACTGCATTTGGACACTGGGAAAGGACACCCATGATGCCCCTCCACACCCTCGAACCGGACGAGCATACCTTACACGGCGCCTTCTCTCGCGACTTCGAGCCGGTGCTTACGATCGACTCCGGCGACACGGTGCGGTTCCGCACGCTCGACGCCCGGTGGAGCGTGGAAGCCACGACCGACGTAGGGACTCGCCCAGCGACGTTTCCGCTCGTGGGAGAGCGTCGGGGCGACGGCCACGCGCTCACGGGTCCAGTCTACGTTCGCGGCGCGCAGCCGGGCCATACCCTCCAGATCGACATCGGCACGCTGCGCCCTGGCGCGTGGGGGTGGACGTTTGCCGGGGGCGCCGAGGGTCCGTACGCGGAGCAGTATCGCAAGCTCGGTCTTGAGGACCGGCGCACGCTGCTGGCGTGGACGCTCGATGCAGAACGGATGACCGGTCAGGACCAGCTTGGACATACCGTAGCGCTCCGGCCGTTTATGGGCGTGATGGGCATGCCCCCGGCCCAACCGGGCCCGCACTCCACGCGGCCTCCCAGGACCTGCGGGGGCAACATCGACTGCAAGGAACTGGTGGCCGGAACGACCTTGTACCTGCCCGTCGAAGTCGCAGGCGCGCTCTTCTCCGCAGGCGACGGCCACGCCGCCCAGGGTGATGGGGAAGTCTCCGGCATGGCCATTGAGTGCCCGATGGACGTTGCCGACCTCACACTCACCCTCCGGGAGGACATGCGGCTGATCACCCCGCGCGCGGAGACACCCGACGGCTGGCTCACATTCGGCTTCCGCGAGGATCTCCACGAGGCAGGGACCGTTGCCCTCTCCGCGATGCTGGATCTTATGGGCGAACGGCTGGGCCTGGACCGCTCGGAGGCGCTCGCGCTCGCGAGCGTCGTCGTGGACCTGCGGATCACCCAGATCGTGAACGGCGTGCGTGGTGTCCACGCGTTTCTACCAAACGACGCGGTGGCATAGGGTCACACGAGCCCGGCTGCCGCTCACCCCCCGACCACCACTCCGGCTGGCCGGACGCTCGGGAGTTGATTCAACCCAAACTTGTCGGTCCGCCCACTGTCGAAAGGCTGGTATCTGTGGACAGCCGCACTTCGCTACCCCACTGGAATCCTTCGTTATACGACGAGAGCCACTCCTTTGTGTGTAAACGGGGAGAGGGTCTGATAGAACTGCTCTCCCCACAGCCCGGCGAGCGAGTGCTCGACCTCGGCTGCGGCACCGGCCATCTGACGGCGCACATCGCGGAGTTGGGTGCGACGCCGGTGGGGATAGACAGTGACCCCGGCATGATCGAAGCGGCGCGCCGGTATTATCCACACCTCACCTTTGAGGTCGCCGACGGCGCGGCGTTCGAGGTCTCCGCGCCATACGACGCGGTGTTCTCCAACGCCGCCCTCCACTGGATACAACCACCCGAGCGGGCTGCCGAGTGCATCTATCGGGCGCTGCGTCCGGGTGGGCGTCTCGTCGCAGAGTTCGGCGGGCAAGGAAACGTCGAGCGCATACGGTGCGCGCTCATCGCGGCGCTCCGGGAAGGCGGGGGCTCATGGGACTCGGCGCGCGATCCCTGGTACTTCCCGAGCATCGGCCAGTACGCCACGCTGCTGGAGGAACATGGACTCGGCGTCCGCTACGCCGCGCTCTTCCCACGCCCCACGCCGCTCGACGGCGGTGAGGAGGGCATGAACAACTGGCTGCGCATGTTCGGCGGCGCGTACCTGAACGCCGTGGGCCCGGACCGCCACGCGGACGTCATCGCCGTGGCTCGGGAGCACCTCCGCCCGCACGCCTTCCACGATGGTACCTGGTACGCGGACTATCGCCGGCTGCGCATCGTCGCCGAGCGGGCTGGCAGCCTGCCGTGAACGAGGCGCACAGGACGCTAGCCGCCGTGTCGTTCCAAGTGATGGGCACCTGCCATCGACGGCGGTGCGACGGTCACCGCTATGGCTGTCGGTCGGGTCGTTTGCGCGGCCTCACTACCACCGCGGGCAAATATCATCACAAGAATGATCGCGATGATCACGCCAGCGATCAGCAGGATGACGGGTAGATTCTTCCTAATCATGTCTCTTCTCCTTCTTTACCGTTCCGCCCGTGCGCCGGTGTACCCGCGCTTCGCCGCCTGCAGCCCCGCCCTGCCTGCCACTATCAGCGCAGGTGTGTAGCGGGGCTGCAGATGCGCCCCGAGGGTCTCCACGGCGTGTGGGGTCGCGACAAGCACTGGCCGGCTCCACGCACGCAGCGCGCCTCTGCGCGGGGCGTCGAACCGCTCTAGCGGGAGCCACCTCCCCTGGCGCTTGCTATGGACCAGCACCCGCCCCCCGGCCTCGGTGACGATTGACGCACCGCCCGCGATGTCCCAGATCTTCGGCCCGCGAAACGCGGCCAGGTCCAGCGTACCCGCAGCGACAACCCCCATTTCATACGCGATGGAGCCGAGTGAGCGCGTCTCGCCAATGCCGGCCCGGAGTTCCTTGCTCGTCGTGAACGCTGCCTGATACCCGACCGGCAGGGCGACGATCGCCCCGCGCTTGCCTTCTGGCTTCGGGCGAACGTGTATCGGCTCCCCGTCGCGGTACGCCCCCCCACCGCGCCGCGCCCAGAGCATCTCTCCCGTCTTCGGGAAGAGGATCGCCCCCACCACGGGACGCCGGCGGGACAGCACGCCGATGGAGATGGCATAGAGAGGCAGCCCGGTCACATAGTTGAGCGTCCCATCCACCGGATCGATGATCCACTCAAAATCATGCGCACCCTTCGGGTCCTGCCCCTCCTCCCCGAGCACGGCATGCCCGGGGAACCGGGCGGCGACCTCGCCCGTCAGATACGCCTCAACCGCGCGGTCTACCTCCGTCACCGGGTCGGCTTGCCGCGCGTCCTTGTAGTCCACCTGCAGCGACGCACGCTTCTCCATGACGATCTCACCTGCCGTGGCGATGAACTCGCGCGCGGCGGACTCAATTGCGATGAGCGTTGCATCGTCTGGGAACGTCGCGGCGGAAACGGCTCTAATCTCGGTTGCACTCGATTCGATGGTCACCTCTCAGAGTAGGGATTGATCGATACACCCATCATACTCAACGCCTGCCCACCTGTGTACACCTCCTCACAGCATCGACGAGCAGGAGTCTCAACATCCCGCACAGCGACGTGACCGATGGTAAACTAGAACAGTTCTAAAGTAGATGGGGTGGCAAGTACCCACGCTCTCGGTCACCAGAAGATCCCGCATGCACGACACGACCCGGCAGACCCACCAGCAGAAGCTGATCGAGGCGCTCGAAGCAACTGGTGGACTGAGATGGAAGGGGCCGCAACCTACAGTACGCTCGCGGACCTGGAGGCCGACCCTCGCCGCACCGCGGTGCTGCACCAGCTCGCCGAGGCCGAAACGCGACACGCGGAGCGCTGGGCCGGGCGCATACGGGAGCTGGGCGGCTCGCCTCCGTCGGACAGCAAGCACACACCTCAGCGAGTCGTGATCTCGACCGCCCGTGCGCAGGGCCTTGACGCCGCTTTGCAGCACATTGAGGCGATCGAAGAGGAGCACATCGAGGCGTATCACGCACAGGCCCGCTCCCTGGACGACGCGGCCAGTGTGAGGATCATCGAGGACCTCGTGCGCGATGAAACCTCCCACGCGGAGACCCTGCGTGATCTGACCGGCTTCGATGCGGACTCGGCAGCTCCTTCCCCATCCATACGGGCGAGCCGCACTCGTGCGCGCCGGGATGCGCAGGTGCGGCTCGATGG
>JADDPA010000197.1 GCA_016782125.1 Thermobaculum sp.
AGACCCCGAAGGCCTGGTCCTGCGGTACATCGCCGTACAGCGTGAGCTCGAAGGTTACAGTCACTTTGTCTCCCTGATCGCCGCCCTGCGCTAGGGCAGGCACCGCCAGCAGCAGCGCGAGGGTCAGGGCCATAAGGGTAGATCGCAGTGTCTTCATTGTTCCTCCTCGTATCAGCTTGTGTGATTTCTCTCAGGTGCCCGTACTTAGCCTAATACGTCTGCCATTCCCGGATCATCAGAGGGTTTCCCGGTTCGATGGGAAATCCCTCCTGGGAAGTCGCCATCTGGACGGGACCTCACGCAATATGCAGCCACTGCCTGGTCCATCGAGGAGTGCGGGCCTCCTGTCCCCCCGATGCCAGTAGCCGCGCACCGGGTAGCCTCGGCCGCCGCTCAGCTACCCGGGCACGTACTGTAGTAAGGTCGCGGTTGAGCCGATGGTCGTTAAACTGTCGCAACTCGACGGTTATCGCAGCCTCGCCCCAAACCATGCAGGTCGGTAGCTGGAAGAGCGACGAAAGCCGCTGCCATGTCGCTTGCGCATACTCGGGCGGGAAGTAGTTGTCGCGGACCCACATGATGAGGTTGGCGAGCGCAAGCTTAAGCGCGGTCATGATCTGGTCTTTGTTATCGTCCAGCTCGTACATCGGACGCTCAGCGGCCTTGAGGTCCTCTTACTCACGCAGGAGCGCTCCCACTTGGCGTACTCGCGGCTGCAGGTGTCGTGCGCTCTGTAGTACCCCGCCAGTGGCCCCCGATCTCCTGCTCCACATGCGAGGCCCACCACCGGACTGCCACCTCGTTGGTGTTCCACGGATCGTCGGTTGAACGCGCACTCGGCCTCGAGCCTTCGCCGTAGCGCGACCCTTATCCGCCGCCGGGCTGTGGCAGCCGGTTGGCGTGGGCTTCCGGCTCCGGTGCATGCTCCCGATTGCCGGGCTGCGTGCGCAGGCGGCGGGCAAGGTGCGTGGCGAGCTCAGCCAGGGTAAGCAGGGCGGCAAGGCCGGAGATCGTGGGGATGCCATAGTAGAGCAGCGTCGTTCCGTCCGGCACCCAGTAGTGACGCACCCAGATCCAGACCGCATACGCCGCCATCGAGCCCGCGCACCAGGCGATCATCCGCCACGCGGGCCAGCCCCACGGCAGCAAGGCGGCGAGTGCGAGCGGCCACACCAGATACCATCCCTGGAAGTACGTTGTCACCACCATCAGGAACACGAAGAACACCTCGAACGAGGCCCGCGGCAGCCGGTCGGGTCGCCGCCACACCGACCCGGAGGCCACGGCGAGCGCGGCAGCAAGGATGCCCCAGCCGATGATCTTCAGCCACCGTTTCACTTCCGGCACTGAGTACGTGTTTTCCAGCAAATGCGCGATAGCGTTCGCGGGAGAGACGACGAACAATGTGTTCGTGTCCGCGATACTGGTCCGTATCGCATTGAGGTCGTAAAAGGGAAAGAGGCCGAGAACGAGCGCCACGGCGCCCAACGAGCCGGTGCGCACCGCGAGCCGCCGACGTGCGGGCCATCCCCCGGCACGCCGCCACAGCGCCACCGCCGCGACTGGCAGCAGCGGCGCGGCGACGAACTTGATCAGCGCCGCGATGCCGAGCAGCGGCAGCACCCAGACGTCCCGCCGCCAGGTCCACGCGACGTATGCGAGCAGCAATGGCACCAGCATCACCGCGTCGTTGTGCCCATTGCCCGCCACCTCCCAGAGCACGAGCGGGTTCCACAGGTACAGCAGTGCGCCTGTCGCGGCGTCCTGCGGGCGGGTGGCGGCGAGGGCGCGCGCGATAAGCCAGCCGCCCAGCAGCAGGCACACGATCGCGAGCAGCTTGTAGCCCGTGACGGCACGGGGAATGTTCTCGCCCGATGCCCAGCTGATGGGGGCGGAGATGAGGTGCCAGACCGGTCCGTACGCGGAGGGATGATAGCCCCACTCGCCGCTGAGCTTGCCGATCACGGGGTCGTAATAGTACGTCTGGGCGTACACGGCCATCGGGTTGTCACCAAACACGGTGAAGACCCGCGCGTACGCGAAGTACACGAAGATGTCTATCGCCGTGGCGGGGAACATGAAGCCCATCAGGCCTGCATGGAATGCGCTCCAGCCAAACACCACGGGCAACGCGCGTCGCGGGGACAAGCGCCTGGTCTCCCGCAGGGCGAGCAGGTACAGGCAGAAGAGGGCCGCCATCCCTCCGAGATACGCCCAGAGCTCCGGCTTGCCGTAACGAGAAAGGTAGCCGAGATCGGACGGCCGCACGTTCCCAGGCAGCGGGTAGCGCCACACGAAGTACCCCAGGGGCAGCAGCATCAGCAGGCCGAGGAGCAAGAGCCGTCGCGTGCTCCCCTGGCGGGGCTCAGTCAGAACGGTCATCTGCAGCCAGATCCCCCGGCAGGTTGCGGGCGAGCAGGGCCGCGCCCTCCCGCGCGAGGCGGCTGTTCGCTACCACCTCGTGGAAGCCTGCGGCACGAGCCGCCCGGTGACTCTCCGTATCCACGTGCGGGCCGAAGGCCACGAGCCGCGCCTGCCCCGCCGCGGCGGCGATCTTCTCCAGATGCTCCGTGCCGCGCGACAGGTCCACGATGACGAGCGCGGGCGGATGGACCGCCATTTCATCGAGCAGCGCCTCGGGCGTGGAGACGCGGCGCAGGTCGTAGCCGAGGGAGCGCGCCGAGTCACTGAGCCGCGCACCGAAGAACACATCCGGCACGAGCGCGATGATGCTTCTCTCACTCATCGTGTCGGCCCTGGCCTGGTTGTCTTGGATTCCTCGCATCGTGCTGTAGTGTACTACGGCTTACACCGGTGACTCCAGTGCACCTTTGAGGGCGATGACGCGCGGATGGTATTCACGTCAATGGGCCGTGGTGGTGGGGGACAGTACCCACAGCGTGCTGGGCCAGCCGCTGGTTCGAAGCTACGTGCGCCGGCTCTCGGGTATCTCGAACGCGTATGTATCGCCGTGGCTCACGTAGCGTACTCGGTCCTCCAGGCCCGCGGATTGTGCCGCCCGCTTGAATTCGTCGAGCGACGAGTGGAACACCGTGTAGTCGTTGTAGTGGATCGGTACCGCTATCTTCGGGTTGATGATCCTGATTGCCTCGACGCCCTGTTTCGCGTCCATCGTCACCAGGATGCCGAGCACGCGGGTGCCGCCCAGGTGCAGGAGCGCCAGGTCGATGTCGGGGAAGACCCGCGGGATCTCGCGCAGTTGATCGTGAATCAGCGTATCGCCACTTATATACAGTTGCAGCGGCACCTTCCCCGATGCGGTGCGAAACTGCAGCAGGCTACCCATCACCGGCGGGAGTATCTTGCCCATGATGCCCGGACCGTGCGTGCCCGGCATCGAGGTGATGTTGAGCGTCGTGTCCCCCTTCTTCACGGTGAGGGAATCCCAGGTCTTGATGGCAAGGGGCGCGGCAAAGCCGGACTTCTTCAGCGACTTGGCTGCATGCGGTGTGGTCACGATCGGCACCTGCTTGTCCAGGTGCCGCTCCGCAACGCGGTCGAAGTGGTCCTCGTGCATATGCGAGAGCAGGACGAGATCGAGGGGCGGCAGATCGCCGATCTCCATCGCCGGGTCGGTCTGGCGCTTGGAGGTCAGGCCGTAGCCCAGGTGCACCCTCTCGCCCCGGTGCAGGAAGTTCGGGTCGGTCAGGATAGTAAATCCCGCGTACCGTATGATCGTCGTCGCCGTCCCGATGAAGTACACCGAGCCGTGTCCCAGATCCTCGGCACCACCCGCCGGCAGAACCAGTTCGTTTGCCTGTGCCATATCTCGTATCTCCTCTCCGGTTTCCGTGCCAAGTGAGGCACGAACGGTGCCAATATCGGCCGCCGGCCGTGATGGGCATATAGCGCATCGGAGAAACGCCCTATCGAGACTTCACAGCGGAAGCGGCGCACACTACACTTTTATGAGACACCCCGTACCGAAACTGCAAAGGAGCCACCCACTGCACCCCAATCGTACCTACACCAACCCCGTCTATGCAGACTATCTCGGAGACCCCTTCGTGCTCCGGGTTGGCGAGGAATTCTACGCGTACGGCACCGTGCCCCTGGGCGACTGCACGCTCCCGGTGCTCCGCTCGCCGGACCTCGTCAGCTGGACCCGCCTCGACGACGCCCTGACTTCGCGCGGCAGTGGCTTCGACTGCCTCTGGGCGCCTGAGGTGGCGCACCACGAGGGTACCTACTATATGTACTACTCGGCGGGCGGTGACGAGGGACAGGGGCATCAGTTGCGCGTTGCGACCGCCCAGCATCCGGCCGGGCCGTTCGAGGACATCGACTCCGTGCTCACGCCCGAAGACCCCTTCACGATCGACGCACACCCGTTTCGGGACGAGGACGGCACGTGGTATCTCTTCTACAGCCGCGATTTCCTCGACTCAGACGGAGGGCAGCGCGTTGGCACGGGGATCGTCGTGGATCGCCTGGTGAACATGACGAGCCTCGCGGGCGAACGCCGCACCGTAGTCCGACCGCACGCGGACTGGCATCTCTACCAGAAGCAGCGCCGGTGGTACGATCGGGTGTGGGACTGGTACACCGTGGAGGGCCCATTCGTCCGCAAGCATGATGGGCGCTATTACTGCTTCTATAGCGGCGGCGCCTGGCGTGAGCCAAACTACGGCGTCTCCTACGTCGTCGCGGACCACCCCATGGGGCCGTATGAGTTGGACCCGGAGGCACAGGGGCCGAAGATCCTTCGTACCGAGCCGGGCAAGGTGATCGGTCCGGGACATGCCTCCATCGTGCTCGGCCCGGACGGCGAGCAGGAGTACATCATCTACCATGCCTGGGACCCGGACCATACCGCGCGGACGATGCGGATGGATGTGCTGGAGTGGGGCGCCAATGGTCCGTGGTCACCTGGTCCCACGGTGGAGCCACAGCGGGCGCCGGCTTGCCAGAGCCTACGGCGAGGCTGAGTCCCGCGGCTGGGCGTGCACTACCAGCGTTCGCGAAAGTTGCGCGGCTGACCGAGTGCGCCGTCCTCCTCGCAGAGCATCAGCCAGTCGTCGCGCCGAGCGAACAGGCACCGCGAGCACGCATCGAAGCGACGGAGCGGCGATGGCCCCGGCACGGGCTTTGCGATCGACGTGGCAGGGGCAGTTGTGGGACGTCTGCGCGGGCGCACCGCTTCCAGGAGCTTCGTCGTGGTCCATACCATCGGCCCAGCCTGGAGGGTGTCTGCAACCAACCGCCGGTCGTCCGTCACCACGACGTCTCCCGAGCCACACATACTCGCGATCAGATCGTCTGCCGTCTCATCCCACGAGTAGTATGCCCGGACGTTTCGCGCAGCCAACTGTTCGTCCGGAGCGGGTGCGCCGTCGAATACGAGCACGATCTCATAGCGTCGCAGGGTGTGGTGTCCGAGAAGGCGTAGCAGCTCCGTGCGGGCGCCGATAGGGTCGCGCTGCTCCAGCTCGCGTAGAGCCAAATCGCGCCGGATTACGTTGAGGGCATCGACGAGCAGGCGCGGCATCGGCGGTTCAGAGCCCCGCCCAGATTGCCCAGCGCGTCGTTGGCTTCGGACTGCCGCCCTCCGGTTCTACGGAGACCCCAACGCTCTCGTATGCCCGGACCCCACCCGCGGGTTTCAGCAGGCGGAACCAGTGGCCGCTTGTGTTCGGCGTGAACGTGGCAACGCTTTCCGTTTCACCCCCGTCACCGAGCCACAGCTGGTACACCCGGCCCTGCGGCGGCGGTGGCATCGCGTCGAACACCACCATGGCGACGTCGCCCTCAAGCGACAGATACAGCCGGGTGCGCGTCCCGTCCTCGGAGACGCCCACATCCCGGACGATCACACCCGGACGCCCGAGCAAGTCCACGACGCCAGCAACGGTGCTGCGCCGCTGTGCCAGCTCACGTTCCTGTCGATCCAGCGCGTTGTTGAGTTGCCAGTTCCAACCTGCGAGTCCAAGGGCGAGCACGAGGCTCGCCGCGGCAACGACCCAGGGCAGCCGAGTGGGAACGCTCCTGGTGCGAGCGCGCACCGGTGTCGGGTGCGGCAGGGCGCGGATCGGTATGGCCCGCTCCAGCAGGAGGGTGTTGAAGCCGGCCGGTAGTGTGGCAGCGGGCACGGCCGCGTTGAGCGCATCGGGGATCTCTGCGAAGGTCGCGAGCTCCCTGGCGCAGTCCGAACACTCGGCGAGATGTTGGCGCAGCGCGGCGTCCTCCCCGGCGTCGAGGACACCGAGGACATAGGCCGGTATGTTCTCTCGCAACTCGTCGTGATTCATGATTCCGTCACGCCCACCTGTATGAGCGAATCCTTGAGCTTGCGCAGTCCCTGGCGCAGTCTGGTCTTCACCGTGCCCAGCGGTTGCCCGGTGCTCTGGGCGATCTCCGACTGCGAGTAACCCTTGTAGTATGCCAGTTCCAGGGCCTCACGCTGCGCGGCGGGCAGCTGCCGCAGGGCCTCGCGAACACTCTGCGCCTGCAACCGTTGCCATGCGCGTTCCGGCGGCTCCGGGTCATCGATGCGGAGGCCGTCCAGGGCGTCCGGTCCCGCGCTCGAGGCGCGTGCCGTGCCTCGGCGACCGCGCAGGCCGTCGATGGCCGCGTGATGGGTCACGCTCAACAGCCACCGGCGGAGTTCGCCGCGCGCCGGATCATACATCTCGGGCTTGCGCCACAGCCGAACCATCACGTCCTGTGCTATCTCCTCCGCCCAGCCCGGGTCCGCGAGGATATGCAGCGCGAGGCGGTATGTTGCGGGCGAGTGCCGCTCGGAAAGCTCGGCAAGCGCATCCGTGTCCCCGTCGCGCAGAGATGCCACAAGATCAACGTCGCTCCGGTCCGCGTACCCGCGTGCGGGATCCACCCTGCCTCCTCTCGCCAAAGAGTACGTATCGAGGCGTATACTTGGATGGAATGGTACCGCAATCAGCCTTCGGCCGTCAGCCGTCGGCGCATCCTTGCAAGCGTCGTCTTGATGCCGAATATGGAGGAGAACCCTTCCTATGGCCGACTCACCGCATGTCGTACTCATAACTTGCCATGATCTGGGGCGGCACCTGGGCTGCTACGGCGTGGAGACGGTGCAGAGCCCGCATATCGATGCGATTGCGTTTGGTGGCGTGCGCTTCGAGCACGCATACTGTGTCTCGCCGGGTTGCAGCCCGAGCCGGTCGACGCTCGCAACCGGGCGGTATCCACACACCAACGGCGTCATGGGTCTGACCCATGGGCGCTTCGGCTGGGATCTGGGGCGGGAGGAACAACACGCGGCGCAGATCTTCGGCGCGCACGGCTATGAGACGCACCTCTTCGGCTTGCAGCACGTGTCGCCCGCGCCGGAGCGCCTCGGCTTCGCGCGCGTTCACGACCAGGGGCTGGGGCCTGAAGTCGCGGCGGATGTGGCGGCCTTTCTCGCCGGCACGTCGCCCGAGACATCGATGTACATCGAGGTGAACCTGTTCGAGCCGCACCGGCCGTATGATCGGGGAGGCGTGGCTCCCGATACCGAGCGGGGTGTCTGGGTTCCGCCATATTTACCCCAGACCGAGGAAGCCCGTTCGGAGATGGCCGCCCTGCAGGGAGCGGTGCGGCAGGCGGACGCGGCGGTCGGCCAGATAGCCGCGGCGCTCGAACGCGCGGGCATCGCGGATGATACCCTGCTGGTCTTCACCGCCGACCACGGGATTGCCATGCCGCGCGCCAAGTGCACGCTGTACGATCCGGGCATCGGCGTCGTGCTGCTCGCGCGCTGGCCGGGCGCGGGCATCGACGGCGGCCGCACGGTAGACGAGCTGGTGAGCAACGTGGACGTCCTGCCGAGCTTGCTGGACGCCGCGGGGATACCGGCGCCGGGCGGCATGCAGGGCCGCTCCTTCATTCCCCTGGTGCGCGGCGAAGCGCATGACCCGCGCGACGCGGTGTACGCCGAAAAGACGTATCACAGTTACTACGACCCGATGCGGGCGATCCGCACGGCGCGGCACAAGTACATCCGCAACTTCGAGTCGGCTTTTCTCGTGGAGATCCCTGGCGACATAGCGGACGGCGCAATCTTTCGCTCGGACACACAGCGCTACCACGGCGCGACGCATCCCGCGACGGAGCTGTATGACCTCCGGCCCGACCCCGACGAGCAGCAGAACCTTGCCGGTGATCCCGCCTATGCTGAGGTGGAGCAGGAGCTGGACGCCCGCCTGTGGGCATGGATGTGGGAGGTCGATGATCCCCTTCTGCTGGGACCGGTCCCCTCCCCCGCGTACCGGCAGGGAGTCGCAGCTCAGGGATAGCTGCTATGGTTACGCAGGAACCTTCACGCAGGAGCACGCGCTGATCTCGTACGCTCGTCGTTAATCGCCTGGACCGGATGCACAGGCTCACGTCGACTTAGCGGTCGCGAGGTGCTGAACTCATCGGTGGTCAGCCGGGTGGCCGCATCGAGGATGCGGGCGGTGGTCGCGTATGAGTAGTCGAACAGTAGGCGGATGTCGTCGGCTTGCAGTAAATGTTCATCCGTTATGGTGTCTGCGTCGAGCTGGGCAACAAGATACCTGTTTGTCAGGTCGAGACATTTCAGTCCACGAAGTTGCTGCAGCTATACGACCCGCTCTAACTCACCTTGTATGAGCCGGCTCAGGCCCGGCAGATCTGCCATCGCCGCGAAGAGCCTGCCGATTCGTACTTCTGCTTTCGGCGTGCGGGGAATCGTACTTCACAGGAAACGGGCGATACGTCGCCATCAAACCCAGCTCGAATGCGCTGCAGTTGGAGCGAGTGCGCGTTGGCGTAACAGCGGCTGGCCAATCGCCGTTGCATCCAGCTTGCTCGCGCCGAGAAACGTAACGAACCTCGCAAACCCGCACGCTAACGCCTCCGCGAATGCCTCATCTTCGCCGAGGGCCTCATCCTCTAACCACAAGCCCAGGATGACGAACGTATTGGTCGTCCGGTCGAGTTTGCTGTCGAATCGCCCGACGAGCCGGTCGCCCCACAACATGGGCAACGCGTAGTAGCCAAACTTCCGCTGGTGCGCAGGCTTGTAGACCTCCCACACATAGTCGAAGTCGAACACTCGTTTGGCGCGACCGCGCGCGCTGACCTGATCGAGCGGTGCGAGGAAGACGACCTCGTCCGTCGTGGTCGTCTCCAACGATGTCCATGCCTGCGGCACGCGGTCTGCGCTCAAATCACTCAGCACCTGGGCGTCGCTCCCGAGCGCGCAGTGGATTGCCTTCCAACCCTCAACCCGCACCTCGATGATCTCGCCATCAGCCAACATCGCCTCGCGGAGCTGCGTAGCTGTGCCAAACGGCACATCGCGGAGAAACGAATCGCCCACACGGTTCAGCCGCGCCAGGCCAGAAAAGCTGACTTCCTTGGTGATCAAGAAGCGGTCAGCTTCGGTCTCGTCGCTTTCGCGAATGAGATGCGCAGGCGCCACCGTTTCCGTGAGTGCGTACACGCGCTCGAAGCGCTCGCGGTGATGCGTCATCACTTCACCGGTGCGCCACAAATAATACAACGCTAACGCGATGTCCTTGCGGCCACGATAATTCTGTGTTCGCGCCCGCGTCGCCATC
>JADDPA010000139.1:0-346 GCA_016782125.1 Thermobaculum sp.
CTGCGCGCGGCAAGCTGGGCAGGTAAGCACCCCATGGGTCACGGTACCCTTCTGGATGACGGTGCGGCGGTCGCACATCACACACCTCAGTGTCTTCCTTGTTTGGTCGAGCTCTTCCACATGGTGGCAGTGTGCACAGAAGGCCCACTGGCGGTCGCCTTCCGCCTCGTATGCGAGCTGGAAATGGGGGTGAGCCTCGATGGTCCGTCTGCATCTCAGGCACTCCACCACCTGTACCCAGAAGTAGTGGAGTACAATGTGCGATGTGCCGTCGTCAAGCGTTGTACGGTAGTGCAGCGTGAGGCGCTCGGCCACGTTACGCTTGAGGCGGGCCAGCGCCGGAAGC
>JADDPA010000139.1:562-9647 GCA_016782125.1 Thermobaculum sp.
AGTAGTGCTCGAAACGCGGAACCGAAGCGGCGGGCGAACCACTTGTGCGCCTGATAGATCGGGCGGGGACGCCTCGCCTCCCGGCTTGCGAGCACAGACAACTCTTCCGCAGGGAGTTCACCCGCATCGAGAAGCGTTGCATATCCGTCCGGCGCTCGGAGATCCGGAGATATTCTGCGGCCCCCTCCAGGATGCTGCCCCGACCAGTCCGTGCCGATCAGGCTGTTGCGATAGTTAGGATATTAGTCCATAATCAAACGACTTGCAATAAGGGGGCGAAGTCGAGATGACACTCGTCGAACGGGTGCCGACGAAGGCCGAATTGGAATCCTTACTCGAGCGCGACTGGCTCTCGGCGAAGCAGGCCGCGCAGACTCTCGACCGGAGTCAGCAGATGGTGTGGACCATGGCCAAACAAGGCAAGCTGGATGTGCTCCGTACTCCCGGAGGCATCCTCTACAGCCGGTCCGACGTCGAGCGGGTGCTCCGCGAGCGCGAGGGGGTGCGGCGTTGAAGGCGACAGGCAGCCGCTGCGCGGTATACGTGCGCGTGTCCGACCAGAAGCAGGAAGCGAACTACTCGCTCGCGACCCAGGAGGCGCAGTGCCGGGAGAAGGCCAACCGTGAGGGTTGGGACGTTCTGCAGGTCTACCGCGAGGTCCACACCGCGGTCGAGTTCTGGGAGCGGCCCGAGCTGACGAGACTCCGCGAGAACCTCCGCTGCGGCGAGTACGATGTGTTACTCGCCTTCGATCCCGATCGCACCCTCCGCAACCAGACGTACGTCGGCCTCGTCCTCGACGAGTGCATCAGGAACGACTGCCGACTCGCTTTCGCGACGTGCGACTTTGAGGACACCGCCACGGGCAAATTCCTCCTCAACGCGCGCGTCTTTGCCGCGGAAATGGAATGGGAGAAGATCAGGGAGCGCACTCTGCGGGGCCGCAAAGCTCGGGTGGAGAGCGGGAAGCTCCTCGCCGGTCAGCGCCCCAGGTACGGGTACCAATGGGACGACCCACAGACTAAGGCTTGCTTCGTCGAGGATCCGCTCACAGCTCGAGTGGTTAGGCGCATCTTCCGCGAGGTCATCGAGGGCCGTCCCCTCAAGGCCATCGCGCGCGGACTTACGGAGGACGGTATACCGACGCCGAGACACAAGCCCGAAGCGGAAAGGCTCTCCATGTGGCACCCCCAGAGGATCAAGGAGGCCATCCAGTGGCCCGGCTACAAGGGGGAGGCGTACGCCTTCGTGAAGCGGAGCGCGGCCACCAAGCAAGACGGCCTCAAGAACAAGCGCCAGTTGGTCCGTCCCCGCGAGGAGTGGATCTCGCTACCCGAAGGCACCATCCCGTCCCTAGTCGACACCGAAACCTGGCAGGCCGCGAACGATCGGCTGGCGTGGAACAAGACGAACGGCGTCAAAGAGAAGAGCCGGGCAGATGAGGCTCTGCTCAGGGGCGGATTCGTCCGCTGCGGCCACTGCGGGGATGTTATGAGGGTCTTCTGGCAGCACGTCGGCAAAGGGGGCTACGGCATGGCGTACCAGTGCCAGCGGAACTACCGCCGACATCGGGAAGACCCCGATAGGTGCTCCTGGCATACAATCAGCGCCGATGAGCTCGACGCCGCGGTGTGGGAGCGGGTTACGGAGATCCTGCTGAAGCCCGAGGTCGTGGAACGGGAGGTAGAGCGGCTCCTCGGCGAGGAGCGCACCTTCGCCGACCTCGACGCCATTGATCGTCGGCTGGCGACGATCTCACGGGAGCAGGCACGGCTGGCCGATAGCGTCGCCCGGCTCGACGACGAGGATGCCGCCGCGCCGCTGCTCGAAAAGCTCAGGACCCTCGGCGACGAGAAGCGCAGGTTGACGGGCGACAAGACTTCCTTAGAGGCACTCCGTGCGAGCCAGGAGGCGCGCAGGGCCGAGCAGCGCCGCGTCATCGACTGGGTTGCGAGGGTGCGAGAGCGCCTCGAGCGACCCGACGGACTCACCCCGGAGCAGAAGCGCCTGGCGCTCACGGCGCTCGGGACGGCGGTCCGGGTGTGGCGGCGGGACCACGGCGGCGACCGCTACGAGATTGTATTCAACCTGCTGCCGGGGACGCTCCCCGACGGAGATCCGGAGGGCGGCGCAGGCGTGGGTGCTAGCGCTGAAAGATACGCTTCTACAGGTGAAGCAGGCCCTGCTGGTGGCGAGCGGTGGAGAGAAGCCGGCTGTTGCCCGGAACCTGCAGGTGGTCACGCATGCCTCGCTCGACCCGCGTGATGGACGTGCGGGGCCATGCGCGCCAGAGGGCGAGGGCGTGATGTCCCAAGGCGGCATTGCCGGTGATTCGTGCGAGGGCCACGGCCAGGGGCAGCACGGTGTTGCACGCCGCCTCCCCGGCCCTGTCGGGCCCGATAAATGCCGGTCCGTGTGCCGCAGGTGCCTGCAGTCGGAAGGACAGCTCGGCGGCGCCTGCTGGGATCGCCTCGTAGACCAGGTACGGCAGAAGGCCGGCGGAGCGCTCCGCGCGTGCTATGACGTCCGCGATGCCGTTTATGCGGCGGAACGGGTGGTTGGCGGGCCGGATCCTGGATAGGTTCCACTGCCGCGCACTCAGCGGTCCGCAGGTGTCGGGAAGCAGGCCGGATGCAGCCTGCAGCGTCCGGGCTACCTCCGCGGGGTCTCGGCTTGCCACCACTTCGTAGGGCATGTACTGAGCGAGCAGTCGGAAGGGTAGCTTGTTCTGCGTGTAACCCATGCACTCCAGCAGCGCCTCGTACAACGCCTGCTGTGGCGTCAGGCTAACCAACTCGCTCTCAAAGGAATCACAGCGAGCGTTGAAGCGGGTATCACCGGCAGCTTCGATGACCTCCAAGGCGTGGGTCGAAGTGTCCTTGGAGCCGAAGGCGGTGCAGAGGGATTGATCCAGGCCTCCCGGCTGCGGCAACTTTTCGAGGTCTGAGGGCAGTACGAAGCGCGAGAGCTCGAGCATCGGTATGTCGGGAGGGCCGTCGGTGTCCGCGCGCCAGACAACGTGTAGTCGAACGCTTTCGTAGGAGGGGTTCTCGTGGTGTCCGTGCCGCCGCCACATCGAGGATCGGACGTGCACCTCTACGTCCCCGCGGATTGCTTGTCCGTGCCCGAGGCAGAAAATGGCCGGGCGGAAGTCCGGGCCGTAGCCGTGGCTCCACTGACCACGATATACGACTTCCAGTCGGCGGCCGTCGGTGGTGGCACAGGTCGCAGGCAGGCGACCATGGTTCCAGTAGGAGCAAAGCGCGGTCTCTGACGGCTCCGGCTCAGTCTGTACCACAGTCGCCGCAAGGTGCTACGCGCGGCCGCAGGTGTCTGACTGGGCTGGACCCTGAGTCAGGAAGCACCGTCGTGTGCCGCTAACTCCTGGGAGCCGACGATGGCAGGCTGATCGAGGGACCCGTGGGCGATCGCGCGCACGACGTCGGCGCGGGTGATGATTCCTGTGACCGTGCCCTCGCCGACCACCGGCACACGGTTGATGTTGCGGGAGGACATCGTGAGGCACACCTGCTCGACGGGGGTTTCCTCGGTTACGGTAATCACTGACGTCTGCATGACATCTCTGACGTGAGATCCACGCTTGCTTATAACGTCCGCCTCACTGACGATGCCCACAAGCGCCCCTTCCTCGTTCAGGACGGGCGCCCCGCTGATGCCGCCATCGGTGAGGACGCGGGCGAGCTGCTGCACTGTATCGTCCGGCGAGACGGCGATCACCCCCGTTGTCATGATCTCGCGTGCCTGCATCACCCCTCCTCCTGTCACCTGCGCCTCTACGGACCGTACTGTCCCGCTGATAGTCCCAGTCGCGGTATACTGCTGCAAGGTTCCGCCCCGGCATTCCTCGCGTGGCGAGCGGTCCTGATTATACCAGAGCGTCGAGGTCGCGGTCTCTGGACGCGTGCCCGCTAAGAGAAGGTGAGAGCCCCTTGCGTATAGCGGTGTTACTGAACAAACGTAGTGGTACGGCCGGCGCCCGTGAGGAGGTTATCGCAGCGTTTCATCGGCTAGGGGCTGAATGCGAGGCGCTGCCATTCGACGGAGCGGAAGACCTGTCGCGCGCTCGTGCGGCGGCCAAGTGGTGCGACGTGTTTGTGGCTGCCGGGGGGGACGGCACCATCAATGCGGCCGCGACGATTCTCGTCGAAACCGAAAGTGAAGCAGCGCTGGGGCTGATGCCAATGGGCACGTGCAATGACCTCAGTAGGACGCTCAATATCCCTGCGGGTATGGGCGAAAGCGAGGATGTGATCGTCAACGGACGATCGGTGCCGCTAGACCTCATCTACATGGACAGCGGCCGTATTCTGGTCAACCAGGCTAATGGCGGCCTGAGCGGCAGGATTGCGGACGAGCTCGAGCCGGAGACCAAAGCGAGGTGGGGGCCGCTCGGATACTGGCGCGCATCCCTTGACGTGCTGGCCGACCTGCCGGAGTACGAAGTAGCGATGGTGATCGATGGGGAGAAGCTCCAGACGCGGGCGCTGAACGTCTCAGTAGCCAATGGCCGGTTTTCGGGCGGAGGAGTGCCTGTCGCTCCGGACGCGGACGTGTCGGATGGTTTGATGGACGTAGTCATCATCGAGAGCCGAATGCGCCTTGCGTTGCTCCCACTCCTGCCGCGAATCCTTCAGGGCACCCACCTGGATGCCGACGGCGTCATACATCACCGGGCGTCTGCGCTCGAGCTGTATTCGGATCCGTCAATGCCGTTTAGTATTGACGGAGAGTTGGAGGACGAGAATCCGCGCCGCTTCGAGGTGCTTCCGGGCCGACTGAAGTTGCGGGTGCCGGCTTGAGTGGCCGCGAGCTTATAGTTGCAACGGAGAACCCTCATAAGCTTGAGGAGTATGCGGCTCTGCTGCGCGACGTGCCCGCGGCTCTTTCGGGACTGTCCGGGCATGGCATCCAGCTGCCGGAGGAAACGGGCGAGACGTTCGCGGAAAACGCGCTAATAAAGGCGCGGTACTGCGCGCGTGCGACCGGATCATGTGCGCTGGCGGATGACTCGGGGCTTGAAGTAGATGCACTCGGTGGGGAACCTGGCGTGCGTTCGAGCAGGTGGGCTGGACCAGGCAGGTCCGATGCAGACAGGGTCCGCCTCCTGCTCGAGCGAATGAACGGGGTGCCCGAGGCCGAGCGAACTGCCCGGTTCAGGTGTGCTCTTGCGGTCGTCACGCCGGACGGACAGGAGCGCGTTTGGGAAGGCGCTCTGGAGGGAAGGCTGGCGTCAGTGCCGACCGGAAATGAAGGCTTCGGTTACGACCCGGTGATGTACCTGCCCCAGTTCGGCCTAACGGTGGCCGAACTGCCGCCGGAGCGCAAGAACGAGATTAGCCATAGAGCACGGGCCGTGCAGGCCGCCTTGCCGTGGTTGCGGCAGTATTTCACTGATCTGACATAACGCTGTCGGATTACTTGCTTCGGGTGGCTGCTTTAGATGCAGTGGTTTGGCTGGACTTGGTACGTACTGCGGGCAATGTGCGGGCTCGACCGCAGGTGCACCTCATCGCTCCGCATCGCGTGGTTGTTAGAAAACGCCCAGGCGAGATGCGGGCGTGAGGGAGGCGCGTTGGAACCGACCCTAATCATTTCCCACCGTGGTTGGCTGGGCTAGGTATTGAGTGGAAGTCGGATGGTAAACCGGGAACCGACACCCTCCTGGCTCGCGACGGTGATGGCACCGCCGTGCTGCTCCACCACCTGACGAGCGCTTGCCAAACCGATGCCGGTGCCGCCGATCCGACCGGCAACGTTTCCGGCGCGGTGGAACCTCTCGAAGATTCGGTCCAGGTCGGTCGCTGGAATGCCTAGGCCCTCGTCCACGACCTCAAGGACAGCCCAGCCAGTGCGCCCATCCTGATGGCGACTGACATTCACGGCTATGTTTCCGCCGTCGGGGCTGTACTTTATGGCGTTGGAGAGCAAGTTGGTTAGAACCCGCTCCAGACGCCCGGAGTCCCACACGCCTGTCAACTCCGGAGTCGTTGTCTGGAGCTCTATGCGGTGGGTTTCGGTTGTCGATTGATACTCGTCTACGACCCCGCGGGCCAGCACCACTAAGTCCGTCGGCCGCTGGTCAAGCTCGAGGGGTTCACCGACCTGCAGGAAGGTGAGATCCAGAAGCTCGCTGATCTGGTGGCTCATCTTCGTCGCCGCAGCGTCAATCCGTGCAAGACCGTCGGCAATGGTCTCCGCGTCGGCACTACCCATCCGCGCCGCCCTCCGACGTAGCACTTGCGCCGTCCCCTTGATGCCTGCGAGTGGGTTCTTGAGGTCGTGCGAGATAGAGGAAAGGAACTCGTTGCGGGCGTGCATCGCTTCTCTCGCCTGGCGAAGCAGACGACTATTTTCCGCGTTCGCAACCCGCATTTCTATCTCAGTCATCACGGATGCAGCCAGGTCGGTAAGGATCTCGACCTCCTCCCGGTCCCACGCCCGCGGCACGTGGTCAATCACGCAAAAGCTCCCGAGCGTATGACCATCGGAGGTGATAAGTGGTATCCCTACGTATGCAATAACATCAAGGTCAGGTATCGCGAGGTTTTCCGCCACGAGCGGATGCTCGCGCGCGTCCTCGATAATGAGCGGTTGGGCCGATGCGACGACATGCTGACAGAACGAGTGCGTCAGCGGAGTCTCCCGCTGGGATGCCCACGGTTCCGGCAAGCCGATACAACTCTTGAAGTACTGCCGCTCCTGGTCGACCAACGAGACGAGAGCCACTGGACACCTGAGAACCCGCGTAGCGAGGCTGGTAAGTCGGTCAAATGCGCCCTCGGACGGGCTGTCCAGAAGTGCCGTGCGCCGAAGGACCTCGAGCCGCTCCAAGTCCCGCACAGCGGCGAAGGGTTTCTCCATAACCACCCCTACCTACGTCGGTGTCTTTGCGTGGAGTATATCACCTTCGGGTCCGCTCCCCCGGCGGCGCTCTTCCCCTACGGCAATTGCAACCGGCCGTCATGGCGAGCGCAATTAACAGCCCCGTATATCCTTCGCCGTCGTGAGATCGAGCGACCCATCGCCAGGCGGCTGCCCCCGCCCACTTCTGTCGGGGACAACTGTACGGCGGTTCTGGGTGGGGAAGGGGGGACTCGAACCCCCACGCCCTCGCGGGCACTAGCTCCTAAGGCTAGCGCGTCTGCCGATTCCGCCACTTCCCCAATGGCTCAGCACAGCACATCTGGTAGCGCGGCGATAGAGACTGCCGTGCGTGCTGCAGGATACCTCGCCGAACCGGTGAGGGAGAGCAGCGCGTCAGGCTGGCCCATCGGTCGCGGCTGTACTGCGCTGCCCAAAGGATAACAGTGGCTTCTCTGAAGCGTCAAGCCGTTGAGGGCGGGGCCTTAGGTGCAGGTAGAGTTCTTCTGCCCACTCGCCGCCGTGCTGCGGCGCGGACATCCGCTCGCAATCCTCCGCAAGTGAGCGGATGTCGTCCGAGGCCTGAGCGGAGAGGAGGGCCAGTCGCGCTCCCGTGCTGACTGCGTCCGGCAACGGTCGGAACGTGGCCGGCGAGACGTCGGGCAGGAGACCGATGTCGGTAGCGTTCCTCACGCCCCAGTGAGCAGAATCACCGACCAGCACGACGCGATCGAGGTCCTCCGGCTCGAGACAGGCACGGGTCAACACGCCGCGGGTGGCGACCATCATGGCCGCCCGGAGCCGCTGCACCGCCGTGACGTGGGCCTGGCGGAACTCCACGCCCGGCAGGACGTCCCCGGGAGAGAGTCGGAGCGTGACCTTGCCGTGTACTTCCGACAGCCTGCCGGCTATCGCTGCCTGCAGATCGTTGCCTTTCTCGCGAGCCAACTTACCACGCTCGTCAAGCACACCGGCCCGGCGCAACTCGGCAGTGCAATCTATGGCGGCCCCGAGGCCGATGCCGCTCGGCGAGTCACCGGAGTGTTGCAGCCTCAGATCGTCTACAAAACTCACGCGCTCGACGACCTTCTCCTTGCCGAGCGGCGCGAACCCCACGGCCGCACCGTCCCAATCCACAGCGGCTGCGAGCCACGCGCGGCGGGCGTGCACCGCGAGGACCCAGGGGAAGGGCTGCACGGACACGACGAGCGTCGCGCCGGCGTCAATGCATCCCGCTGCCACGGCGGCGCACGCAGCGGCGTCTGCAATGGGATCGAGGCCGGCGCCCGATGCACGGAGCAAATCGTGCCCGGAGTCGGAAGTCAACTTGGCGCCGCTTATCACGACATCGGCAACGTCATCCGTTCTGCGGTACGCGCTGGAACAAAGGGCCCTCACCAATCGCCGGGTGGCGGACACTGCGTTCTCCTCGTGCACACTTCCGCCGTCAATATCTCCAATGAGCTTTGCCTGCGACCAGGAAAGTTCCTCACCAGTTCGTAGGTCGAGCAGCCAGCCGGTCAAACGCCCACCATCCACGACGGCCGCTACACCGAGGAGATCTCCACGGTTGGCTCCCAACTCGACTCGTCGCAACTTACTCGCCTGAGTGTGTAGCGTCAGCTCGCGTGGAAGGTCGCGCAGCGCCACGCGGGGCAGGTGGTGGGCCAGATCGCCGGTGGCATCGCTCGCGCTCGCTCGGATGATTGCCCGCTGTGCTGGCGGCGCGAGCTGGTACCCGTAGTGCTGGTTGGCGATGCGGATCATGGTGCTCTGGCGAGGGATGGAGAGTATGGAATCTGCAGTGATCCGTGTAATACACCCCAACCGGATACCCTGAGATAGCTGGTCGCGGGTGAGGTGTACGCGCTCCCAGGGACTGGGCTCGGGCGCGCCCGAAACGAACTTCACCTTGCATGCGCCGCAGAAACCACTGCCCCTGCACGGAGCCGCCAACGGCACATCGAGATCGCGTGCAGCCTGTTCCACAGTCGTTCCTTCAGGCACATCCGCATCGCGGGCGTGGGGGAGGAAAGACACCCTGGCGTAGGCTTGGCGACTGTAGAGGGGAGAGTTAGCCACGGAGCGACTATAGCAACGGGCCGGTCCGGATGCCACGCCGTCAGCGGTAGCTGGCGAGCGCCTCCAGCAGCAGCTCAACGAACGCGTCGCGGTCTATAGCTAGACCGACGGCAGCGTTGGC
>JADDPA010000085.1 GCA_016782125.1 Thermobaculum sp.
TTCGTGACGATCATCCAAGTGTCTCTATAGTTTGGTGACCACCGTCTAATGTCGCGACCGCTCAGCAACGGCTTGATAATCTCCGCGCTCCTCGGGTCAGCGGCTATGAGTTCGGCACGTTTGGCGCCGTCGATGACTAAGGCTGTGTTGAAGCCCGTTTTGATGCCGTAGTAGATTTGTCCCTTCACATACTCGCCTAGAGGGATACCCGAGGCGGTCATCGTGCGCAGGCGCGTGGCGGAGCCCGTATCGTATAACTGCCAGTTGTCGCCGTTGAGGGCATCGCTCGGCAGGAGTTGGCCGTGCTGAAGGATAAGTGCGTGAACGTCCGGGTAAGGTGCACCAAGTGAGGTCACGACGGTGAATCGTGTTGCGCCGCCTGTGCTGCCCTTCTGACAAACAAAGATCATCGGATAGGCGGCGGCAGCCTCAAAGACCGGCAGGTCGCCGAAGTCGGTGATGCTATGAACCTGGGTGTTCCTGGCAAGGTGCGCGCGCAGCTTCGCGCCGTAACTTGCGCGGAACCACTTGTTGCTGCTGATGAACACGAGCATGCCGCCGAGCTTGAGCGTCTCCAGCGCACGGAGGTAGAAGTAGACGTAGAGGTCGGCGGTGCCGCTGTACAGGTCCTTGTACGTTTCCTTCAGCGCGGGCTTGATGTCGCGGATGAGCTCCTGGCGGACGTACGGCGGGTTGGCGAGCACGACATCGAAGCCGCCGGAGTCGAACACCTCCGCGAACTGC
This sequence comes from Thermobaculum sp., assembly GCA_016782125.1. Classification (GTDB taxonomy): domain Bacteria; phylum Chloroflexota; class Chloroflexia; order Thermobaculales; family Thermobaculaceae; genus JACDAU01. Next base: position 745 of record JADDPA010000085.1, read on the forward strand.
ACCCGCCAGTCCACTGAGCCGGGAGGCGAGGGCCAGTGGCTGAGCATTGCGGTGATGCTGGCCTGCGCCTCGCGCACCTTGCGCTCCGCCTCGCGCTTGCTCTCACCGGTGTCGCGCATGAACGCGGCCTTGAGCTTCGCGAGTTCCAGCGCCTGCTCGTGGGCGGCGTGGCGGAAGATGTCGCCCGCCTCCTGGGGGTTTGGGGCGAGCAGGCTGTCGCCGCAGACGATCTTGAACGCGAGGTTCGGCAGCGCGGGCGGGTCGCCAGGGCCTTCCCAGTCGATCATCAGCGAGAGCCAGAGGCGGAGCATGGCGATGTTGACGGCGAACGGGTCGATGTCCACGCCGTAGACGTTGCGCTCGATCACCCGCAGCTTCAGCTCGTACAGACTCTTGGCGTCCGCGATCAGCTCGTGGAGCATGCCAAGGAGGTACGCGCCGCTGCCGCACGCGGGGTCGAGCACGGTGACGGTCTCCAGCGCGCGCAGCACCTCCCCGGCCTGCTGGACGGTCAGCCCCTGCACCCGGTTGTCGTCGATGAACGCGCTCGCGACCTCGGCGGAGATGCCGGGCACCTTTGTCTGCAGGTAGTGCTTCAGCGCCTCGCGGCACATGAACGACACGATGGGACGGGTGGTGTAGTAGGAGCCGGTCTGGTGCCGCCCGGTCACGAGCTCCTCGAACACCTTGCCGAGCATCTCGGGGTCGACCGCGACCTCGACGTCGTACGGGGTGCTCTCCGCGATGGTAAAGTTGAACCTGGCGAAGAGGTCGTTCAGGATGAGGTTGATCGCGGTGTCCGGGACGTGGACGCCCTGCTTATCGAGGTCCGTCTGCTCGAAGAGGCCGCCGTTCAGGAAGGGGGTGATGCCGATGAGCGGCTCCAGGACGGCTCGTGTGGTGTCGTAGTCGGCGTCCCTGGGGTTGCTCAACGCGGTGAAGAACAGCAGGCGCAGCCGGGTCTCGTAGAAGTTGCCGTCGTGCTGCTGCTGGTGGTCCCGCCAGAGCGCGTGGAGGTAGTTGGTGTCGTTGTTGAAGCGAAGCCAGCCCTTCTTCTGCAGGAAGTACAGAAACATGAGGCGGTTCATGAGCATCTGGCACAAGAGCTTGCGCTCGTCGTCGGAGAGGTCGCCCTCGACCATGCCCCGGACCAGCTCGAAGATGCGGCTGGTACTCCCGGAAGAACTTCTTTGTGACGGCCTCAACGTCGTACGCGCCTTCGAGCGCGCGGCGCAGGTCGGTTCGCGCGGCCTCTTCGTAGATCGAGCCCAGACGCTCCGCGACGGTGCGGTATGGCTGGCCCCGGCTCACGACCATACGACGCAGCACCTCGCGACCGGCGGTCATGGCGGGGTACACGAAGTGCCACTCGGAACGGGTGTGGTCGGTGACGACGAGCAGGACGTCGCCCGCGAGCGCGGCGCGGACCTCCCGGAGCGCCGCCCTGGTCGCCTCCATGCGGACGCGCCCACTGTCGGGCAGCGCGAGCGCGACGACGCGAACGCCCTCGCGCTCGGCGATGCGGGTCGCGCTGGCGGGCAGGCCGTCGCCGTGCAGGGCGATGGCCCCATGGGCAGGCTGGAAGTCGAGCTGCCCGGCGAAGAGGTCGCGTAGGGCCTGGTGTGCGGCGTCGAGGGAGGGCGCGGCGAGCACCTTCTGGATGGCCGCGTCGGTGTTCCGAGCCTCACGCAGGTCGACGGTGGTCATCGGGCGTCCTCCGGGTGAGTTTGGCCAGAGCGCGGAGCGGCTACCGGGGCCGCCTCGGCGCCGCGTATTCGGCATTGCGGCTGAGTATACCCCGGGGCACGGATTCCTCGCTACGCTCGGAATGACAGTGCCGGAGCGTGTCGCCTGGGTTTGCCTAGTTATACGCCATCCGCTTGACCAGTGCTGCGTGTCATCCCGAACGCAGTGAGGGATCCGTAACCCGTACCACGATTCTTCGCGGGCTCGGAATGACAAATGCCCCACCGTTCAGCTGGAGTCCGTATTGCGTGTGCGGCAGTATACAGAATGTCAGCGGGGAGGGGCGTGCCGGAGACACGAGGGGAGCGGGGCGCATGGAGACCCCCTACACAGGTCAACGTCATCGCCTACTGATGTGGGACTGTCCCGTTGCGCTCGCCCGGAGGATCAGCGATGGAGGGTACTGCTTCGGTCCTCACCGTCCCGTCCGGCCATGCCGCCCGCCCCAGTCCGGGGCAGGGCCGATGGGCTCTCCCCGGGCGTCTCGTACTGACACCGGATTAGCGTGTCGCGGCGGAACGTGGCGATGGACCTGCAGAGCAACTCGCCCTGCGATCCATCGAGTGGCTGGCGGCGGAAGTGGTAGGCGTACGTGCTGCCGCGGGCGACATCCAAACGGATCGTGTACGCCTTTCCGCGGGTGCATTCCCCGTAGGTTCCGTAGCCGCAGAAGTGGTCCAGCGCGGGCCCGACGAGTCCAGGGTCGCCACCGGCCGAGGGCGGGAACAGGCCGAGGGAGAAGACCTGGCCGCTGGGCACGGCGCCGTCGAGCACGAGCCGGAACGTGACGGTGACCTCATCGCCCTGCTCGCCCTGGCCGGACGCGTGGGTGCTCCCCAGGACGGTCAACAGCAGCCCGACGAGGAGGACGACCAGCGTGTGCCTGCGCTTACTCATTGTTCACCTCCATCCTCGTATGGTGCGCCGTCCGCGCCCGGGACTCCAATCCATCCGTCGTCGCGGCCGCCCTGCCTCGTCTGGTACGAGCCTGGGGAGTGGTACCGAAACCGACCACCCCCGCGAGCGCCCCTAGGAACCGTACCAAGCCGTGCGCCACCGCTTCATCTGGTCGATCTCCTTCTGCTGCGAAGAGACTATCTCTCTGGCCAGCTGCCTGATCTCGGGACGCTTAGCTTGTTTGAGGGCGTGCCGGGACATGGCGATCGCGCTCTCGTGGTGCGGGATCATCGCGTCTATGAACGCCTTGTCGAAAGGCTTTGCCCCAGAAAGATCCTGCGCCTCCATCCCCATGTCCATACCGGGCATCATCGATCCCATCATCTCATGGTCCATCTCGGGGACCTGATTGGTACCGTACCATTCCTTGTACCAGGCACGCATCCGGCCAATCTCGTCCTGCTGGGCGGAGATGATCTGGTTTGCGAGCTGCTTGATCTCGGGGTGCTCGGCGTTCGTCCGGGCCACCTTCGCCATGTCCGTCGCCGACCCGTGGTGGGGGATCATGGCGGCGATGAACATCTGGTCGAAGCTCATCGCCGCGGTCGCCGTGCCCTCGCCGCCCATACCTGGCATGCCCAAGTGCCCGGCACCCGGCGTGCCCGTGCCCGGCTTGTCGGCCATTGCCCCATGATCGGCACCAGCCGTCACGGCGGGCATCGCCCCGTCGTGCGATCCGCCGGTGTGCTCGTTATCGCCGGATGAACCGCATGCCGTGAGCAGCAGCCCGACCACCGCGATCAGTGAGAGTAGACGCTTCAATTCAGCCTCCTGCAGTTGGTTTCGGATGGTCGCCTGGATGCGGAAGGGGCTATATTCGCCATACCTGCAACGTGGCGCGCCGACAGGCGGCGGCCGGCATGGGCGCACGTTCCGCCGCTCGGCGCTCGGCTTTGCTTGTCGGGGCACCGGACGTGGGGATGGGAAATGTTGCCAGGGCGAGGGGAAGAGCCTCGCCGCGATTCGGGTCCGCGACGACGATTGCATCACACAGGGGATCGGCATCGGACGTGTGGGCGGCCCGGAACTTGATGCCATCAGTACAGTGTTGGTGCAACCCGCACACCTGTTGATTGTCGGTGGAGTGCTGCGCGTTGCTCGTCGGCCTGTGATGGGCGTTTCCCGTTGGGGTACCGAGCGTCCCGGCATCCGGAGCGAGCAGTACGGGCGCGTGCACCGCCTGTCCGCCGAGCACGAGTACAGCTACCGCTAGCAGGATGGAGCGCCACGCTGGAGTCGTACTGCTGTAGCACCCACGGACTGACGAGGAAAACATGTGCATATTCCAGTGTAAGCGCGGGCCCCGCCATGGGAAAATTGGTTCACGGCTCGGACCGCCCGCGCAGTCTCCCGCCACCGCGATCCCAATGACCTGATCGGCCTTGCCAGCCAGCAGTCGATCCGCCGCTGTCTCGATGGTAGGCGGGCTGCGGCCCGCGGGCAGGCACGGAGACCTGCCCCTACCCTACCTCAATGCCCACGGCTTCAAGAGTCCGGTGCTCGGCGTTGCTTTCCGGTATCTTTTGAGCAGCAACTTGGCTCTTTGTTAGTAGAGAGCTCTCAACAGACCGGGGTGCGATGTCGACGGTGGAGGAGATCGGACTGCTCATCGCCCGGGCCACCGAGGCACGGGCCGCGCGCTCAGAGAAGAGCCAGGCCTTCGGGGAGATCGTGTATCGATTACAGGACCTGGCGTTCGCGTGCGCCTACAGCGTGCTCGGCGACTTCCATCTCGCCCAGGACACCGCACAGGAAGCGTTCATCACCGCATGGAGGAATCTCGACCAGCTGCGCAAGCCGGAGGCCTTCCCCGGCTGGTTCAAGCGCATCGTACTCACGCAGTGCAACCGGCAGACGCGCGGCAAGCACGTGACCACGACCGTCATGGAGGCAGCGGCGAACGTCCCGGTAGCGGACGCCGATCCCGCCACGACCTACGAGCAGAAGGAGGAGCGCGCTCGGATACTGGGAGCCATGCGGGAACTTCCGGAACACGAGCGCATGGCGACCATCCTCTTCTATGTCGCCGACTACTCGCAGAACGAGATCGCCGCGTTCCTGGAGGTGCCGGTCACAACCGTCAAGAAACGGCTGCACAGCGCGCGCGGCAGGCTACGCGAAAGGTGGTGGAGATGCTACAGGAAACGCTACAGAAGAACCGCCCATCGCGCGACGAGCGGTTTGCCGATACCGTTGCGCTGTTCAACGAGTCGCTGGAGTCCTTCGTCAGCAAGGTGCGGCAGGACCGATATGTCATCGCCGCGATCCTGTACGGTAGCCTCTCGCACGACGTTGTCTGGCGCAAGTCGGACATTGATATCGTGCTCGTCGGCCGGGAGGAGAAGCCGACCCGCGATTTCTACCTGGTGGAGAATGGGGTGAACATCCACGCGGTTATGTACTCGCGCAGCAAGTTCAAGCAGACACTTGAAGGGACGCTCCAGGGCTCCTTCATGCACTCCGCGTTCGCGCTGAGCACGCTGCTATTCACGACCGACGATAGTATCCGCGCGTACTACGAGGACGTGCGCCGGATCGGCACGAACGACCGGCGGATGCGGCTGATGACGGCGGGCTCGGGCGTGCTCGGCTCGCTGGCCAAGGCGGAGAAGTGGCTGATCACGCGGCGCGATGCCTCATACAGCTTCGTGTGGATCATGCACACCATCCAGCACCTTGCGGAGATCGAGGTGCTGCTGCACGGGGAACTCACGAGCCGGGAGGTGCTCCCGCACGCGCTGCGGCTCAACCCCGACTTCTTCCGGGCCGTGTACCTCGACCTGGTGGACCGGCAGACGGACGAGCAGACCGTCCAGGAAGCGCTCGACCGCATCAACGCGTATCTCCGCCAGAAGGTGTACGCGCTCTTCGGTCCGGTCCTGGACTACTTGAGCGATGCGGGCGGGATACGAACGACCACGGAGATCGATAGCTACTCCGCGAAGCAGGCCTTCACGGGCGCGTTCTGCCCTTCACTCTGCACCGTGTATGAGTGGCTGGCCGACGAAGGAGTCATCCAGAAGGTGCCCTCACCCCTCCGCCTGACGCCGAAGAGTCAGGTCGTACTGGATGAGGCGGCGTACTACTATGATGGTGGAGCATTGGGGAGGCACCTATGAGAGACACGATCGGCGTTCGGGGTGCGCGGGTGAACAACCTGCAAAACGTGTCCGTGGAGATACCACGCGAGAAGCTGGTGGTCCTGACGGGGCTCTCCGGCTCGGGCAAGTCATCGCTTGCGTTCGAGACTATCTACGCGGAAGGGCAGCGGCGGTTCCTCGAGTCCCTCTCCGCTTTCTCACGCAAGTACGTCGCGCAACTCAAGAAGCCGGATGTGGACTTCATCTTTGGCCTCTCGCCCGTGATCTCCATCGAACAGAAGTCGGTGAGCAAGAACCCGCGATCCACGGTGGGCACGATGACCGATATCTTCGATTACCTGCGGGTCCTGTACACCGCGACGGAGACCGCGCACTGTCTGTACTGTCCGACCGAGGTGCCGGTGCGGACGGCGACCCAGATGGCCGAGCACGTGCTGTCGCTGGCGGCGGGCACGGTGGTCGAGGTGACAGCCCCCGTGTTCAGGCTGTATGGGGAGGACTACCCGTACCTGTTCGGGGAGATCCGCGCCCAGGGCTACCGGCGTCTGCGGGTAGATGGTGAGCTGCTGGACGTGAGCGAGGACCTCGAGCTCGACGAGGGGCGTGAGTACACGCTGGAAGTTGTCGTCGATACGGTCGTCGTCAAGCCCGACATTCACAAGAACCTTGTGGTCTCCATCGAGAACGGGCTGCGCCTGGGCGAGGGCTTCCTGCGCTTCCGCATCCTCACTCCACATACGCCGAGCGAGGGCCGTGCCTTCCAGGAAAAGTTCGCCTGCCCGGAGCATCACGTGACGATGGGCGAGGTAGAACCGTACTACTTCTCCTTCAACGAGATGAGCAGTGCGTGCCCCACGTGTCTCGGGCTCGGCATCTACCTGCACGTCCACCCCGACCTGCTCGCGCCGGATAAGTCGCGGAGCATAAAGGGGGGCGCTTTCATCCCGGAGGCGTTCAAGTACGACAAGAACGCCTGGGGCACACGGCTGCTGTATAGCGTGGCACAGCACTTCAACTTCTCTTTGGACACGCCCGTGCAGGACCTCCCGCCGGAAGCTCTGAACGTCGTGCTCTACGGCTCGAAGGGAGAGCGCTTCCCGCTGGTTATCCCGGAGGGCGCCACCAAGGGCGATGAGCATGCCGGTAAGCTGTTCCGCTACAACGGCATCATCAGCGACATCGAGCGACGGTACCGCCATTACCGGCAGCAGAAGGTGGCCCACACCTGGATGGATGAGTATCTCAAGAAGGTGATGGTCGAGAAGCTCTGTCCGGACTGCCAGGGGGCCAAGCTCAAGCGCCAGCGGCTCCTCGTTACCGTGGGCCAGAGGAACATCATGGAAGTGGGCGACCTGACGCTTTCGGAGCTCAAGGAGTTTCTGGAGAACCTGCCACCACTCCCCAGGCAGCGGCAGGCAGGTGAGCAGATCATCGGCGAGATCCTTGCGCGGGTCACCCTCCTGCTCAACATCGGCCTCGATTACATGAGCCTGAACCGCAAGGCCGCCACGCTCTCCGGCGGGGAATCACAGCGGGTGCGGCTCTCGGTGCAGATCGGCTCGCAGCTGATGGGTATGTTGTATGTGCTGGACGAGCCGAGCATCGGACTCCACCCGAGCGACAACCGCAAGATGATCCGGACCCTGCGACAGCTCCGCGACATCGGGAACACGGTGATCGTCGTGGAGCATGACGAGGAGACGATCCGCGCGGCTGATCACATCATCGAGATCGGTCCCGGTCCCGGGGTGCACGGTGGGCACGTTACCGCCGAGGGGGCCATCGAGGCGATCACCGAGAATCCCCGCTCCCTCACCGGGCAGTATCTGAGCGGCAGGCGGGAGATCGCGCTGCCCGAGCACCGTCGCAGCCGGGGCGATGCCGTCCTGATGGTCCGAGGCGCGCGCGAGAACAATCTGCGCGACATAGACGTGGAGATCCCACTCGGCTTGTTCGTGTGCATTACGGGAGTGTCCGGTTCGGGCAAGAGCACGTTCGTGAACGAGATCCTGTACAAGAAGCTGTACTCCGTGTTCCGCGACAGCCGGGTGCTGCCGGGCGCGCACGCGGCGGTGGAAGGACTGGAGCACCTGCGGGACGTCATCAGCATCGATCAGACCCCGATCGGGCGCACACCGACATCCAACCCCGCGACCTACAGCGGAGTGTACGACTCGATCCGGCAGCTGTTCGCCAGCACGCCCGAGAGTCGCAAGCGCGGCCACGGCCTCGCGCTTCTCGTTCAACGTGAAGGGCGGGCGCTGTGAGGAATGCGCCGGACACGGCCGGGTGACCACGTCGCTGCAGTTCATGCCGGATGTCGAGGTGATCTGTCAGGTGTGTAAGGGGGCGCGCTACAACGAGGAGACGCTGGAGATCACGTACCGAGACAAGCACATCGCCGATGTACTCGACATGCCGATCGAGGAGGCGGCGGGCTTCTTCGAGAACATGCCGCTGATCGCCCACAAGCTGGGGGTGCTCAATCGCCTCGGGATGGGCTATCTCAAGCTCGGCCAGTCCTCCACAACGATCTCCGGCGGGGAGGCGCAGCGTGTGAAGCTGGCACAGGAGCTGGGTAAGGTGAAGCGGGGTGGGCGCAATCTGTACATCCTGGATGAGCCGACGACCGGGCTGCACCTGGCGGACATCCAGCGCCTGCTCGACAGCCTGAACGCACTCGTGGATCGAGGCAACACGGTGCTGGTGATCGAGCATCACCTGGACGTGATCAAGACCGCGGACTGGCTGGTAGACCTGGGCCCCGAGGGTGGCAAGCACGGTGGCGAGATCGTGGCGCAGGGCACGCCGGAGGATGTCGCGCGCTCGGTGCACTCTCGCACCGGCCAGTTCCTCCGGCCCGTCCTGGACGGCTCCACGCGAGGAGCAGCCCAGCAGCGCCGCGCGAGCTAGCGCCTGCCATGCCGATTGCGGAACTCCGTGTTGTAATACACCGGCTGGCAGGGAGTTTGGGCCTCCACGCCGGCCGGGCGGCGGGCTGCGGCCCGCCAGCAGG
>JADDPA010000171.1 GCA_016782125.1 Thermobaculum sp.
TGTGGCCCATGGATGTGTGCTGAACAGACTTTGACATGACCCTGGCTTGTGTATTGACACTCCGGCTGCGGGCTGCATACAATCCGGAACTGCCACGTCATCACCAACACACCAGCCCATGGGAGAGCCCTAAATGGTCGCGCCCATCACCCGAGCAATGCCGAGCGCCGAGAGACAATCGAAGAATGGACCGAGCATGCCCGACCGAACGGTCAGCGGATCCAGCAGGTGATACCGCTTCGACGCACCACGGTGCTCGCAGGGATCGTGCTCGGCCTGACAATCGTCGTGGTGGACACCGTAATGCTCGCGATGACCAGGGACTTCAGTCGAGAGAGCCGGGAAGCGGGGCTCACGCTCTGTTTCAACCTCCTCCTCAGCAACATCTTCTACACGCTGAGCGGTTACATCGCCGGTGCAAGCGCACTCAACCGAAAGCAAGGTTTGGCTGCGGGCCTTCTTGCCGCGATCATTGTGGGTCTGCTGGGTGGCATCACCACTATCTTCGTTACCCGGGAAAACGAGACCGCCGGCCAGATCGTCTTGTCTCTCTTATATCACCTCCTGAGCAATGTCCCGATAGGCGCCGCGTTTGGCTTTGTCGGCGGCAACATTGGTACCCGGCCACAGCAGTAGCACCGCCGCGATCTCGGCGCGACTCTTTCCCGTAAACGACTGCCGAATGGTGACGTGTCTACCCTTCCGAGGCACTTTCTGCTCCCGACGGCGAAGCATGCCGGGCAACTTTGATTACCCTCGCCGTGTCAAAGTCTCTGAGCTGCATGGCCTGCGGTATGCTCCCTGCGGGTACCAGAATCCCTCGGCGCCAAAGCGTACGGGCGGTTCTCGTATCAGGTATGATGCGCCACAAGTCAGATGGGGAGGTTTGGATGGCAATCGCGCCATGGACGGAGCAGATCGATACGATGGCGGCGGAGCTCACTGCCACTCGTCGCGAGTTCCATCGCATCCCCGAAATCGGTTTCGAGGAAGTCAAGACGAGCGCCCTCGTCGCCGCGAAGCTGCGCGCGCTCGGCCTCGAACCCCATGAAGGGATCGGCAAGACGGGCGTCGTCGCGATGATCGAAGGTGCCCATCCCGGCAGAACACTCCTGATGCGTGCCGACATTGACGGGCTGCCGATCGAGGAACGGACCAGCCTGGAGTACCGCAGCACTCACCCCGGCAGGATGCACGCCTGCGGTCACGATACACACATCACGATGATGCTGGCCACCGCGCGGATCCTCCTGGAGCACCGCGAGCATCTCCATGGCCGCGTCAAACTCGTCTTCCAACCGGCTGAGGAGAGTCTTGGCGGGGCGCGGGCAATGATCGATGATGGTGTCCTCGAGGGTCCACACGTCGATGCCGCGATCGGATGCCATATTTGGAACGACATGCCCACCGGACATGTCGGCGTGCGCGAGGGACCTATCATGGCCGCGAGCGACCGGATACACATCACCGTCGAGGGGCGGGGCGGGCACGGCGCGATGCCTCACCTGTCGAGCGATGCAATTGTGGCGTCCGCGCAGGTCATCAACAGCCTGCAGACCGTGGTCAGCAGGCGCGTTTCTCCGCTTTCCGCAGGCGTTGTCACCATTGGCACCATACACGGCGGCTACGCGAGCAACATCATTGCCGACCGGGTGGAGATGGAAGGCACGGTTCGAAGCTTCGACGACGAGGTGTGGCAGCAGATGCCGGACTTCATCGAGCAGATCGTCGAGGGTACGTGCAGAGCGCTGGGCTGCACCGGGAGTGTCCAGTACACTCGGGGGGTACCGACCACGGTTAACGATGCGGAGATGGCCGCGCTCGTGCGCGATGCGGCGACCGAGGTGCTAGGTGCGGATCGCGTGCTTTACCCGCAGCAGAGCACGGGCGGCGAGGACATGAGCGTGTTCCTCCAGGCCGTGCCCGGATGCTTCTTCTGGGTCGGCTCCCAGAACTCCGAGAAGGGCGCGGACCGTCCTCACCATCACCCAGAGTTCAACGTGGACGAAGACGCAATGCCGCTGGGCGTCAAGGTGCTCGTGGCGAGCGCCTTGAAGTATCTCGATGCTCAGCATTAATGCGGGATCGGACCAGCCTTCCGGAATGGCACAGTGCCACAGACCCCATAAATTACGTTTCCACGAAGGTTCAGCTCGCGCACCCGCCTCACGTTGAAAGAAGAACTCCTTTGTGATCGAAGGCTGCGGCAAAGAACCACCGAACAATGAGACGTTCAAATGGAGGCACCGATGTTTGACAGCGTCGATGTAGAGCCCAGGCAGCTAGAGGCATATCGCGGAATCGCGCCCGATGAGCAGATAGAGGAGATCAGAACGCTCGCCGCGCAGTTTGGCGGTGCGCGCGTCCTCCATGTAAACGCGACCGCGTTCGGTGGCGGCGTAGCCGAGATGCTCGCGACCATCGTGCCGCTCATGCGCGATGTCGGGATCGACGCAGAGTGGCGGGTAATCGAGGGAGCGACGGAGTTCTACGAGGTCACCAAGAAGTTTCACAACGCTCTCCAGGGCATGGATGTCCCCATCTCGCAGCAGGAACTCGACACCTACCTTCGGTACAACAAGCTCAACGCCGACCGCTTCAGTCGCGACTATGACTTCGTCATCATTCACGATCCGCAACCTGCCGCGATGCGCCGCCTCATGCTGGAGGAAGGCCGCGGCCAGGCGGGACGATGGATATGGCGCTGCCACATCGACATCACCGATGCTCAGCTCGGTGCCTGGGAGTTCCTCCGGCCATACGTGGAAGCGCACGACGCCGCAGTCTTCACGATGCAAGAATATGTGAAGCCGGATCTCAGCGTCGGTGAGGTGGCCCTCATCGCACCAGCCATAGACCCGCTGAGCGCGAAGAACGCCGAGCTGAGCGCCGAAGACGTCGCCACCGTGCTTCGTGAAAACCGGGTTGATCCCGACCGGCCCGTGATCGCGCAAGTGTCGCGCTTCGACCCCTGGAAAGATCCGCTCGGCGTCGTGGACGTATACCGGTTGGTGCGGGAGCAGGTGCCGGGACTGCAGCTCGTGATGGTTGCGACGATGGCAAACGACGATCCCGAGGGTCACTTGTGGTACGACCGCACCAGAGAGCACGCCGGCGATGATCCGAACGTGTTCCTCCTCACGAGCGAGCAGGATAACAGTCAGCAAGTCAACGCCTTCCAGCGGGCCGCGAGCGTTGTGCTACAGAAGAGCAAGCGGGAGGGGTTCGGTCTCGTCGTCGCCGAGGCACTCTGGAAGCGCACGCCGGTCGTAGCTGGAAACGTCGGTGGCATCCCCGTCCAGATCCGAGATGGACAGGACGGGTACCTGATATCGACAACCGAAGAAGCCGCCGAGAAGGTGGCGCGCCTCCTCCTCAGCCCTAACGAACAGACGCAGATGGGAGAGAGCGCTCACCAGCACATCCGCTCCGACTTCCTCATCACGCGCAAGGTCCTCGACTACCTGCGCCTCTTCAAACGGTTGAGTAACTAACCAACAGCCGGAACACTGACTGCCGGTATAGCGTGCCTGTACTCGCAAACCGGCGTCGGTATCGCCTTGGACTCGATCCCAGGCCCACGCGGCCGTCTGCGCCTACCCCGAGGCGATGTCACGCTTCAACTCGGCCACCAATAAGTTTCGCAGGTCCATCGCGCGGCGTGCCAGGTCAGGTGGCGCCGGAATGGTACTGTAGCGGGCTTGGGCATACACTGCCGTAAGTTCACGATAGGCTGCCGATCGCTGGGACTGAGCGTGCTCCTGAGCCGTCTGTGCGGCCTCTCTGCCCCGCCCGTGCTCCTCAAGAAAGGCCGCTGCGTCTCGATACGCCCGGCGTACCTGCGCGGTGTGCTGCCAGGTCGGATCGCGCAGCATCTCATCTAGAGGATCATGCTCCCGCACGGGCCGGCGCAGCAGAGCGCGCAGGCCGCGCCGCAGGTCAGGCGGTTCCCACACCGACTCGCGCGCGACGGGCACACCAGCAAGGCTCTCACGGCGCGGTCGGTAACGCGTCAGCACATACAGCACAAGCAACAGCGCGCCGAGCGAAACCGACCATACGATCCAGTCCGGCACCTCCAGCATGCGCCGCTGTATTGCGTCGCGCCAGGCATCCGCATTCTGGTCGGGGTTCGGTGGTGGTGGCCGCCGGAACGGTATGTCCGGTAACAGGCTCAGTATGGCCGCGATGAGCCACGCGAGCGGCCAGGTAAGAACCCTGAGGGCGGTGCTGACTGCGACGATACCGAGAAATATGATGGCAGCCACCACGTCCGCGAGAACGCGTGCCATGGGAGCTACCGTGCCGAACAGGAGCGCGGAGAGCGCCACCGCGGCAACCGCAGCGAGCAGCAGAGGCAGGGCTGAGGTCATAAGCCAGCCAACGACCGAACCTAGCCGTCCACTGCCGGCGCGCAGTGGTGTTTCGATCCACTGCGTGTACCCGAGCGCAAGCAGGGTCAGCAGGAAAAACACGGCAATCCTCGTCGTGAGTAGAGACACCCCGCCTGCCGTCCCTTGCCACTGCGCGAGACCCCCGAACGTCAATACGGCAATTATCAGCGGCCCCCAGCGAAACACCGCCCCTGCGGCGTCCGTGCCCGGTGTCTCTCGTCCAATCTGCCGCCACCACAGCCCGAGCACCGCGACAATTGCCAGCGAAGTACCGCCCAATGTAGCACCCCCGTCTGACACCAGCGCCTGCCACGCGGCGCGGATCCAGGTGGGCTCGAGAGACGACACACTCGAAAAGCTGGTTGCGTGCACTGCCAGAGCGCACGTGAGCAGTATCGCAGCCGCGATGGTGACGACATACACGGTCGGAGACGTGCCGCTGAGTGCCCTGGGGAGAAGAAATGCGACGAGACCCAGCACCCAGAGCCAAAGCCAGCCCAGCGGCGCCGTTTGCGGCGAGCCTGCGACCAGCGCCGTCAGCAGGTGCAGGAGACTCGTCTCCGCGCCGGTGAGCAGAATGACCACAGCGGCCGTATTGCCGAAGCCGCGCCATGAGTCACGCATCACGCCGGTACCTCCTCCCGCCGAGCGCGGGCGTCGACCAGCAGTATGCGGTGGCCCGTCCTGCGGTAGATCTCTATCTGCTCCCGCACCGACTCGGAAGGGGCGGCACTGACCGCGACGATTGTCGTCCCCCGGGGGATCTTCCGGCGCTCCGCGCGCAGCAGGTCCGGAAACGGGATTGACGGGAACGGCGGCGCCTTTGCGAGGGCCTCCATCACCGTCGCGAATGGTGCGTCGCCGCGCGCGAGGCCGAGCCGGATACGGTGGCCGGTGCCGGACTGCAAACCGTTCACAAGCAGGCCGAGCGCCCATCGAGCAGCGTGGGCGCGATGGGCGAGTGTTGCGGCGGTGCTGATCGCTCGCTCAAGGCTCTCCGTATCAATCAACTGCCACGGGCGCTCCGAGCTCGCGACATCGAGCAGGATGAGCAGGCCGGGCTCCGTCGTCGGACGCAACACCTTCGACCAGAGCTCCGGGCTGCGGGCAGTCGCCCGCCAATGCACTTGCCGGAGCGTATCACCCTCCGTGTACGGACGAGCACCGGTGATGTTGAGCGGATCATCCAGGGCGGCAATTCGTGGCCTGCTGCCCTCGAACGGGAAGAGCCGCCCAAGGTCCAGGTCCTGCAAGGGGAGCAGTCTCGGGTACACCAGGATGGCGACGGTGTCGCGCTCTTCCCGCTCCTGCTCGTACAAGCCGAACGGGTCGCCGGAGCGCAGGCGGACCGGCCCGATATGATAGTAGCCGCGGCGCGTGCACGCCACGTCGTACGTGAAGCACAACCGCTCATACCACCCGACGGATACTTGTTGGCGAATGCCCCACTGCCGGCCGGGACGTTCCTCGTCACCGACTCCTCGGACGTGCAAGTGCGAATCGAGTTGGTCCTCCAGATGCAGCCACGGAACGGCGAGCGGCTTGCGGTTCGTAATCCGTATCTCCAGGCGAACGGACTCCCCAGCGTACACGCGCTCCGTTGAGAGGCTGCGATCATACTGCACCGCGCGCAGTACGAAATGGGCCCAGAGGCGTGCCGTCAGTACCACGGCGAGTAGCAGCAACCCAAGTGTGGCCACCGCGTAGCTGTTTGCCAGGAGCCCCACGAGCAGCAGCAACCCTCCCGCCAGTAGCCACAGGTCCGCGAAAAGCTCCGCGTTCAAGGCACTCCTACCGCTCGACCGGGACGCGCAGGCGACTGAGCAGGTCGTCAATAACCCCTGTGGGCGTGCGGCCTCTCAGGCTCGCCTCCTGGTCGAGCACGAGGCGGTGACCAAGCACGGGCGCCGCGAGTTCCTTCACATCATCCGGTAGGACGAACGCCCTGCCCCGCAGGGCCGCGAGACTCTGCGCGCCGCGGTACAGGGAGATCCCCGCGCGCGGGCTCGCGCCGAGCTCGATGGCGGGGTGGGAACGGGTGGCGCGGACGAGCGACGTGATATAGGCCGTCACATCCGGCTCGATCGCCACCGACCGCGACTCCTGGATCACTGCCTCGATGTCGCTGACGCCCGCAACCACGTCCGCTGGCCGAAGAGTCCTCGTGGCGTACTCGCGGAGGATCTCCTGTTCCTGTTCTTCATCGGGATAGCCGAGCGTGAGCCGCAGGGTGAATCGGTCGAGCTGCGCCTCTGGTAGCGGGAAGGTACCTTCCAACTCCACGGGGTTTTGCGTGGCCAGCACGAGGAAGGGCCGGGGAAGCGCACGCGTCTCTCCCTCAATCGTCACCTGCCGCTCCTGCATCGCTTCCAGTAGTGCGGACTGTGTGCGTGGTGCGGCGCGGTTGATTTCATCGGCGAGCACCACACCGGCGAACACCGGTCCTTCACGGAAGAGCCATTCCGACGTGCGCTGCCGGAAGTAATACGAACCGGTAACGTCGGACGGCAGCAGATCGGGCGTAAACTGAATGCGCCGGAAGGCGACGCCGAGCGATGCAGCGAGCGCTCTGGCAAGACTCGTCTTCCCCACACCCGGCACATCTTCGATGAGCACGTGCCCCTCGGCAAGCAGCGAAACAAGTACCAGCTCGGTGGCTGAGTCCATCCCCACGAGCGAGGCCGTCACACTCCGCTGTATGCGCTGCAACAGTTCCGACGCCGTCACGTGCCGACACTCCTCCATTGCGATGTGGCGTGGAAGTGGCACTCCATCCACATGGCGACATACGCTTCGCCGACCCTGGTCCACGTCCGCTCACCGCAGAGTGCGAGGTCACAACGCTTGCGACCCGCATGGTACCAGAACACTCCACGCGGCAGAGACGCATTCCTCTTTTTGCTATCATGGCTTAAGATCCGCCCATCGTCCAGACAGGGTGGAGAGCGGCATCCCATCATACGGTACAGGAGATACTATGCAACGATACGGTAGCTCTGGCGGCTATCGAAGGCCCAGGCGATCCCATCCCGTGCGCAACACACTGATCGGCGTGCTCACGTTGTTGATCGCCGGCGCACTGCTGGCAAGCACGAACGCAGGCGCTCGAATCCTCGACCGAGTCGGCCTTCCCAGCCTGCGTGGCGAGAACGCCCTTGTCACCGATAGTACACCCACCGCGGGGGGCACCGCTGTCGCCGGAAACACGGGCGACCCAACGCAATCGCCCACGGAACCGTCCAGTAGCGAGCCAACGGCAACGAATGCATACAGCACGGGTGGAGTGCGGTCCACGGCAGTCGTCACGCAGGAACCTGGTGAGTCAGCGACCGAGCCAACGCAAGCCCCGCCAGCGCCGACCTCTGCTCCAACGGCCCCGCCCCTGGAGGTCGCGCGGGCGTACCTGCAGAACTGGCAGGCTGGTCGGTATGATCTGATGCATAACTTGATCGCCCAGTCATCGGAGCCGCGCTACACGCGTAAGCAGTTCATAGAGCGCTACGAGGCGATCTATGCAATGGCAACGATCAAGAGCGTCGCGCCGAAGCTCGCGCCCGAGGCGATTGAGGAGGCAAAGCGCGACGAGTTGCTGCTCCGGCTACCATACAGTGTGAAGATGAGCACGAGCGTGGTCGGCGACATCAATGAGACGAACCTGCTCAGCCTCGTCAAGGAAGAGAACGCCTGGCGCGTCCAGTGGAGCCCGAGCCTGATCTTCAAGGATCTCTCCGGCGACAACCTGATACGCCGGGCGGATTATCCCGCGACCCGTGGTGGTATCTTCGACCGCAACGGCAAACCACTCGCTATTGAAGGGCCGATACCGCAGATCGGCGTCGTCCCGGGCGAGATAGCAAACGAAGGTGAGATGCTTGACAAGCTCAGCGCCGGGCTGGGTATGGACCGGAACTTTATACAGCAGCAGTACAAAGGGCGAGAACCGACGTACTTCTGGCCCATGCGCGACCTGCTGCCGGAGCGGTCGAAGCAGTTGCAGTCACAGCTCGGGAAGATCCCGGGTGTCCGGTTCAGCGAGCGTCTTGGTCGCGTGTATCCGCAGGGTCCAGTAATGGCCCAGGTGCTCGGGTACGTGACCGGCGTGTTCGCGGAAGATCTCGAGAAGCCGGAGTACGCGAACTACACCCCGTCCGACGTGATCGGCCGGGCGGGCCTGGAGGCTTGGGGCGAGCCGCATCTGCGCGGCGATCCGGGCGGCAAGGTGTTCATTGTGGATGCGGATGGGGTGGAAGTACAGACCATCAAGGAAAAGCCATACCGACCAGGGAATAACATCTATCTCAACATTGATCTAGAGCTGCAGCGCAAGGCGGAGCAGGACCTCGCGAGCGTCAAGCTTCGCAAGGGACCGGTCGCGGGCAGCGTCGTTGCTCTCGATCCAGCAAACGGGAAGATCCTGGCACTTGCGAGCCTGCCGACGTTCGACCCGAACAAATTCGTTGTCGGGTTCCCGGCAGAGGAGTACAAGCGGCTCACGAGCAAGGCGGGAAAGAACCCGTTCCAGAACCGCGCGACTGGCTCCTCGTTCCCACCGGCGTCGACATTCAAGCCCATCACCATGGCAGCCGCTATCGCCGCGAACCTGCCAAGGCTGGATCGGACCTGGTATAGCACGGGCTCCTGGGATCGCCTGGGCAACCCGGTTCGCCGGGACTGGAAAGAAGGGGGACACGGGTACGTCAAGCTCATCGACGGCATAACAGAAAGCGTCGACACGATTTTCTACGACCTAGGATACGAATTGTACCTGCGTGACCAGGATTACCTGACGGAGCACGCCAAGAAATGGCACCTGGGTCAATCATTCAAGGTGGAGGGCCTGGTCGACGAGGCGGCCGGACAGGTACCCGGTCCAGGCGTACCGTACCCGTACTGGGCCCATGGCGACAACGTCAACCTCGCCATTGGGCAGGGCAGCATGCGCTCGTCTCCCCTACAGATGGCGGTGGTGTACTCGGCGATTGGGAACGGCGGGACGATATACAAGCCTCTGCTCATCGATCGCATCGTATCCGCCGAAAACAGCAATACGATCGTCAAGCAGTACAAGCCGCAGGCAATTGGCAAGGCACCCGTGGACCAGCGGGCTGTGGAGTTCCTGCAACAGGGGCTTCGCACCGTGACCAACGCAGAGAACGGCACGGCGACGCATGTCTTCAAGGACTCCGCGATCTCCGTTGCGGGGAAGACGGGCACCGGTCAACAGGACAAAAAAGATCCGTTCGCGTGGTTTGTCGGCTACGCACCCGCGACGAGTCCGAAGGTCGTGGTCGCTGTCGAGGCGGAGGACGCGGGCGAAGGCTCCGAGATCGCGGCTCCCGTCGCGCGCAAGGTGCTTGAGGACTACCTTAAGCCTCCGGCGGCACGGCCATAGACACATGCAATGCCGAGCAGGGGAAACCCGCTTGGCACGCAGATGGGCAACCACCGACGAGCGAGTCGGCGCAGGGCACCGAGTCATTTCCTGATGGCACAGGGAAGGAAAAGCGCGGCAAGGCCGGCGGCTGGGTGCGTGAGTTGGTAGAGACCGTTGTTCTCACCGTGGTGATATTCTTTGCGGTCCACGCGGTCGTCCAGTCGTACCTCGTAGATGGCCGCAGCATGCAGCCGAGTCTGCAGCCAAACGAGCGACTGTTCGTCAACAAAGCGGCCTACTGGCGTGTCAGCAACGACAGCCCACTCGCATCCGTGGCACTCGGTCCGGATGCCGGCACCGGCGAGCGATACCTCTTCACCGCGCCGGAGCGTGGCGATGTGATCGTGTTCCACCATCCCGATGATACCGGTGCCGATCTTATCAAACGCATTATCGGTCTGCCCGGTGATACCATCCGTCTCAGCGGCGGAAAGGTTCTGCTGAACGGCAAGGAACTGGATGAGCCATACACGAGCAACGCACCCACTGAGCCATACGGTGACATTAGGAAGACTACCTGGACGGTGCCCGAGGGTGAGTTATTCGTGCTCGGCGATAATCGAGCGCGCAGTAGCGATTCCCGTGCGTGGGGTATGGTCCCTGTTGACAACGTCGTCGGGAGTGCCATGTTCCTGTACTGGCCGCTGCCGGAAGCAGGCGGTATTCCCGGCTCGATCGTGCTCCCATTGGTACGCTGATACGCGTTAAGGTCCAAGTCCTTCAGTGGCGGGGTGCTCAACTGCGCCATCGGCCTGGCGCTCCTGATTACTGGCAACGTAGCAAGCGTCCTCGGCGCCCTAGTGCCTTGATCCCAACGTCCAGCCAAAAAGTGACGACCTTTCGGACCCTGCAATGTTCCGATGCCCTGCGATACAGGCGTTGCGCCCACCAGGTGTCGGGGGTACAATCTTGTAGGGAAACCGACGAGCCAGTCGGTTTATTGGTGGGGAGATTCGGGTGCGGACGGAGCAGGCCAGGAGCGTTTCGCGGCGACAGAAGATCATGGAGTCCGCGCTCGACGTGTTCGCGCGGCGGGGATACCGTGACGCAGCCATGGACGAGATCGCGGACGCCGCAGAAACATCCAAGGGCGGCGTGTACTTTCACTTCCCCAGCAAGCAAGCGATCTTCCTCGCGCTGCTTGAGCGAATGGCAAACCTCCTCCAGGGACGGGCGGAGGCCGCGATGGCGGCAGAACCGGACCTGGTGGCGAAGTTTGATGCAGCGCTCCTTGTCGTCATCCGAACGTTCGCGGCGCACCGGCCGCTGGCCCGGCTCTTTCTCGTTGAGGCGCTCGGCGCAGGACGCGAGTTCAACCAGCGCATGCTGGAGATTCACGCGGACTTCGCAGGCCTCATAGAGCGGCATCTTGATGAGGTGGTCGCGCTCGGCGTCATACCGCCGCTCGATACTCACATCGCGGGGAAGGCATGGTTTGGCGCGCTCAACGAGGTGGTCACCGCCTGGGTGCTTGCGGATGATCCCGGAGACCTGGAGCAACAATACCCCGCACTCCGTACGTTCTTACTGCGCAGCGTGGGGATCACTATCTCGGAAGGATCAAGGGAGGTAGGCGGGTGAGCGTGCTTGTACCGGACAGGGCCCTCGCGACGCCTCATCTGATCGAGCTGCTTCGCACCGGCATCGAGCGGGCGAATGCAATTGGGCGGCCGGTAGTTGTCAGTGTTACGCAGCGCGTGCCGATGACGGACCCACTGCGGTTTTACCATGCATGGTCTGATTCTCGCGCCGAGTGCACCTATTGGGAGCGTCCGGATACGGGACACGCCCTTGTTGGTATCGGCGCAGTCCACATGCTGCGGTCGCCGGGTGCGCACCGGGCGTCGGAGGTGGCGCGCGAGTGGAAGGCGCTACTTGCAGATGCCGTACCGGATAATGTAGATGCTTGGGGTGCCGGACCGCTCCTGCTCGGCGGCTTCGCGTTCGACCCGGTGACCCCAACCACAGCAACGTGGGAGCACTTCCCGGCGGGAATGCTCGTGCTGCCGCGGCATACACTCGCGAACTCCGTTGATGGTTCCTGGCTCACGACCAACGCGATCGCAAAGCCGGGCGACCAGCCGGAGCTTCTGGTCCAAAGCCTGACGTCCGAGGTCGCGGCCGCATGGACTGTGATCGGTGATGCCGCACCACCTCCGGATGATCGGGCAACGGGCGGCGTTATGGTGCGAGACCTTTGCCCTGCATCGGCGTGGAAACGAGCGGTGGCGCACATCGCACACGAGGTGCGAACGGGCGCTGTGGAAAAGGTCGTGCTTGCCCGGGCGGTCGGTGCTAGCGCCCGACAGCCGATTCCGGTGACGCCGACGCTTGACCGGCTCCGGCGGGAGTATCCCCATTGCACGGTGTTCGCCGTGGGCGCGGGTGGCAGAACGTTTCTGGGTGCAACGCCGGAGCGTCTGGTTTCGTTGAAGGGAACGGAAGTGCGTGTCTCCTCGATCGCGGGCTCACGTCCACGCAGCGCGGATCCGGGCGAGGACCGTTGGATGGGTGCGGATTTGCTGCGAAGTTCTAAAGACCGCGACGAGCACGCGGTTGTCACACGGGCGCTCGTGGCATCGTTGCGCGAGGTCTGCTCGAATGTCCAAGTCCCGCCGGCACCGGTCATTATGCAGCTGTCGAACGTGCAACATCTCTATACACCCCTCACCGGGTTTGCGGCAGAAGGGCAGACGGTGCTGCACTTCGTGGAGCGGCTGCACCCGACACCGGCCGTCGGTGGCGCGCCGCGCGCTGAAGCCTTGCGGCTGATACGCGCCCACGAGCGGCTGGACCGAGGGTGGTACGCCGGGCCGGTTGGCTGGATGGATGTTCACGGCCAGGGCGAGTTCGTCGTCGCGATCCGGTCCGCACTCTTGTCTGGCAGCGAGGCCACGCTGTTCGCTGGTTGCGGCATCGTCGGCGGCTCTGACCCCGATGCCGAGTACGCCGAGTCACAACTGAAGCTGGAACCGGTGCAGCGAGCGATCGGCGGCGGGCACGCGTGAGCACCGGACTCGCGAACAGGGCGGTAGCGCAGGCCTTCGTGGATGAGCTTGCACGCTGCGGCGTGCGCCACGCGTGTGTCAGTCCTGGCTCACGCTCCACGCCGCTCGCGCTCGTGCTTGCGGAGGACGCGCGAATCAGGGTGTGGATCCACCCGGATGAGCGTTCGGGGTCGTTCTTCGCGCTCGGACTCGCGAAGGCGTCGAACATCCCAGTGGCGCTGTTGTGCACCTCCGGCACCGCGGCGGCGAACTTCTTTCCAGCCGTCGTTGAGGCAGCGTATGCTCGCGTGCCGCTGCTCGTGCTGACAGCCGATCGCCCGCCGGAACTCCGAGACAACGGTGCTCCCCAGGCGATCGATCAGAGCCGTCTGTATGGCGTGCACGTTCGCTGGTACACGGAGATGCCCGTGCCGGCCAGCTCGCCGGGCATTGAGCGTCACGTCCGCGTGACTGCGTGCCGGGCATTTGCCGCCGCGCTCGGAAGTCCCACCGGGCCGGTGCATCTGAACTTTCCGTTCCGTGAGCCACTGCTGCCCGATCCTGCGGACTTCTCGACCAGTTTGCCGGGGGGCGGCAGACCGAATGGCGAGCCGTATGTGCGCGTGACTCGCGGTCGCCGAAGACTGGACGATCAGCATGTCCGGCAGCTCGCCGCGGATCTGGATGCGCCACATCGCGGTCTAATTGTATGCGGCCCGCAGGATGACGGGCGGCTAGCCGGACCCCTCGTGCGCCTCGCGCATCGGCTCGGATATCCGGTGCTTGCTGACGGCCTATCGCCCCTGCGCACCGGCCCGCACGACCGCTGCCTCGTGATCGATACGCACGACGCCTTCCTGCGCGACCCCGCTTGGTGCGATGCCCACGAGCCGGAGGTCGTCGTGCGCTTCGGCGCGATGCCCACGTCCAAGCCGCTTGTACAGTACCTAGGGCGTTTTCCTCAAGCGCGGCACATCGTCGTCGATGAGGGTGAGGGTTGGCGTGACTCGTCGTTGCTCGCCGCCGAGATGGTGTACGCGGACCCGGTGGCGTTCTGTGACCAGCTCGACACTGCGCTGGGGCACTGGCAGGATCCGCCTGTGACCTGGGCACAGGAATGGCAGGACGCGCACGCACGCACCCAAAGGACGATCTCGGATACTTTGGCCGGGATGTCCGGAATGTTCGAGGGCAAGATCTTCGCCGAGCTTCGCGGGTTGCTGCCCGACGGCGCGACGCTGTTCGTCGGCAACAGCATGCCTGTGCGAGACCTCGACACGTTTTTGGGTGCGACGGACACGGCGATTCGCACGCTGTGCAATCGAGGGGCAAATGGGATAGATGGTGTGATCTCCACGGCGCTAGGTGCGAGCGTCGAGTGCACGGGGCCGCTTGTCCTGGCGATTGGAGACCTGAGCTTCTATCACGACATGAACGGCCTGCTCGCCGCAAAGCAGTATGGATTAAACGCGACGATCGTGCTGATCAACAACGACGGCGGCGGGATCTTCAGCTTTCTGCCCCAGGCGGAGCACCGCGAGCACTTCGAGACGTTGTATGGCACTCCACACGGGCTCGACTTCTGTGATGCCGTGTGGCTGTATGGGGGGGAGTACATGAGGGCGGATACGTGGTCCGACTTCCGCGCTGCGGTGGTGCGTGGGATCGCAAGTCCGGGGCTCACCGTCGTCGAAGTGCGCACCGATCGGGAGCGGAACGTCCGGCTGCACCGCGATGTGTGGGCCGGCGTCGCCGATGCGTTGCATACCGGCGTCCGTGCCGAGGCCACGCCGTAGTGCGCCTGACGGTAAACGGCGCCGGGTACAACGTGGAGGTGCACGGCGACGGGCCGCCGCTTCTGCTACTTCACGGCTTCACGGGCAGCACTCGGACTTGGGACGTCCACGTGCAGCGCATCCGGGCGCTCGCTCCGGCGAAGGGAGGATGGAGCGGCCACTCGATCGTCTCCGTGGATCTCCTCGGCCACGGCCAGTCGGATGCGCCCGCCGATTATGAGCGGTACCGGATGGAACGTGCCTGCGAGGACATCGACGCCGTACTGGACACGCTCGGCCATGGCCGAGCCGCCGTGCTGGGCTACTCCATGGGCGGGCGGCTGGCATTGCACCTCGCGGTGGAATGCCCCGAGCGGGTCGCTGCGCTCGTTCTTGAGAGCGCCTCGCCGGGCATCGCGGATCCCATGGAGCGGCGGCATCGAGCGGAGCGCGATGAGGAGCTCGCGATGTCCATCGAGCGGGAGGGCATTCCGGCGTTCGTACAACAATGGCAAGACAACCCGATATTCGAGACGCAGCGCGTTCTGCCTGAGGCGGTTCGAACCGCGTTGCGGTCGCAGCGGTTGAATAACAGTCCCATTGGGTTGGCGAATAGCTTGCGGGGCATGGGCACCGCTGCACAGGAACCGCTGTGGGAGCGGCTCGGCGCTGTTGAAGTGCCCACCCTATTGCTTGCGGGCGAGCACGACGCCAAGTACCGGGCGCTTCTGGAAGGCATGTGGGAGCGGTTGCCTCGGGTTGGTGCCGCAGTAATCCCGGACGCGGGACACGCCGTGCACCTAGAGCAGCCAGAAGTATTTGTGCATCGGGTGGTGGAGTTTTTGTGGGGACAGTTACCGGGCTGGAACAGCCGGGAGGAGATCGAATGGCGGTAGAGTGGCAAACGGCGCGCGAGTATGAAGACATCCTGTACGAGAAGGCGGAGGGCATCGCGCGCGTCACGATCAACCGGCCCGAGGTGCGCAACGCGTTTCGACCCCGGACCGTGGCCGAGATGATGGACGCTTTCTCGGACGCGCGCGAGGACCCGCAGGTCGGCGTGGTGCTGCTCACCGGTGCGGGTGACCTGGCGTTTTGCTCCGGCGGTGACCAGAAGGTACGGGGCGACGGGGGATACGTGGGCGAGGATCAGATGCCGCGCCTGAACGTGCTTGACCTACAGAAGCAGATAAAGTACCTCCCCAAGCCCGTGATCGCCGTCGTCGCCGGGTATGCCATTGGTGGCGGTCACGTATTGCACCTCATTTGCGACCTGACAATCGCCGCTGAGAACGCCCGCTTCGGGCAGACCGGCCCGCGCGTCGGGAGCTTCGATGCGGGGTATGGCGCGACCTACATGGCGCGCGTTGTTGGGCATAAGAAGGCGCGGGAGATCTGGTATCTCTGCCGGCAGTACGACGCACATGAAGCGCTCGAGATGGGCCTCGTGAATACGGTGGTGCCGCTGGAGCGCCTGCACGACGAGGCGATACAATGGGCGCGCGAGATTCTGGAGAAGAGTCCCATCGCGCTGCGCTTCCTCAAAAGCGCCTTCAATGCCGACACCGACGGACTCGCCGGAATCCAGGACCTCGCGGGCAACGCAACGATGTTGTACTACATGTCGGAGGAGGGCAAGGAGGGACACCGCGCCTACCTTGAGAAGCGCAAGCCCGACTTCACGAAGTTTCCTAGACAGCCGTAGAGGCCATTCGACTCAAGGCAGTCCGTGCGAAAGGAGGAGATCATGACCGTCAAGCAGCGGCTCACCGCCGAAGAGCTCTGGACCATGCCGGAGGTCCCTGGCAAGCGCTTTGAGCTGGTTGAAGGAGAGCTGATCGAGATGCCTGGTACTGGTGCCTTGCACGGCTTCATCGTCAAGAGCATACTTCTACTCTTGGACGCCTACGTGAAACGTCAAAGGCTCGGTATTGTCCTTGGTGATGGCATCAGCTACATTTTATCCCGCGATCCGGACATCGTGCGGATACCCGATGTGTCCTTTGTCTGCCGTTCACGGATCCCCGACGGTGGACCACCAGAAGGCTACTGGCCGTTCTCCCCGGATCTCGCGGTCGAGATCGTCTCGCCGAACGACCGATTCAGCGACGTGCAGGCGAAAGTCCGGGAGTATCTTGCGGCGGGCACCCGGCTAGTCTGGGTCGTATGGCCAGAAGGCCGCTCGGTGATCGTCCACAGGGCGGACTGCGTTGTGGAGCTCGGACCGGAGGATGTCCTCTCGGGCGCCGATGTCCTGCCCGGTTTCGAAGTCCAGGTCGGGCAACTTTTCGAGCAGGAGATATAGCGGATGGCACCGGATCGCATTCTGCACGAGGAGAACCGGCGCTCGTGGAACGCCGCCACTGATGCACACAACAGCCACAAGGGCGACCAGGCACGTCGCTATCGCGAGGGTGGGCAGGCGCTCCACCCCGAAGAGCGTGAGTTGCTTGGCGACATACGCGATCTTGCAGTGGTGCACCTGCAGTGCAACTCCGGCCAGGACATCCTCGGCCTCGCGCAGTTGGGTGCACACGTCACCGGCGTGGATATAAGCGACACCGCGATAGAGTTTGCTCGCAGGCTCTCAGACGAGACCGGGGTGCCGGCGACCTTTCACCGCGCCGATGTTTACGACTGGCTGGAGGAGACTGCGCGAGGCGATCAACGCTTCGATGTCGCGTTCTGCTCGTATGGCGCGATCTGCTGGCTGTCGGACCTCGCAACCTGGGCGCGGGGGATAGCCGGCGTCCTCAAGCCCGGCGGTCGGTTCGTGGTCGTAGATTTTCACCCGGTGTGGCTGATGCTCGACGACGACTGGATGCTCAAGTTTCCATATTCCCATTTCGGTCCTTCTCAACCAACGACGTTTCCGGACGGTATTGGGGACTATGTGGCGATGCAGATGAAGATCACCGACCCGGATAAGCCGCTGCCGGGCGTGCAGGACTTCCAGAATCCGTACCCGGTGCATGAGTTTATCTGGGGGATCGGGGACATTGTGACCGCACTCTTGGATGCGGGGCTCGTGCTCACCGCACTGCGCGAGTATCCGTACACGAACTCGGCACATTTCCCCGCGATGAACATCCTCGCCGAAGGACGCTTTGCTCCGCCCGAAGGTGTGCCGCCAATCCCCCTGATGTACGGCATAGCTGCCCGCAAGGGATTGTGAGTGCCCGACCCATGCTGATCCGTTACTCCACGGCTCAGGCGCTTCGCACCTGTAAATGTCGGGGTGCGTTCTGAGTAAGCCCGGTAACTTGCGCGCCTGGTTCGCCGCCGCACGCCCCGCGACCCTCCCCGCCGCGGTCGTTCCTGTGCTCGTCGGCACCGCGGCGGCCACGCGCGACGGGTTCTTCCGGCTTGGGCCGTTCCTTGCTGCGCTTGGCGCGAGCGTGCTGATACAGATCGGCACCAATCTCGCCAACGATTACTTCGACCACCAGAAGGGCGCGGACACGGCGGAGCGGCTGGGACCGATACGCCTCATTCAGAACGCCGTGGCAACGCCGCAGCAGGTCCTGCTCGCAACGGTGCTCTGCTTCGGCGCCTCGGCGCTTATCGGCCTCTACCTCGTCTCCGTCGGTGGCTGGCCGATTCTCATCATCGGGATACTCTCCATCCTGTCGGGGCTCGCATACACCGGCGGACCGTATCCCCTGGGGTACAACGGATTGGGGGACCTGTTCGTGTTCGTGTTTTTCGGGCTGGTCGCGGTGGCGGGCACGTATTACCTGCACGCAGGCTCGGTGGACGTGCTCGCGTGGTGGGCTGCGATCCCGGTCGGACTGCTTGTCACCAACATATTGGTGGTGAACAACGTACGTGATATCAACACGGACAGGGCCGTGGGTAAGCGAACGCTCGCGACGCGCATCGGCCGCCGTGCCACGCGGGTGCAATACGTGCTCTTCTTCGTTATCGCGTATCTGGTCCCCCCGTTGCTGTGGTTTGCCGGTCTGCTCTCCGCATGGGTGCTGCTGCCGTGGCTTTCCCTTCCGCTCGCAGTGCGTGCGGTGCGCGGAGTACTCGTCCACGAGGACGGCCCTACCTTGAACAAGATGCTGCGCACTACCGGCCGCCTTCACATGCTATTTGGCGTGCTGTTTGCCGTGAGTCTGCTGCTGTGAGCTCACCCGACGATCGGTCAGCGGTGCAGGCGTTAAGAAACCTGGAAGTCAAGACTCGGTACCCCGATCTCGCCGCCGCGAGGCGCTTTGCGCGTCAGTTGGGTGCGCGCGAGGCTGGTACGAGCCGCGACGTGGACACGTACTTTCGCGTACCGGAGGGCAGACTAAAGCTTCGGCGGACGGAGGGAGCGGCGCACGGCATGCTGATCTTCTACCGCCGTCCGGACACGCTGTCGAGCCGCCTTTCCGAGTATCACCTCTCCCGCGTCGACGATGTGCCGTCGCTTCTATCGCTATTAGATGCTGCGTTCGGCGTGCTCGTCACAGTCTCTAAGAACAGGCAGCTGTTCCTGTACGGCGCGACGCGCATCCACCTCGACCAGGTGGCCGGACTGGGCAGCTTCGTCGAGCTGGAGACGGTGCTGCACGGTCAGGACGCGGTCGAGGCTGAAGCAGAGCACGAGTTGGTGAAGCGCGCGCTCCGGCTGGAGGAGCAGCAGGCCGTATCCGCCAGCTATAGTGATCTCCTGCTCCTCGGTGGCGCGGAATGAGTGACATCCTTGTGCCCGACTGGCTCTCGCACCACGCACGGGCAACGCCGGACCGGACAGCACTCGTCGCAGGTGATGTCCGGTGGTCATGGGCGGAGTTGGACCGCAGAACGGGTGCGCTGGCGGCGCGGCTCGCGACTGTTGGTGTCCAGACCGGTGAGCACGTGGGCGTTCTCCTCGCGAATGGACCGGACTTTGTGCTGCTCGTCCACGCGCTCATCCGGCTAAGGGCTGTCCTGGTCCCGCTGAACACGCGGCTGGCCACCGGCGAGTTGGTCTGGCAGGCGCAGGATGCGGGGCTTCAGTTGCTCGTGTACGACGAGTCGACTGCCGTCAGCGGACTGGAAACGGCCCGGATTGCGGCAGTCCTTGCCCTGTCCATCGAGAGATTGAGTGCACCAGACCACGGGGAGGATACGCACATTGCCGCAGGGCCGATGGATCTCTCGGTGGTACACGGGATCGTCTACACATCGGGGACAACGGGCCGGCCGAAGGGGGCGATCCTCACGTATGCCAATCACTTCTGGAGCGCGACTGGCTCCGCCGTGAACCTCGGCGTCCATCGCGACGACCGGTGGCTCGCCGTGCTGCCGTTCTACCACGTCGGCGGGCTCGCGATCCTCATGCGGAGCGCGATCTACGGCACGCCCGTCGAGGTGCAACCTCGTTTTGACCCCGCTGCAGTGAACAACGCCATCGACCATGGTGTGACGCTCGTCAGTGTCGTGAGCGCTATGCTGCGGCGGATGCTGGATGGGCGTAGTGGTCGGCGACTTCCGGCGAGCCTGCGAGCGGTGCTGCTCGGCGGTGGCCCGGCGCCCCTTTCGCTGCTTGAAGAATGCGCGCGGATCGGTGTGCCCGTGCTTCAGACGTATGGCATGACGGAAACCGCGTCACAAGCAGTGACCCTCGCACCAGAGGACGCCCTGCGTAAACCCGGATCGGCGGGGAAGCCGCTCCTGCCGACCGAGCTTCGCATCGAATCGGGGGAGATACACCTGCGCGGGCCGAACGTCTCGCCCGGGTATCACAACCATCCACCGGGAACGGGCCGCACGCCGGACGGCTGGCTATGCACGGGTGACCTGGGGCAGCTCGATGCGGACGGCTATCTCTTTGTCCTCGACCGCCGCGACGACCTGATCCTCTCGGGCGGCGAGAACGTGTATCCCGCGGAGGTTGAAGCCGCGCTGCTCGCCCATCCCGCGGTACTGGAGGCTGGCGTCACCGGCAGACCAGACGCCCGCTGGAGCGCCGTGCCCGTGGCGAGTGTCGCGCTCCGGCCCGGTTACCGAGTCTCCGCTGAGGAACTACAGGAGTTTTGCCGGCAGCGGCTCGCGGGATACAAGGTGCCCGTCGAGATTGAGTTCGTGGCCGAGTTGCCGCGGACTGGGTCGGGCAAGCTCCTGCGCCGCTCGCTACGCGACCGTTGGGCGTCGCGGTGAACCCACACTTCAGCCTGGGCCTGACGGTGCTACTCTGGGCGTCGGCGTTCGCTGGGGTGCGTGCCGGACTCCAGGGCTACGGCCCCGGTCACCTCACCGTATTACGCTTCCTCGTGGCTTCCATTGCACTCGCCGGATACGCGGGCGTGGTTCGCCTGCGCCTGCCGCGCCTCCGGGATCTGCCGCCACTGGTCCTTGCTGGCCTACTCGGAATCACCACGTATCACATCGCGCTCAACGTTGGCGAGACGACCGTCACCGCCGGTTCCGCCGCGTTGCTCGTGAACACCGCGCCCGTTTTCACGGCGCTGCTCGCCACGGCGTTTCTAGGCGAGCGCCTGCGAGTGGCGGGCTGGGTGGGAATCGGCGTGAGCTTCCTCGGTGCCGCGATCATCGGCGTCGGCGAGCGGCGAGGGCTGAGCTTCGAGCCGGGTGCGCTACTCCTGCTTGGTGCGGCATTCGCGTTCAGCTTGTACGCGATCCTCCAGCGGCCGTTCATGCAGCGCTACACTCCTTTGCAGTTCACAGCCTGCGCGATGTGGGCCGGCACTGTCCCACTACTTGTCTTCCTGCCCGGCCTGCTCGAAGCAGTTCGATCAGCGCCCGCGAGCTCTACCCTTGCGGCGCTTTACCTGGGACTGTTCCCCTCTGCCGTGGCATACATCACCTGGGCGCACGTGCTCTCGCGCGTGCCCGCCTCCACCGCCGCGAGCTTCCTGTACCTCGTCTCGCCGCTCACTATTCCGATCTCCTGGCTCTGGCTCGGGGAGACGCCGTCCGGCCTGTCCCTTCTCGGTGGCGCGCTCACGCTGCTTGGCGTGGTGATCGTCAACACGCGCGGTCGGGAGGGGCAGCGGTAGGGCGGGTTGCCCAGTCGGACAACCGCTGACACAAACTACGCAATATCATGATGTGGCCTGGTTTGCTCCATTAATGCAAAGGGGTCGCTAGACTCCCGCGAGCCGAGTTTTGGTCTCGATCAGTCGCAAGAATCGCGAGAAGTCTACTCAACGATCACTATGGCTTCTTCGGTTACGGCGCCAGCTATCTGCTCCTTCTGCTCCCGAGAGATTGTTCTGGCATTGTCGATCTCCTGCCGGACGAGTCGCCGCAACTCATCCTCGTCCAGGTTCCGCTGCGCACCTCTGCGGTCACTGATCACCTGATACGCGAATTGCGAAGCCTGGATTATCAGGGCATCTAGAGCTATACCGATCGTCAGCCCCCCGTCGTACGTGGTGGGGCGGTCCGATGCATCTGCTCGCGGATCCCCTGTCCAGCGGAGGAGTTCCAGTTCCACCTCCCCTGGCAGGCTCGGGGCGACGACTTCGGCCAGTCGGGCCGCAGCCCGACGCGCAACCTCCTGCTCTTGCGGACCCATCGTAAGCCTCCTCTCCATAGATCGCCCTAAGCATCATTCCCGCTGGATATAGCACCGGCGTCCCGCGGTTCCCCGGGATCTACATCGGGGCACTTCCCGCCGGATGGCTGATTCTACCGATTGCCAATACCCATGCGCACCCCTTACGACTGGTCAGCGCAGGAACCCTGTGGCGTGGGAGACGGGCGGGTCGATCAGATCAGCGCTCCTGAGCCCCTTCGTCCGATAGTGCTGCACGCAGCAATACTTCTGCTTCATCGGCTGTGATGCTGAGGATGGGGGCTATAGCGGCGGGCAAGCTGGCATCACCGCTGGATTGCCACAGGCGGGCAAGGCTTAGTAGCGTAATCCCTAGGTCGTGCTCATCGTCGAGTTCACTGGTGATCGTTAGATCCTTGAGGAAATAGTCCAGCGCCTCCTGCCATTGACCCCGCTCCTGGGCGACCCTGCCGAGCTGGTGGTAGATAGTCGCACTGAAGCGCCGCCTCTGCTCTTCGTCGAATACCGTCAAGCCCGTAAGCAGCAATAGAGCCTTCTGGTAGGACTCCTCGGCGGCTGGGTATCGCTTGAGCAGGAGTTGGTGCTTGGCGATGCCGTCCAGCACACTTACGAACTCGACGCCCAGCTGTCCGGCTAGTTTGTCCGCCGGATAGTTCTCCAGGCGAGCCACGACCCTCTGCCCCAACTCCAGGCCCCGGCGATGATCCTGGACCGCGTCAAGGTATGAGGAGAGGGCGTAGTAGGGGTTGAAAATCGAGTCTTGCGCGTCCAGGTCCAAGTCCAGCGCGGTGACCAGGTTCTCGTACTCCAGCCCCGCCAGCCCCCGCCCTAGCTGCTTCTGTTGGGCATCCTTCGAGCCGAGCATGCTGGACAGCAGCCGGCCGAGGTTGCCGTAGTGTCGCCGGAAGGCCGTCTCCACGGCGCGGCGCCTCTCGGCTCGCTCCGGCGCCCGCAGGCGACTGCGCAGGAAGTAGGGCAGCGTCGGCTGCAGGTGCAGGTGCTTATACGCATCGGGCATGGCGCTCAGCAGACCCCAGTTCGCGGCCTCCCGCAGCACCTCAGCCCAGCGCTCGAACGGCAGCTCGGTCAGGACCGGTTGCTCTCGCAGGCGGTCGGTGTACTGCGGCAAGAACTCGGTGTCGATCACCGAGGTGAAGGGCGCTAGGCAGGTGAGCAGTTCCTGCGCCTCGGGCAACAGATTGCCGTGCGAGTAGTCGATGCAGCGCAAGATGCTCTCGGTCTTGTCCTGGGCATCGGCGTTGGGATCATCCAACGCCACGTCACCGGCCTGCAGCGCCGCCAGCACCTCCGCAGGCGTCTGACGCCCCAGGTTCGCCAGCACTACCTCCAGCGCGAGCGGGTAGCCGCCCAGCAGCTCGATCAGGCGCCGTAGGTCCTGGTCCTCCCGATACCGCGTCGCGCCGTGCCGCTCCAGGATGGCGTCGGCGAGGCCGGACGCCGCCTCGGGGTCGAGGCCGGGCAGGTCGTACGTGTTGTCACCGAACGTCCCCAGGGCTAACCACTCCTCGCCGCCGCGCGAGCCGAGCAGCACCAGCGTCTTCCCGCCCACCAGGTCCGCCAGGAGCCGGCGCAGCGCCTCCCGCTCCTCCTCCGGCAGCGTGTGCTGGATGGCCAGCTCCGCGCCGGTGATCGACTCGAGGTTGTCCAGGATCAGCAGGTGGCGCTCGGCTCGCAGCCGCTGGGCGAGCATCGCCTGCTGCGCGCCGAGGCCGAGCGGTTGGAAGTCCCTCGCGTACTCGACGCGGTCGAGCAACTCCCGCGCGATGGCATCCATGATTTGCTGGCGTGTCCACGCCGTCTCGTCGTAGCCGAAGTAGAGCACCTGACCGACGAGGTGGGTCGTCTGCCACCAAGCACCCAGATGGCGCAGCAGGGTGGTCTTGCCCGCGCCGCCCATCCCCCGCACCAGCAGCAGGTTGCGACGGGCCAGCAGCCGCTTCTCGATCTGCAGGATATCCAGATCGCGGCCCCAGAAGCCGTAGGTGGGCGCGGGGAAGTGGTAGCGCCTCGCCTCGCGCTCAAAGTAGGCGGCCTGCTCCTCCGGCGTGAACTCTCGCATTGCCAGGCGCGGCTCCTGGCGCTGGTAGACCACCGGCAGCAGCCAGTCCTCCAGGTCCACAGTCTGGTTGAAGTAGGCGCGCCGCCCCTTGCTGTTGTACAGCTCGAGGCGCGCTCGCCGGATGGCGGCGGGCAACTCCGCGTCGGCGAGGAGCTGCCCGTACAGCGTCCGCATCAGCAGTTCGGCGGCGCTGACGGTCACCGAGTAGCCCATCGCCAGTACCGTCTGCGTCCCGGCCTGCATCAGCCTGCTGCCCAGGCTGGTCTCGGTGGCACCCACCTGCTTGCCCGACTGGCACGCGTTGAGTATCGCGATCGGCACCTGGTGCGTGACGAGCAGGTCGGCCAGCTCTCCCGCCTCCACAAGGTGGGCCCGCGCGTCCCGCTCGCCCTCGAGTAAGAGGAACCTCTTGCGGCCGTCGTACCGCTGGAGGTCCTCGCGGCCGAAGCGGGCCTGGTACGTGTAGCGGTCGCTCTCGGCTCCAGCCTGCAACTCATCGAAGGCGAGGAGGGCGCCATGCACGTCGAAGTGGACCACGTGGTAGTAGCCGGCCCCCTGCTGGTCCCTGACCCGCTCGAGGTGGTCCAGAAGCGCCTGGTACGTGCCGGGGCGGAGCAGCTCGACGCGTACGCGCACTCCCGCCTGGCGCAGCCCCTCGACCAGGGGACGGGAGATGGTGCGTAGCCCACATCGCGCGCGCCCTGCGGCCTGGCGGTGACGACCAGCAGGTTGATGGTGGGAGAGGGGCGTACATTCGCACGCACATGCTGCGGGGAGGTGTGCTTGCGCACCATCGGCGCCTCCAGCGCGAACGCCCTAGGGAGAGTGGGGTCCTTGAGGGCTTCCCAGTGCAGCCCCTGAAACTGCGGTGAGCCGGAGATCTCGAAGCGCAGGGACCTATGCCCGACTGAAGCGCCGCCCTGTAGTCAGCGTAGGCATTGGGATGGCTGAAGACCTGACTGAAAAGGGTTTCTCCGTAGTAAGTTATGCTGGCGGCGGCCTCCCGGGCCTGTACCTGCTGCAGGAAGGGGAAACGTAGGTGCTCCTCGAAGTACCACTCCAGCCGCCGCTCCTCCTGAGCGGAGAATGGGTCGGCGACAGTGGCGGGATACTCGCCCGAGCCACCGATGCTGACGGTCGCGTTTGTACCGTCCCCAATGCGCTCGTGGATGTCGACAAGGGTCACGCGGACCTCCCTTAGATCGGCACTATCTCTACAAGGCTTGAATACGAAATCTGACATGCCTAGCCAGAGGCTTTGGGGGATGCAACGGTGCCAGCAGTTTAGGCGTGTCAGGTGTCTATGTCAACATTGCGAGCCTCTCTACGCGACCCTCAGTCGCATTCTTGCAGCGCTAGAAGTGACCCGTGGTAGTGCGGAAAACTACATTACCGCCCCGTATAGTGGCGCTACGAGGAGGTAGAGAGGTGGTCGCTGACCAGGCCTAGCCTGGTCTCAAATGTATCTATCAGGTGAGCCAGGACAGATGGTTGAAACAAGAGCCGGAGGTCATTGACGCAGACCAAGCCAACATGCTCCGCGCCACCCCCAAAGAAGGTCAGCACTTCTCCTGCGGCGGCGCTCTGTGGGAAGGGTGCAGGACTAGGCGGCACTACGTCGAGCAGCTCGCGGAGCAGGGCTGGGTCCAGATTAGGCGGGGACCGCTGGGCGGGAAGGAGGGGTTCGTTCGCAGCGTATTCCCGGCGAGTGCTTGGGTGAGGTAGAAAAGGCACGGTATCAGGGTCGTTCCTTCGTGCCGGCTTCACGACCGGTATGTGTTAGGGACGCTACGGCGTGGTTTGCGATGACAAGCGTGTTACTCACCGCGCGCGGTGACCACATCGTTTCTAGCCGCCCACAGGGTCAGATCCTGCTTCTGTATGGCGGCGGCCATGAGGTCCGGGAAGAGGTCGGGCGTGCAGGCAAACGTCGGTACGCCGATGCTTGCGAGCGCGGCAGCGTTCGCATGGTCGTACGAGGGCGCGCCCTGATCAGAGAGCGCCAGGAGACAAATCACCTGGACCCCGCTGCCCACGAGATCCGCGGCGCGCTTGAGCATACCCTGCGCATTTCCACCTTCGTACAGATCCGTGATCAACACGAGCACCGTATCGGCTGGTCGGGTGATCAATTCCTGACAGTATGCGAGCGCACGGTTGATATCCGTACCGCCGCCAAGCTGTGCGCCGAACAGCAGATCGACCGGATCGTGCAGGTCCTCCGTGAGGTCGGCAACCGCGGTGTCGAAGACGACCATGCGGGTGCTAACAGCACGGATCGACGCGAGCACCGCGCCGAAGATGCCTGAGTACACGACGGAGGTAGCCATCGAGCCGCTCTGATCCACGCAGAGCACGATGTCGCGCAGGCTGGATTGTCGACGACGGTGCCCGTGGCCGATCAGCCGCTCGGCTATTATGGTGCCCTGGTCCGGCACGTAGTGTTGGAGGTTTGCCCGGATTGTTCGGTCCCAATTGATCTCGTTGGGACGTGGGCGGTAGGAGCGCGTTGCCCGGTTCAGGCTGCCGCGCACGCTTTCGACCATCCGGTGCGCGAGCTTGCTCTCCACCTCCTCGACGACGGTGCGCACCACCTGCCGAGCGGTTTCCTTTGTCCGTTCCGGTATCACGCGACTGAGGGTAAGCAGGTTCGCGACGAGTTGAACGTCTGGTTCCACCACCTCAAGCATCTCGGGCTCGAGGAGCATCTGCCGCAGGTTGAGCCGCTCCAGTGCATCCTGCTGCATTACGCGAACCGTGCTCGATGGGAAGTACGTCCGAATATCGCCGAGCCAGCGTGCCACGCGGGGCGAGGACGCTCCGAGGCTGCCTGGTCCCTGTTCACCACCATACAGCGCCTCGAGTACCCGGTCCATCCCAAGGTCTCCGCCCTCCAAGTCGGGCACACCGAGGCTCTCGCCTGCTTCCCCACCAAGCACGAGCCGCCAGCGCCTGAGCCTTTCCGCCTGCTGCGTGGTCTCCTCATCAATCATGCAGTGGTACTCCCAGTATCTGGGCGAGCACGGGCAGCACGAGGTCCGCCCGCTCCCGATCCACATCCTCCCCGTTCGGGGTACTTGCCTTATTCAGCGCGTGGTCCATCCCCAGGTGCCGCACTTTCTCTCCCATCTTGCGCCTCTCGGGTGCTTGGAAGCCGGAGAACGCCCGCCGCAGCAGCGGCAGCATCTCGGTGAACGTCTCCAAGGGCAGACCCCGCATCCATGCATCGAGCGCCCGCCACAGTCCGTCCTGATGGAGCAACAGGAGTCCGCTGCCGCGCAGCACACCCTGAACCCACGCCGCAGCCTGTGCGGGCGGCGTCACGGGTGTGAGCACCAGTCCCGCCAGCCGCTGCAACTCCCCGGCATTCAGCGCCCCACCCTCCAGCAGGAGGCGGCAGGCCCAGCCCCGAAGGAGACCGTGTGCTCCCTCTGCGTGGGCGATGACCGTGAGCGTGGTGGTCCACGACTCGCGCTGCTCTGCCCGGTCGAGGAGCACGACACTATCCTGCACGGCCGCGATCCCCTCCGCCAGTTTCCCGGCCGCTTCGTCGTCCACGTTCCGGCACATGAGGGGCAGACCGACCAGTGCGCGCTCGAAGAGCGCGGCGATCACGGGATCCACCTGCGTCGCGCCAGAGCCGCGCACGTCGCCGTACCGGGCAACCCGAGCGAGCGGCGGGAGGGCGTTCATCAGGTGCAATACGTCCGCACTCACCGCAGCCAGGTCCCGCACGCGCGCCAGGACGTGATCCGTCGCCGGCTGGAGCCCACCCAGCATTGTGGCGTCGAGCAGGGCGGTCAGCACAGGTAGGTCCGGCGCGCGGTTCGCGTCGTCGATAGCGCGTGCCGTCGCCGCGGTCTCGACGCTGTTCCCCCACACGCTCGCCTCGATCAAGGCTACCGCGAACTCCGGCTGCCACTGCAACTGCCACAGTTCATGGAAGGTGCTCACCTTGCCCGCGGCGCGCTCCGGCTGCCCCCAGGATATTCCCAGCCGGCGAAGCCGATGTAGCAGCCTGCTCCGGGCAAGGTCGTTATCGCGTCTGAGATCCAGGTCAAGTGGCTTTAGCTCGGCGGAGGCCTTCAGTCGCAGCGAGCGCTGCAAGGCGGCAAGGTCGCGCGCGAGCGGGACCGTTGGTGTGTCGTCCGGAACCTCGCCCAGCCGCTCGCCGATCTCGAGCTTCTCACGAATCAACGCCATCGGCGCCGGGTCGCCGCCGCACAAGACTGTCTGAATCGCCTCGTGCAGCTCAGCCAGTCCCGGCATCGGGAGTGTCCGCATCGCCGCCAGTGCATCCCCAAGCCGCACCGCCTCGATCACGTTCGCGGAGGACGCGTCCAGGTCTTCGCCTCGGAGCAGGCGCGCACTGTGAGCCACCCAGCGTGTGGCGATATGATCCTGAGAACTCCAGAGGTGCTCGTACCAGCCGGGTGCCGCAATGCCCGCGCCGTATCCCGTGCGGTAGGAAAGACGCGAGTTCGTCCAGGGCACCCACGTCGCTTCTACCTTGCCCTTCTTCAGTCCCGTCAGCAACTTCGCGTCCGCGCCGGCCGTGCTGCCGACGATTGCGGGCGCATGCCACGCGCCGCAGACGACCGCGATCCGGCCATGACCCTCAGCCTGCGCCTCGCGGACGGTGCGCCGCATCCACGCCTCCCGCTGTGCCTCCCTGCCCTCCGGCTTCGGGGCGTGCGCACGGAGTTCCGTCATCGCTTCCAGTATCGCCTCGAAGAGACCCACGGCGTCGCGCCGTTGCTCGATCTGGTGCTCCCACCACAACTCGCGGTCCGTGTAGCCTGCCGAAAGCGCAAGCTGCCCGACTGGATCCTCCTCGATCGTCGGTTGTGTGTCGGCGGGCTGCTCCTCCGTCGGGGCGTCTGAATCGGGTGGCACATCCGCCGAGGTCTGTGGTTCCTCGTTCCTTCGCTGTCCGAGCTGGTACGCCTGAGGCAGATCGATGAACCGAGCGGGAATGTCGCGGGTGAGTGCGTAGGATAGCGCCTGCCACTCGGGGGAGTAGTGCACGAAGGGGTAGTACACGGCGTCCTGGGGGCTGTCCGGCGCGTACACCAGCAGCGCAACCGGTGGCGTCATACCGGGCCGGATGAGCGCCGGTAAGACCGCGTGCGCATCGGGTGGCCCCTCGACCAGCACTATGTCCGGTTCGAGCGTGCAGAGCGCGTCGCGTAGAGAACGCGCGCACCCCGGCCCGTGGTGCCGGATGCCGAAGATGTGCACCGTCACCTGCTACAGCATCTCCTGACAAGCGCGGTACAGGCCCTTCCAGTCCCGCCGCTCCCTGACCACGGTCTGAAGATACTCCAGCCACACCAGACGATCTTGTACCGGGTCCTTGATTATCGCGCCGGTGAGTCCCGCCGCGATGTCGTTCGCGCGCACGGAACCGTCGCCGTAGTACGCCGCGGTAGAGAGGCCGCTCGTCATCACGGATATCGCCTCCGCTGGCGAGAGCGTGCCGCTCGGTGACTTCAGCTTCGTCTTGCCATCAACGGTTACGCCGTCACGAAGCTCCCGAAAGATCGTGACAACGCGCCGGATCTCTTCGAGCGCGGGCTTCTCGGCGGGCAGTTCCAGCGCACGACCCAGGCTCACGACGCGCTGGTCGACGATCTGGACCTCTTCTTCGAGGCTTTCGGGCACCGGCAGGACCACGGTGTTGAAGCGGCGCATCAGGGCGCTGGACAGCTCGTTCACGCCTTTGTCGCGGTTATTCGCGGTCGCGATCACGTTGAAGCCTTTGCGCGCCTGCACCTCGGTGCTCAGCTCCGGAACGGAAAGCGTCTTCTCGGACAAAATGGTAATGAGCGTGTCCTGCACCTCCGCGGGCATGCGGGTCATCTCCTCGATCCGTACGAGCTTGCCCGTCTCCATGGCGCGCATCATCGGGCTCACGACGAGTGCGGCGGCACTCGGTCCGTCCGCGAGCAGCCGTGCATAGTTCCAACCGTAGCGCAGGGCGGTTTCGTCCGTGCCCGCGGTACCCTGGATCAGGAGGGTTGAGTCACCCGAGATCGCCGCCGCGAGGTGCTCGCTCACCCAGCTCTTGGCGGTGCCCGGGACACCGTACAACAGGAGTGCTCGGTCGGTGGCGAGCGTGGCGACCGCGATCTCGACGGTGCGCGCGTTGCCGATGTACTTCGGGCGCACCTCAAAGCCGCTCCGCAGCTTGCCACCGAGCAGATAGGTGCGCACCGCCCATGGCGAGAGCTGCCAGTTGGGAGGTCGCTGTCGGTGGTCGTCGCGAGCGAGCTGTTCCAGCTCCTCCGCATACTCGTGCTCGGCGTGCCGTCGGAGCACTACGCCCTCTGGGCCGGTGCCCGTGCTGTGACCGTTGCCCGCTTGGATACTCACGCGCGTATCTCCTCTGCTATCTGCTTTCGTAACCGGATGATAAACTGGAAGGTCCCGATCTCAGTGTGCCACTGCTGCCACAACCAGTCGTCCGTTTCGCGAAGGTTCATTGGCTCCAGTGCCTGATCGAAGCAAGAGGGTGGCAGGGCAAAAGCGGCTACGGGTATGGTGCCCATCCACGAGCCGGGAGACAGCGACTTCGCTCCCCGCGCACCGGCGAGGTACTTGCGTAACGACCGGAGGTAGGTTTCGCCGAGGTCCACACTCCAGGGCTGCCTAACCCGTACCAGCCCCTGCGAACAGGCTCGGCTCATAGAGTCGATACTGACCTCGGGACCCCTAGCTGTCTGTTGGACGGTGGGTTTCCCGCTCGCAGCGACCAGTTCTTGGCGCAGCCGAGGCTCCAGCTGGTCCGCCGACATATGGGTCAGTACCAGT
This sequence comes from Thermobaculum sp., assembly GCA_016782125.1. Taxonomy (GTDB): domain Bacteria; phylum Chloroflexota; class Chloroflexia; order Thermobaculales; family Thermobaculaceae; genus JACDAU01. The sequence goes on from JADDPA010000171.1 coordinate 30,997, forward strand.
TCGAGCGACGTCCATGCGAGCGAGCGGTCTCCAGCATCCTTACCCGTATCGTACTGGCTCCGAAGACTCTCCCACAGGGCCGCAGCCCACGCGTCGCTGGCGTCCAGCGAGAGAGCGTGTGCCCACCCTTCAAGCACGACCGCGCCCCAATCGGGGTTGCCTGCGGCAGCCTGGACTAGATCCTTGGGATCAGCACCAAGCGAATCGTGCCAGTGACTCAGCGGTACGAGGCTCAGGAGTTGCCGGGTCCACCAAGCCCGCTCGCCGAGCCCCTGCGGCGGTTTCGCCACGATGCCATCTCGGATCCAGTCGTTCGGCAGCGATTCCGGCGGCAGAACGTGGAGCGAGCCGCGCTGACCACCTCGGCCGAGACTACTCGCGAGCCTTCGCAATCCCCACGGCTGTTCCTTTGGTGCCTCATAGCGGAGCACAGCGCCAGCGCGCTCCCGCATTCTCAGGGAGAGGGCGGAATCTGGTAAGCGCCCCAGGAGGCCAGCCGCACGGGTGCGGACGGTCGTGCTGCGATCGTTCAGAGTATCCTCTAACAGTGGCTCATCCGCTTGCGAGAGACCTTCGGACAGGATGTCGAGCATCTCACGGCGAAACTCTGCCTTCTCGCCCCGCCAGGCGGAAGCTATCCAGGCGCGCGCTTGCTCGGGTGCTTCGGCCCGCACGCGGCGCAGCGCTGTGAGCCGTTGTGGGAGAGTGCCGTCCTCCCATCTGGCCTGGTGGACCTCGAGTCCGGCGGTGGCATCCGGTACTAGGTGATCCTGGACCCACCGCCATTCCGGATTCTGCGCGGCGAGCCAGACGCCTCGCTGCCCGAGCACCGGCAGGAGTGCGGAGCGCAGCGCCGCCCCGCGAAGTGAGAGCAAAGCGGGCAGCAACTCAAACGGTACCCGCATACTTGCCAGGCGCAGGCGTTCCAGCGCCTCCAGCAGCAGGGCGTCACCCTTCTGACTTAGGAGCTGGCCGAGCAGATCTGCCGCGCGGGACGAGCAGGTGGATAGGCGTTCGGGCGGTGCGGGCACCGCCTGTGGAAGGGCGCTTGGGCGAAGTCCCGCCTTCCGGTACACCGCACGCGCGCCGGCCGCGAGCAGGAGCGCCCGCTCCGGCTCGACGTCAATCAGTTTCTCGATCAGCTCGTCGAGCGTCGTGCCGGTTCGGACCGGGCCACTCGCCGCCCGTGACGTGCCAGTGAGGGCGACACTCAGGAGAGTGTCGCCGATTTCTGACCGCATCATCGCTGTTCTCCAATCGACCGATAGGCCCCGTTTGCGAGCACGCCAAGCGGGAGGAGCGCGTCACCATTCCACTCCCCCGCAAGGTCGACTGGGGAGCCACCGGAGACCGCAAGGAGATCCCAGTAGTCCCCCATGGAGAGGGGAAGCACACACCCTTCGCGGTCGCGTACCCACCATAGCCCATCTTCCGTCCGCAGAAGCGTTACCCCACGCAGCACGCAGCCGAAGCGGTCCAGCCACGGCTGGCGCGCCATCGCGACCGTCACCTCTCGGAGGTAAATTCCGATTGACTCAGCGCCGGGAATGAGGTCCGTGATCCGGATT
>JADDPA010000004.1 GCA_016782125.1 Thermobaculum sp.
TCTGCGACGTGGTGACTATACATAAGCAAGGACAAGGCGACCGTACCCTGCCCTGTGCGCCGGTACCACCCCAAGCAATGGAACGCCCCTCGTGCTACCATGCTCGGACCGGACGACACCACAAGGGGGCAGCGCGTGGCACGCACCGAGACCATCTCCCGGACGACATCTCCCACCACACCGGCACCAACAAGCGGGGCTCCCCCACCCATAGTCATCTCCAACCTCACCAAGGTATACCGGGTCCACGAGCGGGAAGCCGGGCTGCGGGCCTCGCTGGGCAGCCTCATACGGCGCAAATACCGCGACGTGTGCGCCGTGAACGACATCTCCTTCACCGTGTCTCCCGGCGAGATCGTGGGCTTCCTCGGGCCAAACGGCGCGGGCAAGACCACGACGCTCAAGATGCTGGCCGGGCTGCTGCACCCCACGTCGGGCAGCGTCAGCGTGCTCGGCCACGAGCCGTTCAAGCGGGAGCGCGCCTACCTGAGCCGCATGGCGATGGTGATGGGCAACAAGGGCCAGCTCCAGTGGGACATCCCCGCCGGCGATGCGTTCCTCGTCAACAAGGTCGTGTACAAGCTGTCCGACGCCGACTTCCGCGCCGCGCTCGGGGAGCTGACCGAGCTGCTGGACCTGGGGCCGCTGCTCAAAAAGCAGGTGCGCTCGCTCAGCCTCGGCGAGCGGATGAAGTGCGAGCTCGCGGCCGCGCTGCTCCACCGCCCGATGGTGCTCTTCCTCGACGAGCCGACGATCGGCCTCGACGTCACGATGCAGGCGCGCATCCGCCACTTCATCGCCGACTACAACAAGCGCACCGGGGCGACCATGCTGCTGACGAGCCACTACATGGCGGATGTCGTCGCGCTCTGCAAGCGCGTGGTCGTCATCCACGAGGGCCGCCTGCTGTTCGACGGCGCGCTCGCGCAGCTCTCCGACCGCATCGCCCCGTTCAAGCTGCTCACCGTGAAGCTGCACGACGCCGAATCACCGCCCAGCCTGGTCGGCTACGGCGAGGTGCAGAGCAGCGAGGACGGCCAGACCACCCTGCGCGTGCGCCGTGACCAGGCGCCCGCTGTCACCGCGCGGCTCCTCGCCGAGCTGCCCGTCGCCGACCTCACGGTCGAGGATCCGCCGATCGAGGACGTGATCGACCAGGTGTTCAGCAACTCCTCGCTGGACCTTTACGGGACGGCAAAGTCGTGATCTCGACGTTCGGGATCTACTTCACGACTCAGTGGGCGAGCTTCCTGGCGTACCGAGTCGTCTTCTTCCTGTACTCGATGTGGGCCATCCTGCCGCCGCTGATCTACCTCTCGGTCTGGTCCACGGTCGCGGGCGCGGGGGGGATCGCCGGCTGGAGCAAGGGGGAGTTCGTCGCGTACTACCTGACGTTCATGGTGGTGAACCACCTCGCGGGTTCTATCGAGATCCATACCGCGAGCTGGGAGATCCAGCAGGGCGAGATTTCCGGGCGGTTGCTGCTGCCCGTGCATCCCGGCATCCGCACGCTCGCGAGCAACGCGGGCTTCAAGACCATCGGCATGGTCGTCGTCGTGCCCAGCGTGCTGTTGCTCGCCGCGCTCTTCCGGCCCGAGTTCCACACCACGCCGGGCATGGTCGCGCTCGGGGTCGTGGCAACGCTGCTCGCGGCGGCGCTGCAGTTCCTGATCGGTTACACAATCGCGCTCCTCTCGTTCTGGATTACCCGCGCCGACGCGGCGGACCAGCTGAATATGGTGCTGCTGTTTCTGCTCTCCGGCCAGGTCGCGCCGCTCGTGCTGCTGCCGGACGCCCTGCGCATCGCCGCGAGCGTGCTGCCGTACCGCTCCATGCTCTCCTTCCCCGTGGAGCTCATCACGGGCCAGCTGAGCGGGACGGCGGCCGCGATCGGCTTCGCGCTCCAGGGAGCCTGGCTCGTCGTCGCCTGGTTCCTGATGCGGTTCACGTGGCGGCGGGGCGTGCGGCGCTACGCCGCGGTGGGAGGGTAACGGATGCTTCGGTACCTTGCGATCCTGTGGGTCTTCGTGAAGAACTCCATGCAGAACGAGGCGGCGTATCGCGCCAACCTGCTGACGAACATGCTGCTCACCGTCGTGGGCGTGACCGGGTCCATCGCGGGGGTGCTCGTCATCTACAGCCACGCGCGCACGATCCAGGGATGGACGCTGCCGGAGACGCTCGCGTTGCTGGGCGTGTTCACGCTGATGAACGGGCTCATCAACACGTTCATCGCGCCGAACCTGAACGAGTTCGCCGAAGGCATCCGCAAGGGCACGCTGGACTACACGCTGATCAAGCCGGTGAACAGCCAGTTCCTAACGAGCTTCCAGCGCTGCTCGATTTGGGGGCTGGCCGATGTGCTCGTCGGGCTGGGGATCGTCGGCTACGCGCTGGCCAGCGGCTTCGAGCAGGGAGTGGGGCCGTTGCAGGTGCTCGCGTTCACCATCGCTTCCGCGTCGGGCGCGGTCATCATCTACTCGCTCTGGATCGGCCTCGCGACCATCGCGTTCTGGACCGTGAAGATCGACAACATCACCTCGATCCTCCAGGCGTTCTACAACATGGGCCGATTCCCGGTGCAGGCGTACCCCCTGTGGATGCAGCGGGTGCTCACCTACGTCGTGCCGGTCGCGTTCGTCACGACGATCCCGGTGCAGGCGCTGGGCAACCGGGCCACGCCGCTGCTGCTGCTGGCGTCCGTCCTCATGGCGGTGGTGATGTTATACGCTTCTACCCGCCTATGGCGCCTCGGCCTCAGCCGCTACACCAGCGCATCGAGCTAACCCGGGCGGCAAGACACAACGGGTCATGCGTCATACCGACTCCAGCTGTACCGTAGCAAATCTGTCATTCCGAGCCTGCGAGGAATCCGTGGTTCACGTGTACGGATCCCTCACGCCGTTCGGGATGACATGCGCCACGGATAAGGCGGAATGCGTATCGCGGGTGCAGTCCGGAGGGATGGCACAGGAGCGCGGCATTCGGATCACCACGACAAGCCGGGTCTTGAATGGTTTGTACCAACCGATTGCTGGTGCGCGACGGACACAGAAAAGCCCCCCTCCGATAGGAGAGGGGCGGAAGCTGACTGCGCTTAGGAGGTGCGCACGTTCGCGGCGCGATCACCCTTGCCCCGAGGATCAGCCTCGATGTCGAAGGTGACCTGCTGCCCGACCCGAAGGTCGTCGAAGGACGCGTCCTGTAGCGACGAGGAGTGGAAGAAAACATCATCCTGCCCCGCCAGCTCTATGAAGCCGAAGCCCCGGTCTGTTACTCGCTTGATAGTTCCTGTAGCCATGTTCTCTACTCTCCTCTTGCCGGCGATGGTGCGGACGCTCCGCCACGGGCACAACGCCCATCCACCCGTACCCTCTAAAAACCGAAAGGCCCCCAGGATACATTACCCCACGGACCCTCTATCATCTCGAATCGTGCGGGCGGACTTGGCCGAACTTACCGCTCGTCCTCACCGGTAGTCTAGTATACCACATATTCCGGGGCACGAGAAATCCAGACGTGCGCGCTGAAACTCCGCACAGCACTGGACACCTACATCCGTGGGTATCGAGGTAGGGGCAGGTCACTGCGCCTGCCCGCGGACAGCAGCCCGCCACCCGGCCGACGTGAGGCTCAAACCGCCTGCCCGCCGGTGTAGATCGACTGTCTGGGTGTTGTCGCGTGCAACGCACTCGGCATCGCGCGCAGCGTCCTCGGTTGCACGGTCCGCAGGGATCCCATGAACAGCTGGGGCTCGCTTGCCCGGTTTGTCACACGGGGATGCACTCCGTACAATAGGGGGGTGAGAGGTCTGTTCCCGGCGTTCCGCTATCTCGGGCGACACAAGAGTAAGGTCGCGATCGCGATGTTCTGCATCGTGGCGGCAAACCTCGCCGCGCTGCTCGCGCCATACCTGCTGCGGCTCGCGATCGACGCTATCAACGAGGGCACGACCAGCGGCCAACTCGCACTCTACGGCGTTTTTCTCTTCGGTGCGGCGATCGTCGAGGGGTTGTTCCGGTTCTACTCGCGCTACCTCGGCGCGGCGACCTCCCGCGATGTGGAATACGAGCTTCGCAACGACCTCTTCCAGCACTTCCAGCGGCAGGATGCCGCCTTCTTCCAACGCTCCCGCACCGGCGACCTGATGGCACGGGCGACGAACGACCTGAACGCCGTGCAGCGTGCGCTCGGCCCGGGCATCTCCAACAGCGTGAACACCGTCGTCGCCTTCGTGGGCACCGTTGCCGTGATGCTCACGATCGACGTGCAGCTCGCCCTGTACTCCGCGATCATCCTGCCGCTGATGAGCCTCACCTTCGGCATCACCGGCGGCATCATCCAGCGCCGCTACGAGAAGGTGCAGGAGGGCTTCTCCGACATCTCTACCAAGGTGCAGGAGAACGCATCGGGCATCCGCGTGGTCAAGGCATACGCGCAGGAAGCCGCGGAGCTGGAAGCATTCCAAGATATCAACCGGCAGTACATCCGCGCCAGCATCGCCCACCTGCGCGTGCAGGCGCTCCTCTGGCCCGCGATGTTCACTGTTGGCGGCATCGCGACGGTCGTGGTGCTCTACTTCGGCGGCCAGGACGTGATCGCCGGACGCATCTCGGTCGGAGAGCTGGTGCAGTTCATCGCGTACGTCGGCGCGCTGCGCTGGCCGATGATCGCGCTCGGCTGGGTGATGAACCTGATCCAGCAGGGCAGCGCCTCGATGATCCGACTCCAGCAGGTGCTCCAGACAGACCCCGCCATCCGCGACGCCCGCGAGCCGCATCCCCTGCAAGAACTCCGCGGCGAGATCCTCTTGCGCGACGTAACCCTCCGCCACGCCGACGCGACCGTCCTCTCGCGCATCGACCTTCACGTCCCCGCCGGATCGACCGTCGCGATCGTCGGCCCAACCGGCAGCGGCAAGAGCAGCCTGGCCGCGCTAGTCCCCCGCCTCTGGGACCCGACGGAGGGGCAGGTGCTCATAGACGGCATAGACGTGCGGCTGATCCCGCTGGAGCTCCTGCGCCGCTCGGTCGGGTTCGTGCCGCAGGAAACCTTCCTCTTCTCGGAGCCCATCCGCGAGAACATCGCGTTCGGCGTCGATGAGACCTCGCAAGAGAAGGTGGAATGGGCAGCCACGGTGAGCCAGCTCGAGCGGGACGTGGAGCAGTTCCCCCACGGGTACGAGACCTTTCTCGGGGAGCGCGGGGTGACCCTGTCCGGCGGGCAGAAGCAGCGCACCGCGATCGCCCGCGCCGTGCTCAAGGACCCGCGCATCCTCATCCTCGACGATGCGCTCTCCGCGGTGGACACCTACACCGAAGAGGAAATCCTGCGCCGGCTGCGGCAGGTGATGCGGAGCCGCACGAGCCTGATCATCTCCCACCGCACGTCAACGGTGCGCGGCGCGGATAAGATCGTGGTGCTCGACGACGGGCGGATCGTGGAGCAGGGCACGCACGACGAGCTCGTCGCGCTCAACGGGCTGTACGCCGCGATGTACCGGCGACAACTGCTCGCCGAGGAGTTGGGCGCCGATCCGGAAGACCCAGACATCAATCTGGTCAGCGACTCGGATGGCCAAATCCCCGAGTCTGCGCCAGCCCACCAACCCGACGCCCGGTAATACCAGCCCGGGCCGGACGGTGCCAGATGGGTCGTTCCGAGTGAGCGAGCAGAAGCCACTGGGTATTGTCGCATTCTAAGAAAATGAGCCACGCCGTAGGAGCAGGTCTACGTGCCTGCCCTCGGAGCAGCGACAGGAACGCATCGGCATCCACTCCACGAAACGGCTCGGGCACGATATGTCCCAATGTACCTGCGTGCCGGGCGATTCAGCGATGGCCTAACGTTACGCCCCACGCCTTATCCGTGGCGATCGGACAACAGGACCGCACAGACCTTATGTACCCGATGCGTCTGGCTCGTACCGCCCCGCGATCTCCCCCATCGTGCCCGACAGGATCACATCGTTGTCGCGCACATCCGCGACATCCGCGAGCGGCACGGACAGCGTCCGCCCATCCTCCGCTCCGACCTCGATGTAGCCTGGGCGAGCCTCCCCTATGGTGGTCGTGCCCTCCGGCAGATCGCTCACGTCCGGGCTGTCCTCCACCCCGGCGCCGACGCCGGACGCCTGCTCCATCTCCCGCGCGGAGTGAAGGTCAACGAACCCGCCCCACACCGAGGCGACCGTACCCAAAAGCTCACCATCCGCGCTCAGCACCCGCATCCCCTCCGACAGCGGACCGAGCGATGCCACGTTCTTCACGATTACCCTCCGATCTCCCATGTGCGTATGGCGTTAGCGCACGCAACAAGCACGCCCCCGGTGCTGACCAACCCTTTGCTACCATGACTCTTGGGTGTCTCCCAGGATCCGTGTAGCTCGAAGGAGGAGCGCATGAGCGAGCACAACGGCGAGAGGAAACGCGTGCTGCTGCTGCTCTCGCCCGCGACATACCGGGCGGGCGCCTTCCTCGAGGCCGCCAGGAAGCTGGACCTGGAGGTCGTGCAAGGCGTGGACATGGCGGAGGAGCTCGCGGCCCACTGGCACATACCGCTCGCCCTGCGGTTCGCGGAGCCCGATTCCGCCGTCGCCGCGGTCCTGGCATACGCCGAAGCACATCCGCTCGACGCGGTGCTGTCCGTCGACGATAGCGCGACCATCCTCGCGGCGCGCATCGGCGAGGCGCTCGGCCTGCCGCATAACTCGCCGGAAGCCGCCGTGGCCGCGCGCGACAAGTATGAGATGCGCCGGATGCTCGCCGCGGGCGATGTCCCCGTGCCCCGCTTCGAGCGATTCGCGCTGACGGCGGACCCGGCACAGGTCGCGCGGCAGGTGGGGTACCCGTGCGTCCTCAAGCCGCTGCGGCTCTCCGGTAGCCGGGGCGTGATGCGCGCTGACGACACCGAGGGCTTCATCGCGGCGTGGCGCCGCCTCGCGCGCATGCTGCTCGCCGAGGGGAACCGGCCCGAGCACACCCACGTGCTCGTCGAGGCGTTCATCCCCGGCTTCGAGGTCGCGCTCGAAGGCATCCTCACGGACGGCGCGCTGCGGGTGCTCGCGCTCTTCGACAAGCCGGACCCGCTCGACGGCCCGTTCTTCGAGGAGACGATCTACGTCACCCCCTCGCGGCTGCCTATACCCGTGCAAGCGGCCATAGCCGCGCGGACCCAGCAGGCCGCGGCCTCGCTCGGGCTGCGTACAGGCCCGGTCCACGCGGAACTGCGGGTGAACGAGCAGGGGGCGTGGCTCGTCGAGATGGCCGGGCGGTCCATCGGCGGGCTTTGCTCCGATGTCCTGCAGTTCGGCGCGGGTATGTGCTTGGAGGAACTCATCCTTCGGCACGCCGTCGGCCTCGACATCGACAGCTACAGCCGCGACGAACACGCCGCCGGCGTGATGATGATCCCCATCCCCCGAGGCGGGATGCTCGCCTCCGTGGCGGGCGTGGAGGAGGCTCGCGCGGTCTCGGGGATTGCAGACGTGCGGGTCACCGCGAAACTCAACCAGCCGCTGGTCTCGCTCCCGGAGGGGGCGAGCTACCTCGGCTTTATCTTCGCCCGTGGCCCTGATCCCGCTCGCGTCGAGGCGGCGCTCCGCGAGGCCCATGGCCACCTGCGCTTCGGCATAAAGCCGCACATCCCACTGCTCGCAACGGGCACACTGTAAAAGGCAGAGCCGGTCGTCGCGCTGCCCCGCCGTTAGCTGCCAGCACGGACTGTCCCGGCTCCGCATCCTCGCTACCTCGACCGCACGCACAGACAAGACAGACCCGTTGCGGCACAGGAAATGCACATCACCCACATCACCGTCACCGAGACACCGTGTTAGCTGACAGGAGGCACAGCGATGGACAACCAACCAGCCGAAGAGCGTACGCGCGACAGCATCGAGCAAATGGACATCAACACCAGCGGCCTCTCGGGTTTGGACTCGGAGCATGAGAGCACCGGCGCTATGGGCGGTATCCTCGGGGATGACACCCAAAATGTGCGCTCCGATCATGACGACACGACCGATCAGGATTCCGGGCGAGCGAGCGGTGCCGACAATGCCGAGGACCTCCCACGCATCTCCTCGACCCCCTGACGTCGTAGGGCGACCTCCGGCCCGGGCAGGGACATCCCGACTAGCCCGCCGCACCTGACCTCCCCTGACGAGGGTGCGTTCAGACGGACAGGCAACGCCCGAACCTGGATAAGGGCGTGCCGTATAATCGGCGTGTGCTCTTACCCGTCCGCGCCGAGACCATAGCCACCCCGCCCGACCCGTTGATCACGAGCAGCCCCGCGTGGCGCTGATCCAACCGTACGCGGCGCTGCTGCGCACACCACACGCCTTCGCCCCGGTGACGGCGGCTTTCCTTGGCCGACTGCCGACGGGGATGATGCCCCTGGCCTTAGTCCTTTTCGGGTACGGGGCGAGCGGTTCCTACGCCACCGCCGGGCGAATCACGGCCGCATATACTTTGTGCTCAGCCCTATTCGCGCCGGTGCAGGGGCGGCTCGTCGATCGCTTTGGGCAGACGTGGCCGCTCGTCGCGAGTGGCCTGGCGCACTCGGCGGCACTGATTGGGCTGCTGATCGCGGCGACGAATGGTGCGGGCAGCGCTCTGTTGACCGCCTTGGCCGGCCTCGCCGGGCTGGCGTATCCGCCGGTATCGGCGTGCATGCGGGCGCTCTGGTCTGAGCTTCTGGACGGAGACGACCAGCGGCAGACAGCGTACGCCTTTGAGTCCGTCGTGATCGAAATATCGTTCTTCGCGGGGCCGTTGCTGGTGGGCCTGCTGGCCGCCGCGGGATCGCCGTCCAGCGCGGTGCTCGTGGCGGCCATGCTGGCGGGGGGTGGGGCGCTCGGGTTCGCCGCCTCACACCCGTCTCGCCGTTGGCGATCCGAGCAAGTCGACGGCGCCGTGCGCAACTTCCTCGGGCCGCTGGTATCGCCCGGTATGCGCACCATACTGATCGTCTCCATTCCGGTCGGGGCAAGCTTCGGGGTGATGGACGTGACCATGCCCGCGTTCGCCGAGGCCGAGGGGATACCCGCGGCGGCGGGGGTGCTCATCGCAGCAATCTCCGTGGGCAGTATCCCGGGCGGCCTCTGGTACGGCGCGCGCAGGTTCTCCATGCCTCTCTCGCGGCAGTGGGCACCATTTCTCGGGCTGACGGCGGTGGGGCTCGCGAGTCTCGCGCTGCCCGCAACGATCCCCCAGATGGCGGTCCTGCTCGCGCTGATGGGGTTCACCATCGCGCCCGGCGTGACGTGCGCCCTCCTGCTCGTGGACCGGGTCGCGCCCGCCGGTACGCGCACCGAGGCGTTTACCTGGTGGAACACGGCGCTCGTCGGCGGGCTTGCGGGCGGCAACTACTTCGCGGGCATAATGACCGAACGCGTCGGGGTGGATGCCGCGCTGCTCGCCTCAAGCGCCGCTGCCGCCGGAGCCGCTGTACTGGCGGTGCTCCTACGAAGAAGCTACG
>JADDPA010000032.1 GCA_016782125.1 Thermobaculum sp.
ATCGCCGAGGAGCTATTGCGCTCGGCGGTCTGTCCGATCCTGTTGCTCCCCGCGCGGTAGTCGCACGTCCGCGCCGCACGGCGTGGTCCCGGTTAGAACTCGTCGCTCTCCGGCAGGATGACGCTCAGCCCCAGGTACACCAGGAACGTGGGGACGACGCTGCAGCCGGGGATGATGGCAAGGAGCACGGTGAGCAGGCGCACGCCGGTCGGGCTCGTGCCGTATCTATGCGCGATCCCGCCACACACCCCGAGGATCCACCGGTCCCGCTTTGCCCGCCTGAGTGTCACAGCCGCCACCTCCCCCATATCGCCGCGGGTGTCCAGCCGTCAGGCCAGTGCCTGCCCCGGTCAGCCCCGGCGGTTATGGTCCTCCTGTCTGTCCGTGGGCACATATACTAGCAGATCGCTCACCTGCACACCCAGGAAGCCGCATACCTTGGCGAGCACCTCCCGATCGAAGCTCACGCCCGTGTCGTGGTACAGCTTGTGTGCGGCCGAGCGCGATATCCCCGCCCTCCGCGCCAGCTCGCTGACGTTCATCCGCCTCCTGCCCAAAATCTCCGATAGCCGGTTCTCGATCACGACCACACCTCCACCGCGCAGTGTATCACTGGCTGTATGCAATTGCAAACAGAACAGATACGGGCCAAGTCATATCGATTGCTCTAGGACACGTATCCGAACTGCCATAGAGATACAATATGAGTACGGACGAAGACTCAACGAAGGAGCAGGCGAGCATGGAAGAGCAGACGATCCGGCACGAGCACAGCCACAGCGACCCGAGGCCGGAGCTGCGCATCAAGGTGGAGAAGGGGCAGCGCAATACGTACGCGTGGGAGGTGTCGGCATCGGCACCCGGCCACGACGTGGACGCGCTGCTGGCCATCATCGGGGAGGCGGACGGGAGGCTGCGGGAGCGCTACGGCGAGCCGTCAGAGCCGTTCGGACCACGGGCGGCGTAGGGAGCACCGCGAGTGTGGCGGGAGCAAGCCAGGTGCTCTGAAGTCGTATGACGGGGGATCTAGTCGTGGTGACCCGCGATAGCTCCACGGAGATCGTGACTCGGAGTTGGCGCACCATTCCTCCACGGTGATGCTTGAAACGTGACCAAATAGTCACGTATAATCGGCTCATGACCGACGATGACCGCGTATTCAAAGCGCTCGCCGACTCGACTCGGCGTTTCCTGCTCGACCGGCTCTTTGCGCGTGACGGCCGCACGCTCACTGAGTTGGAGTCCGAGCTGGAGATGACGCGCTTCGGCGTCATGAAGCACCTGCGTGTGCTCGAGGACGCCGGCCTGGTCATCGCACGTCGTTCGGGGCGGGAGAAGCTGCACTTTTTGAACCCCGTCCCGATCCGGCTCGTCCACGATCGGTGGGTGAGCAAGTACGCCGAGCCCTGGGCCGCGGCCCTGAGCGGACTCAAGCACACACTGGAGGAACAGACCATGGAGAAGGTGTTCGAGATTTACATAAAGACGACTCCGGAGCGCCTCTGGCAGGCGATCACCGACCCCGAGATGCGGCGGAAGTACACCTTCGGGGTGGCCGTCACCTCGGATTGGACGCCCGGATCAACCTACAAGGGTGAGGCAAGCTGGGGTTCGACACCCACGACCATGGCGATCCTTGAGGGCGAGAACCTGGAGGTCGATCCGCCGCGTCGGCTCGTGCAGAGTTTTCGGGCATTGTGGAGTGACGACGTTGTGCGCGAGGGGACTTCGAGGGTCACGTGGGATATCGAGCCGATCGGCGACTCGTGCCGGCTAACCGTTGTCCACGACCAGTTGCGCCAGGGGGCCAACGAGGAGCTGTACGGCGGCTGGCCGATGGTCCTGTCCGGCCTCAAGACGCTGCTGGAGACGGGAGAGATGCTCACGACGCCCGGCTCGCTGCAGTACGCTACGGCCCCGTAGGCAGGCGAGGAGGAATCGACACCCCGGGCGGCAAGCAGTCGGCTGGGGTGTCGATATCCGGGGCATCCGGCCGAGACGCTTCGTGGTGTGCATGGACCGTGACCGAGCCGGCGCTGGAACCGGAGCGTTGGGGATTGCGCCACGAAACTTAAGGACCGGCCTGTTTGTTGCTGCGCAGGAGGGACCTCAGACACTCCGTGGGGCTGACGGCACGACATTGATCGAGTCGTTGCCGTGCCACGTCGGCAGCACCGCTCCGTCTGCGCAGGGTCTCAACTCGGGCAGCCTTCTTCCGGTCCAGCTCCAGTTCCTGCCGTTCGAGGCGATCTCGCGCATCCACGATGCGCCTGGCCAGCCGGGCACGGCGCTGCGCGTAGCGTCGCCGGGTGCCGTCCTGTCCGGCCATTGCCCGCTGGAGCGCGTTAGACCGCCGCCGTTCCAGTACACGCCGCTTGTTCCTGTACCGCGTCGAGATCCCTCCCACCACGCCCGGCGGGAGGGATCTCGGCATCCCCTCCCGCGCGCGTGTCTCCACCCTACATTGCCAGTCCTCGAGCGCCTGCGCCTCAGCGGGCTTGATAAGGGACTCTTGCCCGTCGACGGCATGGTCAGTCTGCACAGCCCGGATATCGGCCAGATCCAGGGCTGTCCTGACCCCGCTCATCTCCAGGCGGCGTCGCAACTCCGGGCTCGCGCAAGCGCCGCAACGAGATATCTGTCCTGATGGTCTTGCAGCGCCTGCCCGATCTCGGTGAGCTGGTCACCCCAGGACGCCCGTTCCTCCGCGTCGATCTCTTGCAGCGTGGTCTGTAGGTGGCGGTCGAGTCCGCATAGTTCTTCATGTTCGCGGCGGTCGAGGTCGAGCTGCCGACCTTCGAGTTCGGTGAGCAGTCGCTGCCACATCGGTCCCAGCGCTCGCTGTCGTTCCTCGATCCGCGCAAGAGCATCTCGCGCGAACCAGACCATGATCTCGTCCGCCCTCAGCTCAACCCACGCAGCGAGCATCCGGGTGACATCGGGGAGCGTCAGATATCGGATCAGCAGCACGAGTAGCAAGAGCAGCACAAGCCCGAGCGCGCCACCGGCGTCCGAGACGGCGACAGGTGCGGTGAATGGACCGCCGATGAGCAGGCTGGCGCACACCACGGGAATCAGCCAGGACAGTACCCACCGACTCTGCGCCGCGTCGACCGGCACGATGGCGCGGTGTCGCAGATGCTCCATCATCCAGTCGGCCGCTCCCCAGGGTGAGGTTGCCGCACGCAGGGACGTATCTGCGGCGGAGGCCCGAACCGGTGGCGGCTCATCGATCCAGCTTGGGAGCGGTCTGGTGCGGGCCGACGGTGAGGCGCCGTGACGATGCATGTCGCGCGCAAGCGGCGGCACAAGCGACGGGTCCTTCGAGACGAACGACCGGAACACAGGCACCAGAGCCTGGATCTCCGGATCCTGCAGGCGCTGCAGGTCTCGGAACGCCTTCGAAGCCCCGGGGCGTTCGAAGTCCGCTTTGCTAAAGAGCAGGTGCTCGGCGTGCGAGGCGACGTGGGCGCCGAGGCCGGGATCCTCGCTAAACGCGAGCAGCGAGAGGTAGATGACCCACGCGGAGAAGTTATCGAGGTAGGAGCCGGCGTGGGAGGCACCCCGGCTGGGGGACTGGTAATCCCGGTGACCCACCTCGTGGCTCTGGAGCCCGGAGAGCGCGGGCACGTACATCCCATCGTAGTCGATGAGTCGCAGCTCGCCGTTGACGACCATGAGGTTGCCTGGTTGCAGGTCACCGTGGGCGATGCCCGACCGGCCGAGTGCTCGCATCATCTCCAACCACCGACCGGCAAGCCGGCGCATGCTGGCTTGGTCGTGGAGGTGCCGCTGGATATAGGCGTTGAGTGGCTCACCCTGCACCCATTCCATCTTGAGGATGGGGTGCCAACGTCCGCCGACCCTGATGCCCCTTGCTTGGAACTCGAAGCCGACGGTGTAGGCGAGACCCGCGGTAGCGAGGTGCCTGGCAATCTCCCCATACCGCTGTTCCTGGTCGGTGAACTCGCGCAGGAAACACCGCACCGCCCAGACCCGCCGGCCGCAGTGCATCCGGTAGACACTGGCAAAGGCACCCGACACCGCGCGCGGTAGCCCAGGGCTATCCAGCTCCGGCAGCCCGGACCGGAGCTCCGGGTCAGCGAAGCACAGATTCGGGTTCTGGATGGATTGATTGTACTCCGCGGGCTCTGGGCGCGGCATCCGTCCTCCGATTCTCAGGTCACGTGCACGCGCAGCAGCGTAACGTCGTCGTTGCGGAGCTCGCCAACCCGTCGCAGATCGGCTATCCAACCGGCAAACTGGGATTGCTCGAGCCGGTCGGGCAGGGGATGGAGTGTGTGGCCCCGCTCGATTCGGGTCAGGAACCAGTGCGCTAGGGCATCGGTCATCAGGTAGAAGGTGTCTCCCGGCTCCCAGGCACCCACGGCACACGCCCGGTGCTCGGCCAACTCGTCGTTGGCCCCGTCGTTGCTCGACAGGAGGACCGGTCGGTTGCCAAACGCCTCGGCTTGGTTGATTGGAAAGGCTCCGGTGACTTCCGCACCGCGCACATGGAACAGGCAGCTGTCACCAACGGTGAGGATCTCCCATCGTCCGCCAATCTCGTCGGCAGCACCAGCCATCACCGTGAGGCCGAGGAGTGCGGCGAAGGCTCCCTGAAGCGCCTTCTGTTCGGCATACCAGGGGAGCGGTTTCCGCCCGACCTGTTCGCGCCAGTCGGCCTGGAGGCGCGGAAGCTGGTCGTGTAGATCTCGCCCATCCTGCGGGCTGCAACAGTACGAACGGACGAGCATGGTGGCCCACAACCCCGAGAAAGACGTCTCGGTGGCGCCGTCCGCGACGGCGCACCGGAAGACGGTGCGGCGAGCAGCCGGTTCGCCTTCGATACAGAAGGCGTCCTCATACTCCCCATCGCTGTTGCCGGCTTTCGGCAACCAGTACGCGTCGGATGCGACGTACATCGGCGCGGACCCTGGCTCTATCGCAGGTTACTCGGCCGGGTGCCGATGTCCAGAAACTGGATTACGCTCACCATGTCCGCGTTAAACACAAAGCCCCTCGCGCCCTCCCCGACCTCGAAGCCCTCCTGCCGCGCCACACCCTGCATGGACGGCGGAAGCGGGCTGGACATCCGGAACAACAGCTTCGCGTACTGGTCGGGCAGCCCGCCCTCGCCGTCGGGGAACTGGATGGGCTCCGCTCGCTGCTCGGAAAGGTGCACGTTGAACAGGAGTGCCTGGCCGTCGGTGGTGGCGAGGCTCGTCACTGCTCCGGCCGCCTGCGTCGGGTCACCGTCCGTGGACTCGCCATCGGTGATATTGATGACAATGGGCGGAAAGCCATCGGCATGCTGCGAGATCCAGGCAGTCAGGATCCCGTCGGCGCAGCTCAGTGCCGCGCGCATCGGCGTGCCCCCACTCGCGGTGGCGTCGAGCCACACCGGAAACTTGACCGTCTGGTCCACCAGTCCGCCGACACCATCGTCAACCTTTCTGGTCCGCTCTTCGATTCGCGCTGGCGCGTTGGCGATCTCGCTGATCGGCACAAGGTCTCTGCCGGAGAGCTCGCCGCTGAACGCAGGGCCAACGCTGCCCCCGTAGCCGATGACGCCGACGTGGTAGTAGTCGCGGATGCCCTCCGACTTGGCGCACTTGAGGACGAGGTTCTGTAGGAGGCGATTGATGATGGTGGCCAGCCCATCCGCCTTCTTCTTTCCGGGCTCGCCCGACCAGTCGTCCTCCATCGAGCCGGACTGATCGACGAGGAACAGTAGACATGCCGGGTTGACTCGACTTATCTCCGCTTCATACGACATGGTTGCAACCCTTTCTGCTTCTCACAAAAATGCATGATCGCCCAAAGGCACTCACCGCCCCGCACCGCCACAACCGTTAACTGCCCTAAGCGCCGAGTCATGGCAAATAGTTACTAAACAATACATATTCTTCATGCGTTAATCAAGATTAGTGAACGAATGTTAATGCGGACGGACCATGGAGGGCGCGATGAGGTACGTGTCTCCCGCGTCTGCCTGCGTGGCATCCTCGTTACGGCGCACGCACCAGAGCTTGGGAAGGGAACGTGCCTGGCTGGTCGCGCCTTGCGTGTATGGCACTTGGAGTGCTACGACCTCCCAAGCATCGAAAGCCCTGTCGCGATAACCTATCTTGGAGCTGACGGGCAGATTGAACCGGTACGGTTGGTGGGCCTACACAGTGTCCGACGTGCCGAGAACCAAGGAGATGACGCGTTGCGTGTACTGCAGGTCGGGATCGGCGATTTTGGGCGCGGCTGGGTCCAAGTACTCATGGAAGCTGTGGGTGTAGAGCTAGTCGGCGTCGTGGACCCTGCGCCGACCGCCCGGCTATGGGCAACCGAAGAGTTGGGCATCGCCGAGGAGAATTGTTTCGCGAGCCTTGATGACGCTCTGACCGGCACAGCAGTGGATGCCGTGCTGGTGGTGACCCCGGAATGGACCCACCGCGAAGTGGCCCAGGCAGCGCTGGAGGCGGGTAAGCATGTTCTGGTCGAGAAACCGCTCACCACCACCGTGCAAGACGCGCAGCTGTTGATCGATACCGCCGCCAGCACGGGCCGCATATTGATGGCCAGCCAGAACTACCGATACCGCCCGCCCGCTCGCACAATGCAGCGGCTGGTTCGGGAGGGCGCGCTGGGAGCACTCCACAATGTCAAGATCTCCTGCCGACGGGACACCCGCTCGCTCTGGCCCTCGCTCCCTTACCGCTACCAGATGCGTCACCCCTACGTCACCGGAATGACGATCCATCACTTCGATCTCTTGCGAGCGGTTACCGGCCAGGATGTGCGGACTATATACGCCCGAAGCTGGCGGGTGCCGGATAGTCCATACCAGCACCACCCTGCTATGGCCGCGATTCTGGAGCTCGAGAGTGGCGCTACCGTCACGTACGACGGTGACTGGGCGCCGCACGGAACCGAGACCTCCTGGGATGGTGAGTGGGAGTTAGTCGGAGAGGCAGGCAGGCTGACGAGGCGGACAAGGGACGGCGGACCCGAGGAGGTCGTGCTTCACGAATGGGGGAAGGCGCCACAGGTGGTTGAGCTCGAGCAGCTCGCGTACACGGCTCGAGCAGCCACGCTGGAGAGCCTGCGCGTTGCCATTGAATCGGGCGAGCCGCCCGAGACGGTCGCGACCGATTACATCAAGAGTGTCGCCATAGTGGCTGCCTGCCTGCAGTCGATTGAGACCGATACGCAGGTAGCTGTGACGGAGTTGATCACCTAACGCAGGACCCTGGTGCCGACGAGCTTCACACCCAAAGCCGTCGGCAGCTCGCCCGCCCATAGCCCAGTCTCGTGCGGCGCCAACACTGGCTACCTGCCTGCCGTCCGTCCGGCGTCAGGAGCGGTCCGCTGGACACGTCCCGTGTTGACCGTTGACGTGTGGCCTCCTATACTGCGGGGAACCGTTCCCGCGACCACCTGATTGGCAGTGCGGACACAAGGCGCCGACGCGGGTGCGCGGGCGGCTGTACTGCCGATCACGGTCAGGTGCCCCGCACGCGGCGTGGACTGCCTACCCCCCGTGGACCGCGAAATCAGAGCAGGAAGCACCACCTCGGAGGGTTCCTGATAGACACGGAGCAAGCAGGTACTCCCCCGACGCCGATGCTCAACCAACGCGATGCGGACGTATGGTCCTGGGAGCGGCTTATTACGGGGCGTTGCGCCGCGGGGGAGCGGTGTGCGACCCTGCACCTGCGCGTGAATGACGCGTCCCACCCGGTCACGGTCAACGGTAAAACGTTCACCGCTCTCGTTCGACTCGATGAAGGCGAAAACCGTGTTGTGGCAGTGTGCCGCACGGAGGACGGCCGGGAGTACCTTTCCAACCCGCTCACCCTCTCGGTGCGCCTCAGGCACCGTCCATCGGCCCAGATCGCGCTATCGTTGACCGAGGACGGCGTTGTCGCAGACGGCGGCAGTAGTCGACCATCGGAGGCGGGTAACGTGCCGATCACCGAGTACCGGTGGACGGCGCGCACCGGCAATCCGGCGCCCTTCCACCAGCAGGGGTCAGACGGTGCCGATCTCGACCGTGCAGAGATATCGACGCGCCGCGTCGTCCTGACCCCACCTGTGGCTGATGGCGAGTACTATCTTTCCCTGCGGGTAGTCGATCGGGACGGGCGTGAGGACACGAGCACCGCCTACTTCGTCGTGTCCGATGGCGAGCCCCGGCTCGTCGATCAGAGCACCGAGCACCCGGCTTGGGTAGATCGGGCAGTCGTGTACGGCATCATACTGCGCAACATCGGTCCGGACGGCTTCAGGAGCGTTACCGAGAGATTGCCGTATCTCGCGGACTTGGGCGTGACCGCCCTCTGGCTCTCGCCCGCGAACGCGACGCCGGAGGGCAACTTCGGCTACGCCGTGACCGACTACTTCACGCTTCGCCCTGACGCGGGCACCGATGCTGAGTTCCGCGAGATGGTCGTTCAGGCGCACGAACACGGCATCCGGGTGCTGATGGACTTCGTGCCGAACCACACATCCCAGCAGCACCCCTATCACCTGGACGCCGAGGCGCATGGTCGTGTTTCCGGGTACTACGACTACTACGACCGCGACGAGTCTGGTCAGACCACGCACTACTTTCATTGGACGTATCTGCCCAACCTCAACTACGACAACCCCGAGGTCGAGCGCTGGATGCTGAAGGCTTTTTCCTACTGGGTCCGGGAGCTCGACGTGGACGGCCTCCGGGTCGACGCGGCGTGGGGCGTCCGGCAGAGGAAGCCCGACTTCTGGCCGCGCTGGCGGCGGGAGCTCAAGCGGATCAAGCCCGACCTCCTCCTGCTCACGGAGGCCAGTGCCCGCGATCCGTATTACTTCACCGAAGGTTTCGACGCCGCGTACGACTGGACGGACGAGCTCGGCCACGCGGCGTGGGAGTCGGTGTTCACCGAGCCCGATCTCATCACGCGACGCTTGCACGACGCGCTCCTAAACGGCGACACCGGATACCATCCTGATGCGCTTCTGTTCCGGTTCCTGAACAACAACGACACCGCCGAGCGGTTCATCACCAGGTATGGCGAAGGACTCACCCGCGTGGCCACGGCGCTGCTGCTCACCCTGCCCGGTATCCCGTGCGTGTACCTGGGTGACGAGGTGGGGGCGCAATTCTCGCCGTACGTCGATGCAGGGCCGATTACGCGGGACCACGATTACGACCTCCTCGGCTACCATAAGAAACTCATCGCACTCCGAAAGGACCTGTCGAGCTTGCACTCGCGCGAGTGGGAGCCAATCCAAGTGGAACCTGCCGAGTCGGTGTACGGCTACCTGCGCTTTACCCATGAGTCGGCAGAGCCGGTGCTTGTGTTGCTGAACTGGAG